>DASXPG010000135.1:0-12408 GCA_036493755.1 Gemmatimonadales bacterium
GGGCCGAGATGATCGACCCCTTCTTCCACCGCGGCATGGATGAGCTGCTGCTCTTTGCCTGGGCTCGCCAGGCGGCAAAGGGCACCGACGACTTTCTGGGCAGCGGGTCGAGCGCCGGCTCAGGAGCGATCAACGGACTGCGGTCCACCGGCACGGTCCAGACCGGATCGAACAACGGCGGCGGCATTGCGGTAGCCACCGAGCAGTTCCTCCAGCAGAACGATCCGTACGCGCTCGGCAGTCTCCACTACAGCCGCGGCGAGCTGCGCAACGCGCTCCAGCTCTGGGCCCTGGCCCAGCACACCAACGCGCAGGATGCGATCTGGCAGGAGCGGGCGCGGGCCTTCATGGAGATGCGCCAGCTCGACAGCGCCGCCGCGATGATGACCCTGGCGCTGGCCCGCCGCCGCGGCGCCAACACCGATGCCGACCATCACGTCTTCGCCTCGATCGCGGCGTGGGAATACGCCCGCGGCCGGATCCTCGAAGACCAGCGCGACACCGCGAAAGCCCGGGAGGCCTACGAGCGCTCGTTAGGCGAGGACGACAATTACTACCCCTCGCTCCTGCGGATGGGACTCCTCGCCCTCCAGCAGCACGATACCGCCAACGCCGCCGGGGCTATCCGCCGCGCCATCGACCGGCCGGATGTCCAGTTCTTCGCCTGCACCATCGCGGCGACGGTGCTCGACCGCATCGGGCGCCACGACGCCGCGGTCGAGGCACTCCGGAAGGCGACCCGGGTCGAGCCGCTGGCGTCTGCCGGGTGGCTGCTCCTGGCCCGCTCGCTCGACACCCCGCGCGACACCACCGGAGCGGCGGCCGCCTATCAACGGTATCTGGCCATCGCGGCACAAGCCGATCCGAGCCGGCCGCTCGCCATCCAGGCCATGACCAGGCTTCAGGGCGCACACTAGCCTCGCGCGCCTGGCGGTTGCGGCGCCCGGCGCCGCGGTGCACTCTCTCCGCATGCGCATACCGACACTCGTCTTCGCCGCCGCGCTCAGTGCGCGCGCCAGCCTCGCCCAGAACGCGCCCCAGCATCCCGCCGTCGGCACCGACATCGCCACGGCGACGGCGCACATGGACCGCCTTCCCGGCTTTCTGACGCTGTACCTCGACAACGACCAGGGTCGCATTTTTCTCGAGCTGCCCCATGACACCACGCGCCTGCTCCTCACCGTGACGCAGGCCACGGGGCTCGGCTCGAACCCGATCGGCATCGATCGCGGTTCCGACGGCGAAGCGCACGTCGCCCGCTTCGACCGCAACGGCTCGCACGTTCTCGTGGTGTTCGAGAACTGGAACTACCGCTCGTCGGGAACGAGCGACAACGCCCGCAGCGTCGCCGAAGCGTTCCCGCCGAGCACCGTGGCCGCACTGCCGCTGGTCGCGGCGCAGGATGGCCGCTTGCTCGTGGATGCGACGCCGTTCTTCGTCCGCGACTGGACCGGCGTTCCCGAGGCGCTCCAGAACGCCCAGCAGGGTTCGTACAGCGTCTCCGCCGACCGGTCCGGGATCTATCGGCCCTACACGAGAAACTTCCCGGCCAACACCGAGGTGGACGTCGCGCTGACCTTCACGACCAGCGGGCGGCCCGGCGGCATCGTCGGATCCATCGTCCCCGACGGCTCGGCCTTCACGCTGCGCGAACATCTGTCGCTGCTGCCCCTCCCCGACGACGCGTACAAGCCGCGCGCCGAAGATCCGCGGGTAGGGTTTTTCGGCATCGCATTCAAGGATTACGCCCAGCCGATCCAGGGCTCGCTGGAGCAGCGTTGGATCGCGCGCCACCGCCTGACGCGAGCCAATCCGAACGATCCGCGCTCACCCATCGTCAATCCGATCGTCTACTACATCGATCGCGGCATTCCCGAGCCGATGCGCACCGCCACGGTGCAGGGCGCGAAATTCTGGGAACAGGTCTTCGCGCAGGCGGGGCTTCCCGGCGGTTTTCGCGTCGAGGACTTGCCCGAGGGCGCCGACCCGATGGACGCGCGCTACAACGTCGTGCAGTGGGAGAACCGCAACGAGCGCGGCTGGTCGGTGGGGGGCGCGATCTCCGACCCGCGCACGGGCGAGATGATCAAGGGAATGGCGCGGCTCGATTCCCACCGCGCCCGCACCGACTACAACATCTACGCGGCGCTGATGGGCGCCGACGCCGCGGCGGCCGACACGGCATTCGTGCTGGCGCGGGTGCGCCAGGTGACGGCGCACGAGATCGGCCACACGCTGGGACTGCAGCACAACTACATCGCGTCGACCTACGAGCGCGCGTCGGTCATGGACTACCCGCCGCCCCGCGTACGGCTCGGCCCCGGGGGCAATATCGATATCGGCGCCGCCTATGCGACCGGCCCCGGCGCCTACGATGTCTGGGCGATCCATTGGGGCTACGGGATCTTTCCCGACGGCCAGGAAGCCGATTCGCTCCGGGCCATCGTGCGCGACGGTCTCGACAAGGGATACCTCTACCTCAGCGACAGCGACGCGCGCCCCGAGTTCGCTTCCGATCCGCGCACCAATCTCTGGGACGACGCGGCGACGCCGGCGGAGTTCCTGACGCACCAGATGAATGTCCGGCGGGTCGCGATGGCGCACTTCGGTCTGCGCAACATCCGCGAGGGCGAGGCGGTCGCGCTGCTCCAGGAGCGGTTCGCACCGCTCTACTTCTGGCACCGCTTCGCGCTGAACTCGTTGAGCAAATCGATCGGCGGACTGGAATACGCCAATGCCGTCCGCGGCGACAACCAGCAGGAGACGCGGCCGGTGGCGGCCCCGGCCCAGCGCGCCGCGCTGGCGCAGCTGATCGGCGCCCTCGAGCCCCGCGAGCTGGCCATTCCCGACACCGTGGTGACGCTGCTCGGCCCCCGGCCGTCGAACTATCCCGGGTCGGTCGAGCTCTTTGGCTCGCGCACCCGGCCGGCCTTCGACGAGCTGGGAGCGGCGGCCACGCTGGCGGGGATGATCGTGGACGGGATTCTCCAGCGCGACCGTGCGGCACGGCTGGTCCAGTTCGCGGCGCGCGATCCCGGAGCGCTCTCGTTAGGCGAGACGATCGACGCGCTGGTGGCGCACACCTGGAAGGCCGACGCCGATGCCCATACCGCGGCGTTGCGGCGGATCGCGGCCCGCGCCGTGGCCGACCGGCTGCTCGCCCTCGCCGCCGATCGCGAGGCCTCGCCCGAGGTGCGGGCGATGGCCGAGCTGAAGATCAGCCAGCTTCAGCCTCGCGCCCGGCTGCTGGCGCAGGCGGGAAGCGATGCGTCGCGCGCCCATTGGCAATCGGTGGCCGGCGATTTCCGGCGCTGGATGGACCGCCAGGAGCTGCCGGCACCCAGCCGCCCGCTGGTGGCGCCGCCGGGAGATCCGTTCGGCGAACCCTAGGCCCGGAGCCGGGCGATGCCGAATGGCGCGATGTCGAATCGCGGCGAACGGTCCTGCGCCAGGTCGGCGACGATTTCGCCGATCGCCGGAACGAACTTGAAGCCGATGCCGTTGCAGGGACTCGCCAGAATCACCCGCTCGTAAGCAGGGTGCCGGTCGAGCAGCAGGTCGCCATCCGGTGTGTTGGTGTAGAGGCAGACCGCCGAGTAGATGCGCGGCCCCACGGCGGCGGGGATGAATTTCGCCAGCAGCGACTCGGCGCGGGCGATTTCATCGGCCGAAACCGAGCGGCGCGCGGTGTCGGCCGTGGTCGACTCGCCACGGTGATGGACCGCGCACTTCATTGCCCCGTCGAGCATCGGAAAGCCATAGAAAATCTCTCCATCGGCGTCCTCCCACAGATAGATCGGCATCCGCCCCGGCGAGAGCGGCGCCGCATCACCCCGCGGCACGAACCAATGTTGCACCACCCGCTCGACCCAGATGCCACGTGCCAACGGCTCAAGGATCGGCAGCATCCAGGGACCGAGCGCCAGAACCAGGTGCGCGGCCTCGTAGCGCGCAGTGCAGGTCCGAATCCACGCGGCATTACCGGCCACACCCCACTCCAGCATCGGTTCGTCGAAATGGAGCGACGCGCCCTCTCCCTCGGCAGCATCGAGCAGCGCGCGAATGCAGGACTCGGGCCGGAGAATTCCGCCGCCGGGCTCGAAAAGACCAATCATCCCATCGGCGCAGGCAAAGACCGGCCAGCGCGCGCGCAGCTGGGCGGCCGTCAGCTCCTCGCAGGCGACGCCGTGCGCCTGCGCGCTTTGCCGCGAGCCGGCAACGACGGATGCCTGCGGTACCCCGGCGTAGAGCGCGCCGGAGGGACTCAACAGCTGGCGGCCCGCGCGGGCCGCCAGATCGGCCCACAGCTGGTAGCCGCGGCGAACCAGCGGGACGTAGCGGGGATGCTCGAACGCGGTCTCGCGGATGACGCGCGATCCGCCGTGGGTCGAGCCCGCCGAGTGCGGCGGGCGGCGGGCATCGAAGGCCCGCACCCGGAGGCCCCGGCCGGCGAGCTGCCATGCGGCAGCGGCACCCACCGCGCCCAGCCCGACGACGATGACGTCGGCGTCGCTCAGAAGGCCCTCACGTAGCCATCACGGCGATGCACTCGATTTCCACCTTCGCGCCGAAGGCGAGTCCCGATACCGCCACCGTCGAACGGGCCGGCGGATCGTTGGGAAAGAACGTCGCGTACACGGTGTTCATCGCCTGGAAGTCGGCGATGTCGGCGAGAAACACGGTGCACTTTACCGAGTTGGCCAGCCGGGTTCCGGCGGCCTGAAAGACCCGGTCGAGATTCTCGAGCGCCTGCCGCGTCTGCTCGGTGATGCCGCCCGCCACCAGCTCCCTGCCGCCCGGCGGGATACCGACCTGGCCCGCCGCGTAAATCGTAGTGCCGACCTTGATCGCCGGGGTGAATGGCAGGCCGGTGATCGAGCCGGGAGGACGGATGGCCTGGCGCTCCTGCGCGAAGGCGGTGGCCGGAACGAAAAGGACCAGGAGCCATGGAACGGCACGCATATGACCTCGCTTGCGGTGTGGAGTCCGGCCAACAATACTCCCGCTCGGTCGCGGGCGAAATCCGGGAGAAGCATGAGCGAGGCTGTCGTCGAGCTGCAATCGGTCACCCGCCGCTTCGGCGCCGTGGCCGCGGTGAACGATGTGACGCTGGAGGTGCGGCGCGGCGAATTCCTCTCGCTGCTCGGCCCCTCGGGGTGCGGCAAGACCACCACGCTGCGCATCATCGCCGGGCTCGAGACACCCGACGCCGGCAGCGTTCGGCTCCTGGGCGGCGACGCGACGCGCCGGCCCGCGTGGGAACGCCCGATCTCGATGGTCTTCCAGAACGGCGCCCTCTTCCCGCACCTCGACGTCGCGCGCAACGTCGCCTTCGGCCTGCGCGAGCGGCGCCGGCCGGCCGGGGAGATCAGGGAGCGCGTGGCGCGCACCCTGGAGCTGGTGCGGCTGGATCCCGCGCTCTACGCCGGGCGGCGCATCACCGAGCTTTCCGGCGGGCAGCAGCAGCGCGTGGCGCTGGCCCGCGCCCTGGTGCTCGAGCCTTCGATCCTGCTGCTCGACGAACCGTTAGGCGCTCTGGACCTCCAGCTGCGCAAGGCGATGCAGCTGGAGCTGAAGGAGCTCAACCGCCGGCTGGGCATCTCGTTCGTCTTCGTCACCCACGACCAGGAAGAAGCGCTGGTGATGAGCGACCGCATCGCCGTCATGGACCAGGGCCGCATCGCCCAGGTCGGGACCCCGGCACAGATCTACGAGCGGCCGCGCACCGCGTTTGTCGCCGGATTCATCGGTCTGTGCAACATCTTCGGCCCGGCCAAAGGCGCCGGCCACCGGATCGCGGTGCGTCCCGAGCGCACCCAGCTCCACGCCGGCGCGGGTCCCGCGGGATCGCCGGCGGGCGAGATCACCGACGTCGTCTACCTGGGGGGGACCATCCAGGTTCATCTGCGTCTCGACGACGGTGCCCGGGCGACGGTCCAGCTCCCCACCGGCGGCGCCGATCAGGCCTGGCGCATCGGCGAGCGCGCATCGCTGTCCTGGCGCGGCGCCGATGCCGCGGTGCTGGAAGACTGATGTCCGTGCTCCGAGGACGGTGGCTGCTCGCACCCGGGGTCTTCTGGCTCGTGGCCTTCTTCGCGATTCCCGTGGCGGTGCTGGCCGGCACCTCGCTGATGCCGCGCGGCATCTATGGCGGCGTCACCGCGGGGTTCACCCTCGAGCACTACAGCCGATTTCTCGATCCCCTGTACCTCGGCATCCTCGCACGGACGCTGCTGCTCTCGGCGATCTGCACCGCCATCTGCCTGCTCGCCGGCTACCCGGTGGCCCTGGGGATCGCCCGCAGCGGCCGGTGGAAGAATCTCCTGCTCTTCCTGGTCATTCTTCCGCTGTGGACCAGTTTTCTGGTGCGCACCTACGCGATGATTTTCCTGCTTCGCGACCACGGGCTGATCAACGAGACCCTGATGGCGCTGGGTATCACCAGCGCGCCGCTCCACCTGCTCTACACCCGCGGGGCGGTCCTCGCGGGGCTGGTATACGGCCTGCTCCCGCTGATGATCCTGCCGCTGTATACGTCGCTCGAGAAACTCGATCCGACCCTGCTCGAGGCCGCCGAAGTCCTGGGCGCCCGGCCGCTCTCGCGCTTCTGGCGGGTCATTCTGCCGTTGTCGTTGCCGGGGACGATCGCCGGATGCCTGCTGGTCTTCATCCCATCGTTAGGCGCCTTCCTGACTCCCGATCTGCTGGGCGGCGCCAAAGACATGATGATCGGGTCGCTGATCCAGAACCAGTTCGGTCCGGCGCGCGACTGGCCCTTCGGATCGGCGGCGTCGGTGGTGGTGATGGTCGTGGTGCTGGTCGCCATGCTGGGCTGGCTGCGCCGCCGGCCCGAGGTGCTCTGATGCGACGGGCGCCGCGCAGCATCGTCGCTCTCACCACGCTCGGCTTCATCACCATGCACGTGCCGGTGCTGGTGCTCGCGGTCTTTTCGTTCAACCGCTCGCGCTACGGCGCCAGCTGGGAGGGCTTCACCCTCGACTGGTACCGCCGCCTCGCCGAGCGTCCGGATATTCTCGCCGCGTTGAAGGTGAGTCTCGTCGTCGGCGGCCTGTCGACCGCCATCGCCACCACCATCGGAACGCTGTTCGCCGTCGGCATGACCCGAGGCCCGCGGCGCGGCGCCGCGTGGCTGGAAAGCCTGGTGCTCCTGCCCATCGTCACGCCTGAAATCGTCATGGGGATCGGCTTGCTGGCGCTCTTCGCCACGCTCGGCATTGCCCTGGGGATCACGACGATCGTCATCGCCCACGTCGCGTTCAGCATTCCCTTCGTGATCGTCGTGGTGCGGGCGCGGCTGGCGGGGATGGATCGTACCCTCGAAGAAGCGGCGATGACCCTGGGCGCCACCGGACGCTCGGCATTCCTCAAGGTGACGCTGCCGTTGCTCTGGCCCGGTATCATCGCGGCGGCGCTGCTGGCTTTCACCATGTCGATCGACGACTTCGTCATCACCTTCTTCGTGGCCGGCCCGGGCTCGTCCACGCTGCCGCTGGTCATTTACGCCATGGCGCGCCGTGCCGTCGAGCCGAGCATCAACGCGGTGAGCACGCTGCTGGTCGCGGCGTCGACGCTGCTCATCCTGGGCTTCGACCGGCTCTCGCCCCGGCGCGGAAGTTGACCACCCGGCGCGAAGTCCTCGGCGGCCTCGGCGCCGCGCTGGCCGTGGCGTGGGGCTGCAATCGGCGGAGCGCCGCTTCCGACGATCCGGCACTTCCGCTCGGTCCGATGGAGACGCGGCTCGCCATCTACAACTGGTCCGACTACATCGCACCCGACACCGTCCGTGGATTCGAGCGCGAGACCGGCGTTCGCGTCACCTACGATACCTACGAGAGCAACGAGGAGATGTTCGCGAAGCTCCAGGCCGGTGCGTCGGGCTACGATCTCGCGGTGCCATCGAGCTACATGCTGCCGGCGATGCGCGCGTCGAATCTCCTGGCGCCGCTGCACGGGCAGTACATCCAGGGGCGGGGCGCCATCGCCCCGCTCTTCCGCCATCCGCCCTTCGATCCCGCCGAGCAATTCACGGTGCCGTGGCAGTGGGGCATCACCGGCATCGCCTGGCGGCGTGACCTGGTCAGGACGGCGCCGAGCGACTGGGGCATTTTTTTCGACCAGCGGTGGAGGGGCAGAATGACCATGATGGACGATGGCCGCGAGGTGCTGGGGGCGATGCTCAAGCATCGCGGCCGCCCGCTCAACGACGCCGAGGCCGCTTCGCTGGCAACCGCGAAGGCCGATGCCATCCGCGCCAAGGCCAACCTGCGGGCCTACAAATCGGCCCCGGTGAAGGCCGATCTCATCGCCGGTGACGTGTGGATCGCGCAGCTCTGGAACGGCGACGCCGCGCAGGCCGCGCTCGATCAGCCGGCGATCAGCTTCGTTCTGCCGGGCGACGGCTCGGCGATCTGGACCGATTCATTCGTCCTGCTGCGGGATGCGCCGCATCCACGCGCGGCGCATGCATTCCTGGAGTACATACTGCGGCCCGACGTCGCCGCGAAGGTCGCGGATGCAACGGGATACGGATCGCCGAATGCGCCGGCACTCGCGCGCCAGCGCCACCCGGTGCCCTATCCGAGCCCGGAAGAACGGTCGCGACTGGAGTATTTCGAGGATCTGGGCGCGGCCACCGAGCTGTGGGACCGCGCCTGGACCGAAATCAAGTCCGCCTAGAAGCCGAGCAGCCTTCCCAGGGCAAAGAGCGAGACGGGGATCGTCAGCAGGTATTGGATCAACTGTACGCGCTGCGCGGGGTTGGGATTCTTGACCGGCAGCGCTTCGACCGAGAAGACGTCTCCCGCCTGGATGCCCAGCGCATCGATCGTGGTGCCCTCGATGATCACCTGATGGAGCGCCTGTCCCTCGAACAGGGTTTCGCCGGCGCGCTCGATTTTCATTTTTTTCAGATCGGCGGTGGTGCCGATACCTCCGGCGATGCCGTACACGCTATCGACGGCAATATCGACCGGAACGGTCCAGAAACCCTGCTTTCCCACCGCCCCGGTGATCTCGACGCGGATCATCGATTGGGCACGCACCTTGGGATCGCGCAGGTATTGTCGTAATCGCTGGGTGAGGTAGTCGGTCAGGTCGAACCGCAGCACACCCTGGAGCGGAATGCTGCCGACGTTAGGCAGTATCAGCACGCGCCCCGACGACACGATGTAGGTATTGGTCAGCGTCGATTCACTCTCGACCACGAGCGCGATCCGGTCGCCGACATGGAAGTCACCATCGGCGAGACGGGCGCGCACCTGGTCGGCCTGCCGCTTGGCCTGGTCCCGGACGGAGGCGCTGAAGTCCCGCGATTGCGCCGCATCATTCAGCCGGGTCAGGAGGCTCTCGAGAGCGGGGCGGGAGGCGAGCACCTGGGTCAGCTCGGTCCCGGGGATCTGTGCCTGGGCGCTTCGTGCGGCGAGCGCCAGAATGGCCAACGCAATGAACGGACGAAAGGGGGTCATGGCGAGCAACATTATGAAGGGGGATGCCGCCGCGCCACTGTGACGCAGAGCGTGGCGGCCAAGGTGGGGGGTTGCCGGTGCGGAAGGCGCGTACCTGGGATGCGCACAACCGGTACCGGAAACCACACCCACCTCAGGCCATGGCTGGAGCTGCGACTCTGGTTCAGGCGCGGCGACGCGCCAGGATGTGCTCGCCGACCAATCCGAAACGCGCCAGCAGCGTCAATGTCTTGGTCACCCGCCGATCGCCCGTGGTCGTGCCCAACGGCTCGCCGCAACAATCGCAGGTGATCGACAACAATTCGGTGGACTGACGCCGATTGAGATCCTGCGCCTCACCCACACGCATCTTTCCGACCGACGCGCACAACTCGCACAGCATGATTGCTCTTCCTCTCGACCTGACAGCCCAGCTCCATGCCGGACCGCATTCTCTCCTACTCAAGTTTGGGGCCACCACCCGCGGGTGTCGTTTCCGGCCAACGAGGACTTACCAGGACACATCATCGCAGCGCCTGAAACCACAATGCGTTAGGCGTTCATTCCAGATGCTCCGGAAGCGCGGTAGTCTCACATTTGCGTTGCGCCGCCGCGGCAATCGCCGACCGGATGGTTGCGGAAGTTGTCGCATGACTGTTACAAGGGTGAATGCGGATAGTGACTCAACTGTATATATCACAATATGTTAGCTATTGTTGTGGCCGTCGCACATAACGTGCGGTAAGGACTGGCGCCACAGCAACCGTCGGCGGGCGCCTGGGAAGCCCTGCCGGGAGTTAACGGCTGCTCTCTGTGGCGGCGTTGTTACTCTCGGGAGACTGACTCGCATGCCGGAACAGGCACGCAGCCATCCGCCGTTGGTAGTGATCGCGAATAGTCAGGAATGGCACACGCGATCGCTCGAGAGCATCCTGGGCCCGCACGGCTACGCGGTGCTCCGGGCGTATACCGGGCGGCAGGCGATCGAACGGGTACTGAGCGCTCAACCTGACGTCATCGTCATCGACACCGACCTCCCCGACATCGACGGCCTCGAAGTCTGCCGCCAGCTGCGGGCCGAGCCGAGGATCAGCAATTCGACGCCGATCCTCATCACCAGCCCGGGCCATCCGAGCCGGCAGAAGCGGCTCGCCGCGCTGCGGGCCGGCGCTTGGGATTTCCTGGGCTCCACGCTCGATGGTGAAGAGCTGCCGCTGCGCCTCGACGCCTACGTCCGCGCCAAGTTCGACGCCGACCGGGCCCGCGAGGAGAGCCTCCTCGATCAGATCACCGGTCTCTACAACATCCGTGGCCTGGCGCGTCGCGCCCGCGAGCTGGGCTCGCAGGCATTCCGCCATCACGAGCCCTTCGCCTGCGTCGTCTTCGCGCCGCTGGTGGATGGAAACGGTGAGGGCCAGCAGGACGACTCGGCGCTTACCGTCGCCGTCGAGCGCCTCGCCAAGGCCCTGCGCGAGACCGGCCGGGTATCAGATGCCATCGGCCGCCTTGGACCAACCGAGTTCGCGGTCGTCGCTCAGGGCACAGATCGTGACGGTGCGGTCCGGCTCGCCGAGCGGCTCCAGCGGGCCCTCGAGGCCACACGCGCCGACGGCGGCCCGGTATTCCGGATGTGCGCCGGCTACGACGCCGTGGACAACTATCACGATGCGCCGATCGAACCTTCCGACATGCTGGTCCGCGCCACCATGGCGATGCGGCTCTCGCGGTCGGACAACAACGGGACGTGGATCCGACCGTTCGAGACGACGGTCAACTAAGAACCAAGACCCAAGAACCTGGTATCAAGACAAAAGCCCCGGAAATCCGGGGCTTTGTCTTGTCTGATACTTGCTGCCTGGTTCTTGGCTCGTGTCTTTGGGTTCCTACTCAGGCCTTCCCCGCCGGCAGTGTTCTGGACCCTGAGCCTCCAACTTCGGTCTCGTCGTCGGACGTGTATCCGGGAAGGTAGCTGTAGTACTTGTAGGCCCCTTCGGCCTTCACGTCGTTGAGGACCGCTCCGAGGATGCGGATCGGCAGCCGGTCGAGGTCGCTCAGCTTGGCCTGTGCGAGCTCCCGGTCGGTCACGCCGGTCCGCAGCACCAGCATCAGGCTGCCGGTGAGCGAGCCGAGGACGAGGGGATCGACGCCGGCGCCCAAGGGGGCGCTATCGATGATGATGACGCCGTACTGGCCACGCAGGCCGATGAGCAGCTGGCTCATCGCCGGCGAGGCGAGCAGCTCGGGACCACCCATCTTGCGGGTGCCGCAGCCGATGAAATCCACCGAGGGCATGCGCGTCGCCTGGATGACCTGTTCCTTCGTCGCCTGCCCGCTCAGGAAGTCGAGGAGTCCCGGCTTGCGGTTGACGTTGAGGACCCGGTGCAGCGTGCCGCGACGGATGTCGCCGTCGATCAGGAGCGTCTTGTGGCCGGCGTCGGCGAAGGCCAGCGCCAGGTTCGACGACAGGAACGACTTGCCGTCGCCGCTGCCGGGGCTGGTGATGGTGGTGACCAGCGGGCCTGCCGAACCGTACGAGTTCATCAGGTTGAGGCGTATCGACCGCAGGGCTTCGACCACCTGCTGCGCGTCGTTACCGCGCAGGCCGGCGCTGTGACTCTTCACCCGCGGCAGCGCGCCCAGGATCGTGAGGCCGAGGCCTCTGGTCACCTGGTCCGGGTAACGCAGCCGCCGGTCCAGCTTGTCGAGGAGGAGGGCGAGACCGATTCCCAGGCCGATTCCGGCGGCGAAGCCACCGGCGATGAAAATGATCGCGAGATTCTTGATGGGCTTGTCAGGCCGGACCGCAGCGTCCAGGATCCGGACGTCGGGAATTTCCGAAGCCTCGGCCAGCCGCGCTTCGCTGAAGCGCTGCTGGAGGTTGGTATATAGCTGCGTGGCGATGACGACGTCGCGCGAAAGGCGCTGCTCTTCGATGGTGCGCTGG
>DASXPG010000136.1:0-9032 GCA_036493755.1 Gemmatimonadales bacterium
GACGATGCGGACGATGTCCGAGCTGGCAAGCAACGGCCCGGGCCGCCAGGTAATGTGATTGACCGGCTGGCGGCTCATCACGTGCAGTCCGAACACGGCGCTTGGCACCGGATTCTGGAGCGCGCCTTCGGTCACCATCAACGGGGCGCCGCCGGTCTCGCCGTTCGGCGGTCCCTCTTCCGCTGGTTGGAACAGAAACACCACCGTCCCCGGCAGATCGCGGCGCATCCCCGCGAGCACGTTGGCGACGCCGAGCAGGATCGCCATGTGCATGTCGTGGCCGCAGGCGTGCATCACGCCCACGTCCTGGCCGTTGTAGCTGGCGTGCTCGTGCGACGCGAAGGGGAGGCCGCCCACTTCGGTCACCGGTAGCGCGTCCATGTCCGAGCGGAGCGCGACCACCGGCCCGGGTTTGCCGCCGCGCAGCACGCCGACCACGCCGGTGTGCGCCACGCCGGTGCGCACCTCCATGCCGAGCGCGCGCAGGTGCGCCGCGACGATGCCGGATGTACGCACCTCGCGGTTCGAGAGCTCGGGATGCTGGTGGAAATCGCGGCGCCAGCTCACCACGCTGTCCATCACGGCGGCGGTCGCACGGTCGATCGCGGTGTGCAGTCGCTGGGCGTCCGGCGTCTGGGCAGCGAGCGACGAGCCGAGGAGTAGCGAGCAAAGCCCGATCACGGTGGGCCGCATACTACTGTTGTGACTGCGGCGACTGAGCGGTGGTCTTTGCATAGACCTGCGCGACCCACCGGCAGCGCTCGGTCCGGCAGTGTCCAAATCGGAATGTCACGCGGTAGTCGCCTTCTTCGGGGGTGGTGAACATGAGGCGCGGCGCCGGTCCGGCTGATGTGTCGGCCGACAGCTCGTGCCCCTGCGGCTCGGCGATGACGAAGTCCAGCGTGTCGCAGCCTTCGGTGCACGCCGCCGCGACGAAGTAGGTGGTGTGTTCGTCGAGATGCGTCCGCCAGGCCACCGATCCCGCCGACGCGAAGTCGCCAAAGGTATTGTGCGGCCCCGACAGCGGCACGTAACCCTGGGTGCGCGCCGCCTGAGTGGCCGCGAAGAGCCGCGCATCGGCCTCGCGCCATTGGGTTCGACCGCACGACACTAGCAACGCACAGACGCACAGACCCATGGCCGCGCGGAGCCCGGAGTCGAGCGCGGTGCGTCTGCGCGTCTGTGTATCTGCGCGTCTCATCCGATGACCCTCAAGAGCTTGCGCATCCACTCGTGCATCTTCCCGCGATAGGGCGGAAACATGAATCGAGATATCGCCGGCTCGCGTTGCCGCACGATCGCCCGCGCGTGCGAGAAGGCGCGGAATCCATGGACGCCGTGGTAGCTCCCCTGGCCGCTGGCGCCCACGCCGCCGAAGGGCACGGTGTGGCTGGCGTAGTGGAGCAGCGTCCCGCCCACCACGGTCGCCCCTGACGACGTCTCGGCGATCAGCCGGTCGGCGACGGCTCTCTGCGCGAAGATGTACATCGCCAGCGGCTTGTCCCCGGCCCGGACAAATTGCGCGGCGTCGTCGGCCGAGCCGACAGACAAGACCGGCAGCACCGGGCCGAAGATCTCTTCCTGCATGATCGGCATGTCGCGGGTGACGCCCGACAGAATCGTGGGCGCCACGTATTTCGTGGTTCGGTCGTAGCGCGCGCCGGTCAGCGCCCTGGCGCCGGCCTCCAGGCTGCGGGCGACCAGCGACTGGATCCGCTGGAAGTGTCCCTCGTCGATAATGCGAGCCAGGTCAGGACTCTGAGCCCGTGCTTCCTCGGTTGCGCCGAAGAAGCGGGCGACCGAAACCTCCAGCGCGTCGAGCAATTCTCTTTCCCGCGATGCATGCACCAGCACGTAGTCGACGGCGATGCAGGTCTGTCCGGCGTTATAGAACTTGCCCCACGCGATCCGGTCGGCGGCGGCGTGGATGTCGGCGGTCTGGTCCACGATGGCCGGCGACTTGCCGCCCAGCTCGAGAGTCACCGTCGCCAGGTTCTGTGCCGCCGCCGCCATCACCTTCTTGCCGATGGCGGTGCTCCCGGTAAAACAGATGTGATCGAAGGGCAGGTCGAGCAGCGCCGCCGATACGTCGGGCCCGCCGGTCGCGCACGCGACTTCCGAGGGATCGAACACCTCGGCGATCAGTCCGCCGACCAGCGCTGCGACGTGCGGCGATTTCTCGCTCGGCTTGACCAGCGCACAGTTGCCGGCCGCCACCGCGGCGATCAGCGGGCCGATCAGCAGCTCGAAGGGATAGTTCCAGGGGGCGATGATCAGCACCACGCCACGCGGCTCGTAGTGAATTCTCTGGCTGGTGCCGGCCAGGAGCATCGAGCCACCGACCCGCTCGCCCTTCATCCATTGGTGCAGGTGCTTGCGGGCGTAGCCGATCTCGCTGATCGCGTGCTGGGTCTCGGCGACTTCGGTCTCGAAGGCGGGGCGGGCCAGGTCGGCGTGGATCGCGGCCGCGATGGCGCCGCGGCGCGCCTCGATCGCCGCACCGAGTCGGGCGAGCCGCTGCCTGCGTTCGGCCGCCGTGGTGCGGGCCATCGCCGGCGTGTTCGCGCGCAGCCGCTCGAACGAGGCGCGGGGATCGAGCGCGATCCGCGATTCCGCCGATATGGCGGTCGTCACTGGGCGTATCCGAGGCGGCGCATGAACACCGCGTACCGTGGGTCGCTTCGCAATGGCCGGAACACCATGTAGTTGGCGACGTCGCAGAGCCAGACGGTGCGCTGCTCGTAGGCGCGATCGAGCATGGCGAACGCGTTGTCGGCGTCGCCCAGCGCGGTATACACCGCGGCGATACTCAGCGAATTGAAATAGTTGTGGCCGGCATAGTCGATGATCGAGTCACGTACGGCCAGCGCCGCATCCCGATGACCGCTCATCAGCAGGGCCGATACGTAGTCACCGGCGAATACGCCGCCGTAGTACCGCCAGCTCAATCGTGCCGCGGCGCCCGTCGCATCGCCACGCTTGAATGCCAGCACCCCTTCCCAGTGCCGCACGTCGTCGTCGCTCAGCGCACCCCGGGTGTGAGGCAGGACCTGCGCCATCGAATCCGTCATGTCCAGGCGGTCGAGGAACGAGAGATAGATCCAGGCGGTTGCCGTCGACAGCGTGTCCTGCTGGAAGGCGCTTCGGTGCTCGCGCAGGCCGGCGGCGAATTGCCGATCGAATTCGTAGGCCTCGGCGAGCGCCGAAAGGCTGGTGGGGTCGCGGGAACTGGCGGCCACGGCACGGCGGGCCTGGGCGAGTGCAGTGGCGTGATCGAGGTCCAGGGCTTGTGCCGCGATGCCGAGCACGGCGTACGCCAGCGCCCTCGAGGAATCCAGCTGGAGCGCGCGGCCGGCGGATTCCCGGGCGCGGCCGTAGGCGTCGCGCGCTACGACATAGCCGTCGGCGAGCCAGACCCAGGCCCAGGCCCTTTGGGCCCAGGCATCGGCAAAAGTCGAGTCGCGCGCGATCGCTTGATCGAAGAGCGCGATCGCGGCTCGGGTTCCCGACTCGGTGGTCGTGTTCGCGGCGGCCAGGCCGCGCAAATAGAGATCGTAGGCCAGCGGGTCGCGGGTCGGGCGGCGCTCGAGCGTGGCCCGCTCCTCGGGGAGGAGGCGGCCGGTGATCGCGCCGGCCACTTCGCGCGCGACCTGCGACTGGATATCGAGAGCGTCGCCGCCCACCCGGTCGTAGACGTCGCCCCAGACCTGCGCGCCGGTTGCGGCGCGGACCAGCGCGACGTTGAGCCGCACCCGGTTGCCGGCCTGCTGAAGGCTCCCGCTCACGATGTACGCGGCGTGCAGCGACCTGCCTAACGAGCGCGGATCCTCGTCGCTGCCCCTGACCCGGCGCGATTCGTAGCGCGACTTCACCTCGAGCCGCTGGACCTGGCTGAGCCGGGTGATCAGCTCTTCGGTCAGGCCGTCGGCGAGAAGCGCGTCGGCGGTGTCGTGGGCCTGGTTCTCGAAGTACAGGACCGCGACGCTGTTGGCGGACGGGGGGCGCTGGACGCGGGACGCGGCGCCGCACGGCGGCGGAGAGCCGTCGGGGCATTGAAGCATGAGCGCCGCAAGAAGGGCGATCATCTAGTAACCGACCGCCATCCCATCCTTGCGCGGGTCCGATCCGGCCGCGTAACCCCGCTTCAGTTTGATGATCGCCTGCGAGCCGCCGAACGCGATGTTCGCTTCGGGAACGATCACGTGACCCATCGCTTCGAGCTGGCGCCGGACCTCAGGGCCGATCGGCGGTTCCAGTGCGACCCGGCGGCCGTCGAGATGCCGGAAGCGCGCCTCGTCGATCGCCTGCTGAAGGTCCATCCCGAATACCAGCAGGTTGATCAGGAACTGCGCGTGGCCCTGGGCCTGCATCGAGCCGCCCATCAGGCCGAAACTCATCCAGGGTTGCTCGGTCCCGGTGCTGTCGGGCCTGGTGACGAATCCGGGAATCAGCGTGTGGAAGGGACGCTTGCGCGGCGCCACAGTGTTGGCCAGCCCCTCGGTCATGGTGAACCCGGCGCCGCGATTCTGCAGCGAGAAGCCGGTCCCCGGCACCACGATCCCGGAGCCGAAGAGGTCGAACTGGCTGTTGATGAAGGAGACCATGTTGCCCTCGCGGTCCGCGACCGTGAGGTAGATGGTCTCGCTTCCGGCCGTGGCGGCGCCGGGCTCGACCCGGTCGGAGGCGTGGGCCGTATCGATCAGGGCGCGGCGCGCCGCAATGAAGTCGTCGGACAGCAGCCGCGCGGGTGGAACGGTGACGGCGTCAGGATCGCCGACGTACTGGGCCAGGTCGGCGTAGGCCAGCTTCTTGGCCTCGATCAGCAGGTGCAGGTAGCGCGCCGAGTTATGGCCCATCGCCGCGAGGTCATAAGGCTCGAGGATGCGGAGCATCTCGAGTACCGCGACGCCCTGGTTGTTGGGCGGCAGCTCCCAGACCCGGTAGCCGTGGAAGGTCGCCGAGATCGGCTCGACCCAGGTGGGCTGGTTCGCCTGAAAGTCGTCGGCCGCGAGATAGCCGCCTAACGACCGGACGTGGTCCGCGATGCGCCGGCCCAGCGCGCCGCCGTAAAAGACACCGATGCCGTCCTGGGCGATGGTGCGCAGCGTCGCGGCCAGGTCGGGATTGCGGAACCACTCGCCGGCCCGAGGCGACCTTATACCATCCAATAGGAAGGTCGCGCGCGCGCCGGGATCGCGCCGCAGCAGCGGAGCCTGATCGGCCCAGTCATGGGCGATGACCGGCGTCACCGGAAAGCCTTCGTCGGCGGTCTGGATGGCCGGGGCGAGCGCCTCGGCAAGGCTGACCGTGCCGTACCGCTGGAGCAGGGTCTGCCATCCGGCCAGCGCGCCCGGGACGGTGATGGTCTCGGGGCCGGCCTGGGGCATCGTGGCGTGACCGCGGCGGACCAGCGCCTCACGCGTCATCAGCGCGCCGGACCGGCCGCTGGCGTTGAGCGCCACCAGCCGGTGCTCGCGCGCAATCCAGATCAGCGCGAACATGTCGCCGCCGATGCCGGTCATCATGGGCTCGACGACGTTCAGCATCGCCGCGGCCGTCACCGCGGCGTCGATCGCGTTGCCGCCCTTCTCGAGGACGGCTAATCCGGCCGCGCTCGCGAGCGGCTGGCTGGTGGCGATCATGCCGTGGGGCGCGTACACCGTCGAGCGGCCGGCCATTGTCTGAGCTGACAGGCGGGCAGACGGGCAGACGGGCAGTAACAGAAGAAGCAAACGAAAGGGTCCCTGGCGGATCACAAGGGTGAACTTATCGCGAAAGGCTGACCATCGCGAAAACTGCCCGTTTGCGTCTGCCCGTCTGCTTACTCTCTCACGCCCGCGAGAACTCCGCCCGATCGATCGCCGAGAGCTCGTCCGCGTCGAGGACGATCTTCGCCGCCGTCAGCGCGTCAAGCGCGTGCGCGGTTCCCCGGCCGGCGGGAATCGGAATCACCGTCTGCCCCTGCGCCATCACCCAGGCGATCACCACCGCATGGGGCGAAACGCCGTGCCGCTCGGCGATGGGAAGGAGCGCCGGATGCGCCGGCAGTTTCTTGTTGAGCCGGCCGCCGCCGACCGGACTGTACGCCAGGAAGCCGATGTCCTCGCGCTCGCAGAAGCGCACCACCCCTTCGCGCAGCGCCTCGCGGAAAAAGGGATTGAGCCGGTTCTGCACCGTCACGATCGGTACCACGTTCATCGCTTCCTGTATTTCCTCGACCGACACATTCGACAGCCCCACCCAGCGGATCTTGCCGGCCCGCTGCAGCTCGGCCAGCACGCCGACGGTCTCGAGGAAGGGAATCGCCGGATCGGGGGCATGGAGCTGGTAGAGATCGATGCGATCGATGCCCAGCGCCTTGAGCGAGCGGTCGCAGGCGGCGCGCAGGTGCGTGGGATGCGCATTGCGCTGCCAGCCGCCGCCGCTGCGGGTCATCCCGCCCTTGGTGGCGACGATGATGCGGGTCCGGTCGCCTTTCCAGGAGGCGAGCGCCTTGGCGATCAGCCGTTCGTTGTGGCCGATGTCGTGCTCGTTTTCGCAGTAGACGTCGGCGGTGTCGAGGAGGGTCACGCCGCCGTCGAGAACGGCGTGGAGGGTGGCGATGGCGGTGCCTTCATCGGGCCGGCCGGTGATCGAAAGGGGCATGCCGCCGAAGCCGATACAGCTGACTTCCGGGGCGCCCGGGCCGAGGGGTCGCGTGTGCATGGCGAAGGGTCATCCGGACCGTTGCGCTTGTCAACGCGCGCCGGGCTCCTTACCTCTAGTAGTAACGCATGCTCGATACCGCGCTCCTCCTTGAAGCGCTTCACTTCTCGGCTGACAAGCACCGGCACCAGCGCCGCAAGGACCGCAGCGCGTCGCCGTACATCAACCATCCCATCGAAGTGGCGCACGTGCTGGCCAGCGTCGGCGGGATCACCGACATCACCACGCTCATCGCCGCGATCCTGCACGACACCATCGAGGACACCGCCACCAACGGCGACGAGCTGGAACAGAAATTCGGCCGCGAGGTGCGCCTGGTGGTCGAGGAGATGACCGATGACAAAGCCAAAGGGCAGGCCGAGCGGAAGCGGCTGCAGGTGGAGCATGCGAAGCATGCGTCGCACCGGGCCAAGCTGGTGAAGCTCGGCGACAAGATCTGCAATGTGCGGGACGTGACCCACTCGCCGCCGGACGGCTGGTCGATCGAGCGGCGCTGCGCCTACCTCGACTGGACCGAGCAGGTCGTCGCGGGATGCCGGGGCGCGAGCGCGGCGCTCGAGCGCCGCTACGACCGCGTCCTCGCCGAAGGGCGGGCCCAGCTCGCATGAGCACCCTCGACGAGCTGCTCCCGCCGCAGATCAGCAAGGACGGTTTCTCGCAGGCGATCGTGAAGGTCGCGGCGACGTCCGGCGTGAAGACCATTCTGGAGATTGGCGCGTCGTCGGGGCAGGGGAGCACCGAGGCGCTGGTTGCCGGCGCCATGAAGAATCCCGGCGGCCCGCCCGCGATTCACAGCATCGAGGTGTCGAAGGCGCGCATCGGCCAGTTCCAGGAACGATGGAAGCAGCACGCGTTCGTGACCGGCTACAACACGTCGTCGGTGCCGACGGCGAGTTTTCCAACCCGCGAGGAAGTGACGCGGTTCTATCGCGAGGTCCGCTCCAAGCTCCGCAACGTGCGGCTCGAAAAAGTCCTCGGCTGGCTGCAAGCCGATCTCGATTATCTCATCGCCCATCCGGACCTGGATGCGCCCGGCATCCGGCGCATCAAGGAGAGCACCGGCATCGCGATTTTCGACGCGGTACTGATCGACGGCTCCGAATTCACCGGAGAGGTGGAATTGCCGGAGGTGTACGGGGCCCGGTTCATCATGCTGGACGACACCCGCAGCTACAAGAACTGGAACAACCTGAAGCAGCTGAGCGGCGATTCGGCCTACCGGGCGGTGAAGAAGAGCCGCTGGACCCGGAATGGCTGGGCGGTCTTCGAGCGGGTCACTCGTTAGGCGGTGAGGGCTTTGGCGTAGAGCTGGTCGAGCGCCGCCCGCGGCACCGCCCCCACCTGCCGCCCGACTTCCTTGCCGCCCCGAAAGACGATCAGCGTCGGAATCCCGCGGATGCCGAGGCGCTGCGACGTGGCCTGGTTGCGGTCGGTGTCGAGCTTGGCCACCAGGGCCTGGCCGCGATGGTCCCGGGCAAAGTCGTCGAAGATGGGCGCCATCATCTTGCAGGGCCCGCACCAGTCGGCGTAGAAGTCCACGATCACCGGCACCTCGGCGTCCTGGATCATCCGCTCGAAGGCGGCATCGGTGACCGGGAGCGGCCGGTCGAGAAGGATCGGCCGGCCGCACTGGCGGCATTTCGGCTGCGCGTCCAGGCGGGCCAGGTCGATCCGGTTCAGCGTCTCGCAGAAAACGCAGCGAACGGTCGCCTTGCGGGGTACGGCTTCGGCTTCGGGCATCGTTTGGCCTCCTTCTCGCCAGCATCCAAGATGAAACTTGACGCTCCTTCCCGTTAGGGCGATTCATGGAGCGTGAGGTGCCGTCCTCTCCTCCCGTACACCGCGCTGGTTTCGGCGTGCCTGCTGGCCTCCTGCTCGAGCGATCCTACCGCTCCGCGCAGCGGGGTATGGGCCCACGTTTCGGCCGGCGAGCAGTTCAGCTGCGGTCTGACGGCGGCCGGCGCGGCCTACTGCTGGGGCGCCGGGAGCTTCGGCCAGCTGGGGAGTCTTCATACCCTGGGCGAGCTGCGGCCCGTGGCGGTGGCGGGAGCGCATGTCTTCACCAGCATCTCCGCCGGCAACGATCACGTTTGCGCCCTTTCCGCCGACGGCAGCGCCTGGTGCTGGGGTCTGGATGACTACCTCGAGCTGGGCGCCCCGGCCGGCCGCTGCAACGGCGCGCTGCCGGTCGACTGCGCCAGCCGTCCGTTGCGCGTCCTCGGTGCGCCGCCCTTCGATTCGATCACCGTCGCCGGATACGCCACCTGCGGTCTCAGCTCCGACCATCTCGCCTGGTGCTGGGGCTGGAACCATCACGGCCAGGTCGG
>DASXPG010000137.1:0-11469 GCA_036493755.1 Gemmatimonadales bacterium
ATGCCGGCCTGCTTCGGGCCGATTACGCCAGGCTCGCCGCCGCGACGGGACGCGCCACGTCGGCCGAGCCGGCGCTCGCGAGTGAAGCGGTCGAGCGCTTCGGCGAGCTGTCGGATGAAGCGGCACGGCTGGGTGCACCGCACCAGTCGGGCGATTCGCTGAAGCTCGAAGCGGGCCGCATCGCGGACCGCGGCCAGGCGCCGCTTCCCGGAGCCTTGTGGCGCGCGGTGTTTGCCCAGGCCCAGGGGGGAATCCAGCGCGAGTACGGCCGGCTCTCCGCGGGCGCCGACACCGGCGGCACGTCGCTCGCCGCGGCCGGAAACTTCGTCGGCCAGATGGCGGGCAAGGTCTTCGGCATCAACGAGTATCTCGACCGCGTCGAAATCGCGCCGCAGCTGGCCGGCATCGCCGACGACCAGGTGTGGTCGATCGACGGCTGGCTCCTGTCCGGCGGAGATACGTTAGGCATGATCTATCGTCCCGCCGATCACGCGGTCACGCTCCGGCTGAGCGCGGGACCGCGGCGCCGTTTCTCGGTGCGCTTCCCGTGGGTCACCGCGGCATCGTGCGTGAGCGTGCGGCGGGGCAGCGAGACCGAACGGATCAATCTCATCGGCCAGACCGATGGCTCATGGTTCTTCGATGTGCGGGGGACCTTCGATCCGGCGGTGATTACGCTGTCGGCTTCGGCCTGCGGCTCCTGAGCAGGGGCGGAATCCAGATCCAGAGCAGCAACGCGGCGGTGTGAGGGAGCGACGCGCAGCGCAGCACCATCCACAATCCCGCCGGCAGCTCGAAGGCCCGCGCCAGGCGTGAATCTCCCTGGACGCGGCGCATCGCGATCACGTGAACGGCGCCCGGTGAGCGGCGAAGCATCCCGATCAGCGCCGCGGTCAGCGTCGAATCGCTCATTGCCCGCCAGCCGCTGAGCGGCGCCACGTTCCAGACGCTCGCCGCGTAGCCGATCCCGTGCATGTCGGTTGCCCCGACAAGGCCGATCGAATCGGCCTTCGCACGGCCGATCACCACGCGCCGCAGGGCCGGCGGGAAATCCATCGCCTTGGGCGATGTCGTCCAGACCTCGAGTCCATTCACGCCGGCGCTGATCAGCCGTCCCAGGTCTTCGCCCCAGTGATTCCGCCAGTACTCGGGAAGACTGCCGATGAGATAGGGCGGCTCCCCGGCGCCTAACGATGAATCGCGGCCCATGCGGCGAATCAGCGCGAGGGTCGAGTCGAACGAGCCGGCCGCGGGCGCGTTGTCGATGAGGCGCCGGTTTCCCAGAACCACCAGGTGCAATCCCGCCAGCGACAGCTCTTCGCCTTCGAGCAGGCGCGGCGGCCTCTCCGCACGCTCCTGCCGCCATTGCCTCGCCGCCCCGACGACGTTGTGATCGGTGATGAAGGCGGCATCGAATCCGGCGCGCGCGTGCCAGCCGGCGTTGGCGGCGGCATCGAACCCGGGCCTGCCGTCATGCGACGCGGAAGTGTGCGAGTGCGTGTCGAAGATGATCCGCGTGG
This sequence comes from Gemmatimonadales bacterium, assembly GCA_036493755.1. Lineage (GTDB taxonomy): Bacteria > Gemmatimonadota > Gemmatimonadetes > Gemmatimonadales > JACORV01 > DASXPG01. The sequence continues at coordinate 1,521 of DASXPG010000137.1, forward strand.
AATCGTCGGCGACGAGATGCGGAATCGGCCGGGTCCAGCGCACGCCCCACCAGAGGAAAATCCCCATGCCAATGAGGAAAAGGACCCCGGCCCTCAGCTCACGAATCGGGCGCTTCTGCTCCGAGGCCGGCGTGCCCAGCCGGGCGAGCAGAAAAATCACAACGGCCCAGATGCCGAAGGCCTTGAGGTCGGTGGCGCTGCCGCCATTGAGATAGTCGGCGAGCAGGGTGAACGGCGCGAAGACGAAATGAAGGAATGGATAGGCGAGATGAACGTGGTCCGGCGGGGCGCCGCTTACGACCTCGACAATCGGCCCGGCCCGGAAAAGCTGCGCCGCCACGAGCATGGCGGTGATGACGAGGGGAACGCGCCAGCCGCGCATGCGCGCTAGCTGGCCTCTTCCTCCGCCGACTCGGTCAGCGCGCGCGCGACGGCGGCCGCGACCCGCGCCCGCAGCTCGGGCCGCCGCGCCGCGGCGTGGTCGGAGCGCACGGCCACTTCCAGCCCCTCGCCGATGCCGATGCGGTACCAGGCCCCCGACTCGACCGGCACATTCGCCACGTGCGCGCCGCGTCCCGCCGCGGCCGGTGCGGCTTCGCGGACCCGGCTCGCCAGCATACGAGCCACGCGGCCCCGCGGGGCGCTGTTGCTGTCGGCCATCAGCTCGTCAGGCGGCGGTACCGAACCGAGCGTGGAAGCCACGCGCTTCTCCAGCACGTCCCCTGGCGCCTCGGCCAACTCCTTCTCAATGGCCACCAGCGTGCCCCCTTCCATCTGGCGCAGCTTGATGGCGAGGAGCTGAAGAAGATGGCGATAACCGTAGGTGGCGGCGGTGCCGCGCCCGTCGGGTGCGCTCATCAGATGGCGGGTGACGTAGAAGCGAATGGTGCGATCCGAGGGGCGGCTCTGGGCGGCCGCGTTGATCGGCGTGACCCCCGCGCCATTCAGAATGCCGCCCGCTATTGTCGAGAGATCCCGGATATTCCAGGGAGCGAGCTTGGCATAGTCGCGCAGCGCCATCAGCGGGTCAGCCATTGGACGGGATAACGTACCGGTGAAGCGACAGTGTCGCAAATCAACATCGAACGCGTGGTACGCGTACCGAGATGTCGGCGCGACTTGACGCGCCGCACCGCGTGCGGGATAATCGCGAATTCAGGTGTTCCGGTTTTCTCAACCCAGTCGGAGCGTTCGGCATGCAGCGAGCCTGGTCTCGCGCGGCGACATTGTGCGCCGCGCTCATCGTCGCTTTCGCTTCACCTGCATCGGCCCAGGAAGGCACCTGGGCGCTCACCAATGCCCGGATCGAGACCGTCACCCATGGCGTGATCGAGCGCGGGACCATCGTCATCCGGGATGGACTGATCGTCGCGGTGGCGGCCGACGCCGCAGTCCCAGCGGATGCGCGCGTCGTGGACCTCACCGGCCGTACCGTCTTCCCCGGCATCATCGACCTGACCAGCTCGCTGGGTGTCGCCGACGCGGCGCCACCGGCCGGTGGCCGGGGCGCGGCCGCTGCCGCGGCGCCTGCCGGCGGGCCCTCGGCGCAGTCCACCGAGCGGCGTTTCGTCGGCCTCGAGCCGGAGCGCCTCGTCGCCGATGAGCTGAAGCCGACCGAGGCCGATATCTCGGCCGCGCGCGGGGTCGGGATTACCGCGGTGCTCACGGCTCCGTCGCGTGGCGCCTTCCGCGGCCGCTCGGCGCTGGTGCCATTGCGGGACAGCGTCGGCGCGCGCGAAGTCATCCGCTCGCCCGTCGCGCTGCACATGGGTTATCAGGGCACCGGTGGCGGTTTCGGCGGGGGCGGCCGGGCGCAGTATCCCGGCACCCTCCTCGGCGTGATCGCCTACGAGCGCCAGCATTTCTATGACGCGCGCCGCCAGGCGATGCTCGAGGATCGCTACAAGATCAGTCCGCGCGGGACGCCGCGCCCCCCCAACGACGAGGCGCTCGACGCGCTGATCCCCGTCGTGAAGGGCGAGATGCCGGTCTTCTTCGCGGCCGGCAACGAGAATGAAATCCGGCGCGCGCTGGGGATCGCGCACGAGTTCGGCATCCAGATGGACATCGTCGGCGCGACGGAAGGCTTCCGCGCCCTCGACGCGCTCCAGGCGGCGAAGCGTCCGGTGATCGTGTCGGTCGACTATCCACGGGCACCCGACGTCACCGGCTGGGCCTATCGCTCGGCGCAGCGGCTGCCGCCTAACGATAGCGCGCGGGCCGACAGCATCGGCGCCGCCCAGCTCCAGGGGAACGCCGCCGCGCTGATGCGCGCCGGCGTGAAGTTCGCGCTGGCATCGGGTGGCCGGACCGCCGACTTCCTGCCCAATGTCCGCAAGGCCATCGCGGCGGGACTGCCCCGCGATTCGGCCCTCGCCGACCTCACCATCCGTCCGGCCGAAATCGCCGGCGTCGCCGAGCAGCTGGGCAGCATCGAGACCGGCAAGGCGGCGGACCTGGTGATCACCGACGGCGACCTGCTCGGCGACAGTGCCAAGGTCAAGATGGTGTTCGTCGACGGCATCCGATACGCCGTCGAGCCTCCGCCTCCACCCCAGGCGGCGGGTGGCGGGCGAGGACGCTTCGGGCGGGGCGGCCCCGGACGCGGTGGCGCCGCGCCCGAGATGGCGCAGGTCGCGGGGACGTGGGATCTCACCGTGCAGGGCAGCGAGGGGCCGACCGAGGCCACCGCGACGCTGACCCAGAACGGCGCGACCTTCAGCGGCAACATGAATTCGCACCTCGGCAGCTCCGACTTCACCGGCGGCACCATCGACGGCCGGCACGTGACCTGGTCGCACTCGCTGGTCATCAACGGACAGAGCATGACGGCGAGCTGGAGCGGCGACATCGACGGCACCCACATCAGCGGGACGGTGGCGGCGGGCGAGATGGGTTCGTTCCCGTTCACGGGGGAGAAGAAGCCATGAAAGCTGGACCGCGTGACTGCTTGACTGCTGGAGGCGGGAACATCACTACGGTGCTGGCCCTCGTGGCGCTCGTCGGGCTTGGTCAAGCCGTCAAGCCGTCAAGCAGTCTAGCACAGGCCGCGCCGGCTCCATCTCCCTTCGCCATGCCGGTCCCGGCTGCCGCGCATCTGCTCGCGATCACCAACGCGACGATCATGACGGCGAGCCACGGCACGATCCAGCGCGGCACGGTCATCATCCGCGACGGGCGGATCGCCGAAGTGGGACAGAATCTCCAGGTCCCGGCGGGCGCGCAGGTCATCGACGGCACCGGGAAATACGTGATCCCCGGCATCATCGACGCCCACTCGCACACCGCCATCGAAGCGGTGAACGAAGGAACCAAGTCGGTGACCGCCGAAGTGCGGATCGAGGATGCGCTGCGCCAGGATCCGATTTCCCTGTATCGCGAGCTCGCGGGCGGCGTCACCAGCGCCCTCGTGCTGCATGGATCGGCGAATACCATCGGCGGGCAGAGCATCACCATCAAGCTCCGGTACGGCCTCCCGGTCGACAGCATGATTTTCCAGGGCGCGCCTCCGGGGATCAAGTTCGCGTTAGGCGAGAACGTCCGGCAGACCAACGTCACCGTGCCGGCCGGCCAGCAGCGCCGTTTCCCGTACACCCGCATGGGTGTGGAAGAGACGCTGCGCGACGCCTTCACCCGGGCGAGCGAATATCGCGCGAAGTGGACACAGTACCGCGCCGACAGCACCGCCTGGACCCATAACCGCGCCCGGACCCGCGGCCTCGAACCGCTGCCGCCGGCACGCGACCTCGAGCTCGACCCGCTGGTGGAAGTGATGGAAGGGAAGCGGCAGGTCCACGCGCACAGCTACCGCAGCGACGAAATCCTGATGCTGATGGGCGTGGCGCACGACTTCGGCTTCCACGTCAACGACTTCACCCACGTCCTCGAGGGGTATCGCGTCGCCGACGAGCTGCTCGCCTCGGGCAGCACCGCCTCGACCTTCGCCGACATGTGGGCCTACAAGTTCGAGGCCTACTACGCGACGCCGTACAACGCGGCGATCCTCAACGAGCGCGGCGTGGTCGTGTCGGTCAACTCCGACTCCGACGAACGGGCCCGGCGGCTGTACCAGGAAGCGGCCAAGGGAATTCACTACGGCGGCATGAGCGAGGACGACGCGCTGAAGATGATCACGCTGAATCCGGCGCGTCAGCTGGGAATCTCGGAGCACACCGGCTCCATCGACGTCGGCAAGGACGCCGATATCGCGATCTTCAATGGCCATCCCTTTGCGCCGAGCTCACGTGTCGAAATGACGTTGATCGACGGACGCGTCTTCTTCGATCGCTCGACCGCTCCGACGCTCGAATACCGGATGCAGCAGCTGCGCCAGCGCCGGCCGGCAGCGGCCCGTGCGGCGAGTGGAGGTGTCGAATGAAGGCCTGCGCGGTATTGCTTCTTGCCGCCCTGACCGTCCCTACCGCCCTTACCGCCCAGTCCCGGGCCACCGCCATCACCAACGCCACGATCATCCCGGTCGTAGGCCAGCGGATCGATCGCGGTACCGTCGTGATCCAGGACGGCAAGATCTCAGCGGTGGGCGCGAATGTGCCGGTGCCCGCCGGCGCCGAGGTCATCGATGCGTCGGGCATGTTCGTCTATCCCGGACTGGTGGACGGCGGCACGCAGCTGGGGCTGACGGAAATCACCGAGCAGGGCGGACCCGGGCCCACCGATCTGCGCGAGCTCGGCGATTTCAATCCCGCCGACCGCGCGCTCACCGCGGTGAATCCATTCTCGGAAATCATCCCGACGGTGCGGGTGAACGGCATCACGACCGTGATCACCGCGCCTAACGGCAACCAGGTCAGCGGCCAGGCGGCGCTCATCGACCTCAACGGCTGGACGCCGCGGGAAATGGCGGAGATCCCCAGCGCGGGGATGATCATGACCTATCCGCGCAGCGGACCCGCGGGGCGCGGCGGCGGCTTCGGGCCGCCGCAGACCGCCGATCAGCAGCGCGAGCGCGTGGCGCGCGAAGCCCATGCACTGCACGACTATCTCGCCAACGCCAGGGCCTACGCCGACGTGGCGCGGCGTACCGCCGATTCGTCCACTCATCCCGCCATCAATCTCGAGTTGGAGGCGATGGTCCCGGTGATGCGCGGCGAGATGCCGGCGATCTTCGACGTCGAGACCGCCGCTCAGATCCGCGGCGTGCTCGTCATGGCCGACAGTTTCGGCCTCAAGGTGATTCTGCGCGGCGCATCCTACGCGTGGGAAATGGCCGACACGCTCGCGGCGCGGCACATCCCGGTGATCGTCGGACCGACCACGGAATTGCCCGGACCGACCGACCCGTACGACATGATCTACGCCAATCCCGGCGTCCTGGCGCGGGCCGGTGTCCAGATCGCGTTCCAGACCAACTCGGCGCCCGACTCGCGCAACCTCGCCTACAATGCTGCGCTCGCGACCGCCTACGGTCTCGATCCCGACGAAGCGCTCCGCGCGCTGACCATCAATCCGGCGCGCATCTTCGGCGTGCAGGACCGGCTCGGCAGCATCGAAGCCGGAAAGGTCGCCAACATCATCGTCGCCACCGGCGATCCGCTCGATGTGCGTACCACGATGCGCTACGTCTTCATCCGCGGCGTGAACATGCCGTTCAACGACGTACACAGTCAGGAGTACGAGCGGTGGCGGAACCGGCCAAGGCCGGCGGCGGCTGGGAAGCCGTAGAACGAGGCAGGAGAATCAGGAGAAACAGGCAGCAGAATCAGCCTGATTCTCCTGATTCTCCCGCCTGATTCGGAGTAGTTCGGAACCGCAACGCATTTCCATGATGATCGTTCGTCGCTGTCCTCGCATTACTCTCACCGCATGCGCGGAGTCACTCTACCGGAGCTGATGATGGTGATGGCGCTGATCGCCATCGCCACGGCCATCGGAATCCGGCCGATGGGTCACGCCCTCGACCGAGCGGCAGTGGACGAAGGCGCCGAGCGGTACGGAGCGGTGCACGAGACGGCGCGGGCCTTCGCCATCGCGCGGGGGCGGCAGTCGCGGGTGGAGCTCGATTCGGCTCTGCGCCAGGCCACGATCTCGCTGCGGCGCACGAGTTCACAGTGGGACACGATGGAAGTCCGGGCGCTGGGAGGGGCCGCATTCACGGCGTCGCGGATCATCGTGACCTTCAGCCCGATGGGGATCGGCTACGGCGCGAGCAACACCAGTATCGTTTTCAGCGCCGGGATGGCGGCCGAGACCCTGACGGTGTCCAGAACGGGACGTCTGAAGCGGAATTGAAGAGTGCTGGAGCGATTGCAACCATTCCCGGGGCTGAGGCATCCAATCAGTGAAGGCAGGATGTGGTCGCGTGCAAAGTCTGACGGCGGCTTTGCCCGACTACTCGGCCCGGGGGCGCAAGCTCCCGGGTCGTTTTCTTTCGGAGGCCGGGAGGTTAGGAGGTTGGGAGGTTCAACTATGTGATTGGGTCGAGTGCACCGGGGTAGCTGCCCAAGGCTCGGCAATCTCTCTCGCGACTTCGGCGAACTCGCGCGGCTTGATGCCGAAAGTCGATGTGATCGCATTCTGCGGGGTGGTGTTTCCTTCGAGCAGCATCTGGAGCTGGTCGGGCGTGATCGGGTTGAGATGCGGCAGCACGGTGCCGGCATAGGCTGAGAAGCGGACCACGGTCACCGGCACGGCGACCCGCCGCCGATGCACGCCGAGAGCCTCCTCGAGCTGATCGAGAATCTCGTGGTAGGTCAGCGATGCCGGACCGGCGATGTCGAAAGTGCCGGTAATCCCGGGGTCCTCGACTGAAAGCGCGAAGGCTTCGGCGACATCATCGCCCGCGATGGGCTGCAGCCGATACAGTCCGTTGCCGATGACGGGAATGATCGGCGACATCCGCAGCATATTCACGATCATCGTCAGCACTTCGTTCCCTGGCGCCGCGATCAACGAAGGCCGCAGGATGACGCTCGGAATCGCGCCCGCGCGCACCAGCGCTTCGCCCGCGGCCTTGGTGCGGTGGTACGCGGTGGCGGCGGCGTCGAGCCTCGCTCCCAGTGCGCTCATCTGCACGAACTTCTTCACCCCGGCCGACTGGGCTGCGGCCAGCAGCTGACGTGTCCCCTGGACGTGCACCCGCTCCCAGGTCTGTCGGCCGACCTCGACGATGATGCCGACCAGGTTCACGACGGCGTCGACACCCTGGACCAGCTCCTTCAGGGCGGCCGGATTCTCCAGGTCGCCCGCAACCGTGGTGATGTCGCCGTGGTCCCGGAGCCAGCCATGTCTGGACGGCTCCCGCACCAGCAACCGCACTTCGTGCTCGCGGCGCATCAGCATTTCCACTACCTGCCGGCCCACGAACCCCGTTCCACCCGTCAATGCGACCTTCATGGCAGCCAATATTGGAGGCTGCGACCCCGGGCGAAACGGTGAGAATCACCCGCTGTCATATTTCACTTTGCAACGATGCCGTCCGTTGGGCCCAGAGCGCCCTGGGATGCCCGTGCCGGATCGCGGCATCCACCGCCTGCTCGTAGCGGGCCCAGTCCGCGATCAGCTCCTTGAGTCGCCCACGGCCGTCGCTGGTCAGATTGTAGAAGCGGGCCTTCCTGTTGCGATCCGATTTGCCCCACTCCGACTCGATCAGCCCGTCGCGTTCCATCCGGTGGAGCGCCGGATAGATGGTGCCGTCCTCGAGCGCGAAGGCGCTGCCGGTGACCAGGCGAATCCACTCGGCGATGCCGGCGCTGTGGGTCGGTTCCCACCTGAGGGCACGAAGAATGAGCAGCTCGATGGTGCCGGGGAGGAGTGCCATGGTGCGCTGCGCCATGCCTGAAAAGTAGATCGCTTCCCTAGCGGCGCTAGGGGAGTCGGAGCGGCGCGGAGTTGGCGGGGTTAGCGTTCTTCAGTCGCCGGCGTTTCCACTTGTCCTGCCCAGCTCTGGAGAATCGAATCCATGTCCAGCAACGCCTCACTGATGACCCCGAACCGTATCGGGAACAACGGCCATTCCAGCAGCACCGTCACCACCGCACCCTCGTCCAACGGCACCGGGCTCGACCGGGTCGACCAGATTTTCGGAGCCGACGTCTTCACCCGCCGCGAGATGCGCCAGCGGCTCCCCAAGAACGTCTTCAAGAGCCTGTGCCGCACCATCGACCAGGGCGCGCCGCTCGATCCGCTCGTCGCCGACGTCGTCGCCGCGGCGATGAAGGACTGGGCCATCGAAAATGGCGCGACGCACTTCACCCACTGGTTCCAGCCGCTCACCGGTCTCACCGCCGAGAAGCACGACTCGCTCATCAGTCCCGACGGACAGGGCGGCGTGATCTTCAACTTCTCCGGCAGCGAGCTGGTGCAGGGCGAACCCGACGCGTCGAGTTTCCCCAGCGGCGGCCTGCGCGCGACCTTCGAGGCCCGCGGCTACACCGCCTGGGATCCGACCAGCCCCGCCTTCCTGATGCGCGGCGAGAACAACGTCACGCTCTGCATTCCGACGGCCTTCGTTTCGTGGACCGGTGAAGCGCTCGACACCAAGATTCCGTTGCTGCGCTCGATGGAAGCGCTCTCGCACCACGCGCTGCGCATTCTGCGCCTCTTCGGCGTCGACGCCGGCGTCTCGCGGGTCTTCACCACGGTGGGCCCGGAGCAGGAGTACTTCCTCGTCGACCGCGATCTCTACTATCAGCGCCCCGATCTGCTGGTCGCCGAGCGCACCCTCTTCGGCGCGCGGCCACCCAAGCACCAGCAGCTCGAGGACCACTACTTCGGCACCATCCCGCCCCGCGTGCTCGCCCACATGAGCGCGGCGGAACACGAGCTCTACCGTCTCGGCGTGCCGGTCAAGACGCGCCACAACGAAGTCGCGCCGGGGCAGTATGAGATCGCGCCCCTCTTCGAGACCAGTCATCTCGCCAGCGACCACCAGATGGTGATGATGGAGACGCTGAAGCGCATCGCGCCGCGCTTCGGGCTCAAGGTGCTGCTGCACGAAAAGCCTTTCACCGGCATCAACGGCTCGGGGAAGCACAACAACTGGTCGATGGCCACCGACACCGGCATCAACCTGCTCGATCCGCAGGATGACACCCATACCAACATCCAGTTCCTGGTCTTCCTGGTGTCGGTGATTCGCGCGGTCGACATCCACGCCGATCTGCTGCGCGCCTCGATCGCCTCGGCGGCGAACGATCACCGGCTCGGCGCGAACGAAGCGCCGCCCGCGATCATCTCGATTTTCCTGGGCGACATGCTCTCCGACATCCTGAAGCAGATCGAGTCGGGCTCGCCCAAACGCACGCTGCGCGGCGGCACCCTGGACCTCGGCGCCAAGACCCTGCCGCAGCTGCCGCGCCATTCCGGCGACCGCAACCGGACGTCGCCCTTCGCCTTTACCGGCAACAAGTTCGAGTTCCGTGCCGTGGGCTCGTCGGCGTCGATCGCGTGGCCCAACACCGTGCTCAACACGATCGTGGCGGAATCGCTCGACTACGTCGCCGGCGAGATGGAGAAGGCCGTCGGCAAGAACGGCATCGGCAATCCGGAGAAGACCCTCAAGGCCGCGTTGCCGTTGCTGAAGAAGCTCATTGGCCAGCACAAGCGGGTCATCTTCGACGGCGACAACTACACCGAGGCGTGGCACAAGGAAGCCGCCAAGCGCGGCCTGCCCCACATGGAGGACTCGGTCGCCGCTTTCCCGACGCTGGGCGCGAAGAAAACCGTCGATCTCTTCAAGAAGTACGGCGTGCTGAACAAGGCCGAAGTGGATTCGCGGCTGGCCATCACGGTCGAGAAGTACATCAAGCAGAAGACCATCGAGGCCGAAACGATGGTGCAGATGTCACGCCAGCTGATTCTGCCGGCGGCCCTCGAACACCAGCGCCGCGTCGCCGAAGCGCTGGCCGCGACCGAGGCCTCAGGGCTGAAGGACGCGCGGCTGCGGAAGGCGCTCCAGGAATACATAAGCACGGTGGGAGAGTTCGCCGAT
>DASXPG010000138.1:0-7222 GCA_036493755.1 Gemmatimonadales bacterium
TCCTTGATTCTCAGGTCATCACGATGCGGTCTCTGCCCGCTGGGACATACCATTTGATGGTCGCATCACGGTTTCCGACCGCGCTCATACATGGTTATGCACTGCGCATCAAGCCCGTCTACGAATCGCAGAGCCCGCCGAGCCAGACCATTTCGGGTTCGAGCTGTGCATTTCCAAACTCATCATATCGGTTCGGCAATACCGACGGGTTCCAGCCACTCGCCTTGACGCTGGATAATCCCGGAGCCACGGGCTGGCTGACCTTCAGGGTGGACACCGCCGGTTACTACAGCTTCGCGGCAACCGCAATACCTGAGGCGCCTGCCCGCGCCGGGATCGATATGTACCTGCTCGACTCTGTTGGTACGATTCAATTGCACTGGCAAGGAACCCAGGGTAAGTGCCTGGCGCTGGGGAGTTACCGGTTCGCCATTTCGGACACGACCGGGGGCATCTACACGTTCGGGCTGCTCGGCCAACATGTTCTTTCAATATCGTGCCCGTAGGATCGAGCGATGATCTGCTCCGTCTGTAACGCCACGCTCCCTGAGGAGAGCCGCTTCTGCCTCATCTGCGGCGCGGACATGTCGGACCCCAGCGCGGAGCGCAGGCCTTTCGACACCGTCGCCGACGTGCAGCGGGCGCTGACCGGAGCCGTCGCGGGCCACTACCGGATCGGCAAACTGCTGGGTCGCGGCGGCATGGGAACGGTGTTCCTGGCCGAGGACCTCACGCTGCAGCGCGAGGTCGCGATCAAAGTGCTCCCGCCGCGGCTCACCAGCGAGGAGAAGTTCGTCTCCCGTTTCATGCACGAAGCGCGCACCGCCGCCAAGCTCGACCATCCGAACATCATCCCGATCTACGCGGTGCAGAGCAGCGACAACCTGCATTACTTCGCCATGAAGTACGTCACCGGTCGCACCATCGAGGATGTGCTCCAGGGCGGGCCGATGCCGGTCGACGAATGCCGGCGCGTACTTTTCGATGCGGCGATGGCCCTCGCGCACGCCCACCAGCGCGGCGTGGTCCATCGCGACGTCAAGCCGTCGAATATCATGATCGACGAGTCGGGCCGCGTGCTGCTGGGTGATTTCGGTATTTCCAAGGCGCTGGAGTCGTCGACCCAGTTCACCGGGACGGGGCAGATCGTCGGCACGCCGCACTACATGAGTCCCGAGCAGGCCAAGGGCGGCGTGAAACTGGACGGGCGCTCCGACCAGTACTCGTTAGGCGTCGTCGGCTTCCAGATGCTCACCGGCCAGCTGCTGTTTCCGTCGGGGCAGGCGCACACCGTCATCTACGGCCACATCCACGAGCCGCCGCCATCGCTGCGCGCGTTGCGGCCCGACATCCCCGTTTACCTCGAGCAGGCGTTGCTCAAGTCGCTCGCCAAGGATCCCGCCGAGCGGTTCGCCACCATGGATGAGTTCGCGGCCGCCGTGGCGCCCGAGCGGCGCGGCGGATCGGTCACGGCCAGGCCTGCGAGCCGGCGGCCGGCGATGGTGGGCACATGGGCGGCGGCGGCGGTGGTGGTAGTCGTCTCGGCGCTGTATCTGGCGACGCATCGGTCGGGAGTCGCGGCGCCGACACCGGTAGCCGTACCGCGTGCCGCATCGCCGCAAAGCGGCGGACCACCGCCATCGCCGCAACCGGCTCCTCCGCCGGCGCCGGCGCCGAGCCAGCGTCCGGCCACCGCGTCCCGCATCCCCGCGCCGCCGCCGGCCCCAAGTCGCACGCCGGCGGTAACCGCGCCGGCTGCCGCTGTGGCAATGGGTTACTTGAGTGTCGATGCCCAGCCCTATGGGATGTTGTCCATCAACGGCGTCGATGTCGGTGACACGCCGGTCGTCCGCCATGCCATGGCCCCCGGCACTTACGACATCATGGTGGCGCGCGACGGTTACAAGTCGTGGAGCGAACACATAACGATTACCGCGGGCAACACCGAACGGCGTTCCCACGTGCTGGAGCCCGCATCGTAGTGCGACGTCTTCTCGCGGCCCTCTGCGTCATCCTGGCCTTGGGCGCGAGCGTCGCCAGGGCGCAGGAAGGGGCCGGGCTCACCCGGGCCCGCGGAATGTACACCGCTCTCTTCTATGATTCCGCCATTGTCGCGGCTCAACAGGCGTTGCAGCTATCGGCAGTGAGCACCGCGGATCGGATCGGGTTGTACGAACTGCTCGGCTACAGTTACTCGAGTATCGATTCGACATCGCGCGCCATCGAGGCCTTCAAAGACCTGATCGGACTGGCGCCCGATCGCGAGCCGGATCAGGTGCGCGTCTCCCCACGCATTACCTCGCTGTATATGGTGGCGCTGGGCCAGGCCCTGGCGATTCGGCACCTGGGTGTGGACAGCGCAACGTTCCTTGCCGGCGAACCGCACGAGCTGATTCATTTTCAGGTTTCCCGCGCCGCGATCGTGCGCACCTGGATCCAGGCCGGCCGGGTCAGCGTCGCGCTCGATTCACAGTCGCTCACCGGGCCCGCCGCTATTTCGTGGAACGGTATGGGTCCCTCCGGAGCCCCGCTCCCGCCCGGCCGCTACCAGGTCATCGTCGAGGCGGATGCGGGCCGCATCCAGATCCAGCGGGCCACCACCGTGGTCCTGTCGTCGGCACCGCTCGACACCCTGCCGCACCTTGCCGCGCTTCCCGGATACCAGGAGCAGGCCGAAACGGTGCAGCCGCAGCGCGACTGGCGGCCGCTCAGCATCGCCGCCTCCTTTCTCAGCGTCGGACTCGCCGCCACGCTGGCGCTCCACAATTCATCGTTAGGCAGCGGCGCCCCGGCCGGGATGCTGCTGGTCGGCGGCGCCACGCTCACCTCGGGCCTGGTGCTCAGCCTGCGCCACCCCGCGCCACGGCCAGTCGCATCGGCGCTGCTGTACAACCACCTGCTGCGCGACTTCCTGACCCGGCGGAACGAAGAGATCGCCCGCGACAACGAAGTGCTCCGGCGCAAGACGCTGCTGACGATCGTGCCGCTGCCGGTGGCGCCCTGAGAGGGATGCTGCTCGCGCTTGGCGCCGCCGGCCTGCTGGCCGGTGTTGCGCAGGCGCAGGTCGTCACCGTCGGCGGGTACGCCGGCTCCTATGCGATGCGCGAAAGCACCGCCGGCAATCACAGCGGCGGCCTCGATCTGGGAATCTCCGCCGCCTGGCACCGCCGGCGCTTGGGCGCGCGCATCGACATCAGCCGCGCGCACCTGAGTCCGGCCGATTCCTCGCGCGCGACCTTCAACGTGGTGGAGGTCGACGGGCGCCTTTCGTACCGCCTGAGCCAGGCCTTCGATGCCGAGCTCGGCGTGACGCGCCGTACCATCTCTCCCAGCTTCGCCACGCCGGACATCGGGGCGGTCAGCCTCGGCGTTCGATCGGAGGCCCGGCTCGCCTCGATCGCCGGCGTGTGGGCGCGTGGCGCCTTTCTGCCCATCGTCCGTTTCAATGACGGCGGCTCGGCCGGCACCTCCCTCGAATTCGGGCTCGGCACCTGGCTCCTCGTACGCGGCGCGACGCGCGCCGAGCTCGATTGCGAGGTCCACCGATTCGATCGCAGCGTCGGCGGGGTCGCGCTTCCGGTCCAGACCGTCGTCACGCGGCTCGGCGTACAAGTACCGCTGTAACGAGTGCCGCTAAAAAAAGCGCGGGACCATCGGGCCCCGCGCTTTTCCGTTTCGGTTTTCGAACCTTCGTCAGCTGCTTCGTTTTCTCGCGATCAGTCGTCCAAAGCCGCCGGTCATGCTGACGGTGCCGGTGATGGACCGGGGATTCTCCATGTGACCGGAGAACCGGACCTCCTGCCCATTCCAGTCGACGCTGAGGTTCATGTCCTTCTTGTTGCGCGAGAGCGTAAAGCTGCGAATCGGAGATGGCGGGACGCCCGACTTGGTCAGCACGCCGGTGAAGCGGTTGTCGGTGTAATTGACGCGCCAGGTACCCTCGATGGTGCTGTCGCGCCAGGAGATCTGATAGTCCCAGTCTCCCGCCCACATCATGTTCGTGTCAGGCGCCGCCGGGGCCGCAGCCGGTGCCGCGGCCGGCGCGGGCGCCGGATCCTGAGCCAGGACCACAGCGGTGCGGCCCGCCGAGAGGGCGAGTGCCACCGCGAGCACGGTCATGAGTCGAGTCTTCCGCATCGTTCATCCTCCCTGAAGGGACGACAAAAAACCCTGCAATACCTCTCAAGGTAACGCCGGTTCAGCGTCCCGGCTTCCTGTGAAACCCCCCAGCTTGACGGCTCGTACTACAAATGTAGTATAGTTCGAGAACCTCATCCGGGGCCCACTATGGCTATCGAGCTGACCGATCTCCAGATGTCTCTCATGCGCGTGCTGTGGAGCCGCGGTGAGGCGTCTGTTTCCGATGTCCACGAATCGGCCTACGCCGACCGCGGATTGGCGCTCACCACGGTGGCGACGATTCTGACGCGCCTCGAGAAAGCGGGAATCGTGTCCCGCCGGCAGGCAGGCCGACACTATCTGTACCGGGCCCTCGTATCTGAAGACGAAGTCCGCCGCTCGATGGTCTCCGGGCTGGCCGATCGGCTCTTTCACGGCGACGTGACCGCGCTGGTCAGTCATCTGCTGGACGATGGAGACATTGCTCCCGGCGACCTCGACCGCGTCCGCCGTCTCATCGAACAGAAGCAGCAGCACGGGGAGGGCTGAACCATGACCGTCATCCTCATCGCGGTCGCGTGGCTCCTTACCTATCTCCTTCACAGCACCATTCTGCTCCTCGGTGCCGCCGCAATTTCGGGGGCCGGCCTGGTCCGCTCACATGCGGGCCGCGACACACTGTGGAAGGTCGCGCTCATCGGCGGCATCGTGACCGCGACGGCGCAGATCGCCCTGAGGCTCGAGCCGCCGGCCGGCCATGTCGCCATCGCGGCGCGTCCGGAGTCGCCGCTGGTCGATGTGGCGAGCATCCGCACCGTCGCTCCCGCGGCGTTCACGTCGCGCCAGTTGCTGCGCGCTGCCTCGAGCCGCCGTGGAACCGAAATCTCCGCCGCACCAACACGCACGACCCGGTCGCTGGTCCAGGGCCTCAACGTTTCGTGGCCGGCGATGCTGCTCCAGATCTGGTTCATCGGTGCGCTGGGTTTCGCGGGCCATCTCATCTGGCTGCGCCTCTCGCTGAAGCGCGAGTTGTCGGGCCGGCGGCCGGTCCAGGATGGTCCGCTCGCCGATGCCCTCGCCGGACTCTGCCTCTCGGCCGGCGTCAGGGTGCCGCGACTGAGCGTATCCGAATCGCTCGCCGGACCGATCGCCTTCGGTGGCGAGATCTGTCTTCCCGAGCGCGTGTTCACGAACCTTGGTCCCGCCGAGCAGCGGGCGGTGCTGGCGCACGAGCTGGGTCATGTCGTCAGGCGCGATCCGCTGTGGCTCGTCGCCGCGGCGCTGATCGAGACGCTGCTCTTCGTGCAGCCGCTGAATCGTCTCGCCCGCAAACGGCTGCGCGCCGAAGCCGAGTTCCTCTGCGACGACTGGGCGGCGGAACGCGCCGGCGGCGTCGTGCTCGCGCGTTGTCTTGCCGAAGTCGCGGGATGGGTGCAGGGACATGCCGCGCCCGCTGCGGTTGCCGGCATGGCGGGCAGCTGCTCCCAGCTGGTGAGCCGCGTCGAGCGGTTGCTCGAAGGTTCGGTGGGCGCGCGTCCGGTTCGCTGGATCGTGCGTGCCGGAGCAGGCGTGCTGGTGCTCGCGCTGGTCGCCGCGACGGTGCCCGGCGTCGCCGCGGAAGACCTGGGCCATGCCGCGCCGGTCGCCAAGGTCAAAGCCGAGGCCGAAAAGGCCGACAAGGACGGCATCGATGAGCCGGTGTCGTTCAACTCTTCGTATGACGGAGACGGCTGGGGGCTGGTCCACCAGGGACACGTCATCGTCCTCGCCGCCGGCTACACCGTCAGCATCAGCGGGCACGGGCATCTCGGCTTCCGGCAGTGGGGCCGCTCGATCGTGGTCCCGGACGACTACGAGATTCACGTCGGCAGCCAGACAATCGAAGATGACTACGAGCTCCGCGACACCAATGTGCCGATACGGCTGGTGGCGCAGGACGGCGATGGGAGCTGGGAGATTGTCCCGGTGAGGGTCGATGCCACGAACCGGACCGCAGACCGCGACGAGCGCGCGGCTGACCGCAGTGCGGCTCACGCGGATTCAGCGGACCAGAGGGCCGAGTGGGCGCTGATCCATGCTGACGCTGACGCCCACGCCGATGCCGATGCCGATGCCGATGCCGATGCGGCCACCGACAGGGTGTATGACGGCGAAAGTGATGCGGCCATCGACACATTGGTGCAGCTCTGGCTCCGCGATCCCGACTCGGTGAAGCGTGCCGCGCGCCGCATCGCTCGCACGTACGACCACGAGCTGCGCCCCCAGTTCGAGAGCCTCGGCGTGCAGATCGGCCGTGAAATGGCGCCGCAGCTGGAGCGGCTCAGCACCCGTGTGGGCCGCGACCTCTCGCCGGAGTTCGCCCGCTTCGGCGCGGCGCTCGGTGCCAGCATCGTCGCGGAGCTGAGCGCGCCACCCGATGGCGGCAGCGGTTCCGGTGACTATCAGCTGAAGGGAATGCCGAAGAAGCGTTAGTGCTGCGGGCCCTGCTCCTCTGCCATGCGGAAGAGCAGGGCCTGTCTTGCCAGGCCGAGCTCGCTGTCGATCCCCAGTACTTTGCGGATGTTGGAGCGGTGAAAGCCCACGGTGCGCTGGCTGAGGCCGGTAATCTGGGCGATGTCCGCCGTCGACTTTCCATCCCCGATGAGCCGCATGATCTCCTGCTGGCGCGGCGTCAGCTGCGCGAAGGCGGGGTGCATGGCGCCGAGGCCCACCTTCTGGGTCCGGGGCGGCACCCGGGGCGAGAGATAGCGCTTCCCGGCGAGCACTTCGCCGATCGCGGTCTCCAGCTCCTCGAGCCCCGAATCTTTCGGAATGAAGCCATTGGCGCCGGCCTGGATGACGGCGTCGGCGAGGATCCGGTCGAGGTGCTGGGTGACGATCAGCACCTTGAGCGCGGGCCGCATCCGGCGGATGTCGGGGAGCAGCTCGAGACCGTTGCGTCCCGGCAGCCCGATGTCGAGAAGGAGGCAATCGGCCTCGGTAACCGGCAACAGCTCCAGCAGAGTCTCGCCGTCGTGTACCACGCCGACCACGGTGAACTTGTTCGAGAGCGCGTCGTGCAGGCTTTCGACCAGCAGGTGATGGTCGTCGGCGAGAATCAGCC
>DASXPG010000139.1:0-66628 GCA_036493755.1 Gemmatimonadales bacterium
GCCGCCGGCTTTCAATGTCGCGGCGAACACCGCGCCCACCGTTTCGTTGGTCTCGTCGCCGTAGCTGATGACCAGCGCCCGCCGCCGGCGCTCACCGACAAGGGGAACGATGCCCAACGAGTCTTTCACCAGAACCAGCGAGCGCTGCGCGATCTGCTGGGCGAGATCCTGGTGCGCGCGGATGCCCACGATGCCGGCGATCGCGTCCAGATCGACGAGCCGCTGCCGGAACAGGCCGGTGCGCGCCTTGGCGTCGACGATCCGCTCCACGCTGCTGTCCAGCCGCGCCTCGCTCACCTCGCCCCGCTCGACCGCCTCGACCACGGCGTCGATGGCGGCGTGCGGGTCGGTGGGCATCAGCAGAATGTCGGCGCCGGCCTTGAGGGCCAGCACCGCTGCCTGCGCGGCGCCGTACTTGTTCACGATCGCGCCCATGTTGAGCGCATCGGTGACGATCAGTCCGCCGAACCCGACGTCCTGCCGCAGCAGGGTGTCGAGCACCATCGGCGACAGCGTCGCCGGCAAGTCGCTGCCGCCGGTGATTCCCGGCATCGCGATATGCGCGCTCATCACCGCGTCCACGCCGGCGCGGGTCGCGATGCGGAAGGGCACCAGCTCGACGGAATCGAGCCGCGCCCTTCCGGCCATGATCACCGGCAGCGCCAGGTGGGAGTCGGTGCCGGTATCGCCATGGCCGGGGAAATGTTTCGCGGTGGCCAGCATGCCGTGCTCGCGCAGCCCGTGAATGAAGGCCGCACCGAGATCTCCGACGCGCGCCGCATCCTCGCCGTAGGAGCGGGTGTTGATGATCGGATTGGCGGGGTTGTTGTTGACGTCGACCACGGGCGCAAAAACAAAATTGATTCCGGCGGCACGGCCCTCCATCGCAATGATGGCGCCGGTGTCGTAGGCATCCTGCTCGCGGCCGCTCGCGCCCAACGCCATATTGCCCGGGAAGGCCGTGGCCATGCGGATTCGCGAGGCTGGTCCTGATTCCAGGTCCGCGGCGATGAAGAGCGGCAGCTTCGAGGCGCGCTGCAGGGCGTTGAACTTCGCCGCCAGGTCGTAGGCCGAGCCGCCGAGGCCGACGACGAATCCGCCCACGCCTTCTTCGCGCACCAGCCGGAGCGCGGCGACCATCGGATCGGCGTCGGCCGACCAGTACTCGCCGCTGAACCAGGGCATCACCAGCTGGCCGGCCTTTTCCCGCAGCGTCATCGTAGCCAGTGCCGGAATGGCGTCCAGCACTTCGCGCGGCGGCGGCACGGTGAGGTCGGGCAGGGGAATCAGCGCTGCCTCGACGGGAGTGTCGGGCATCGGAAAGACCGGCGCCGGCTCGACGCGGCCCGCATGCGCACAGGCGGTTGCGAACAGGAGCGCAAATACGTGGGAACGCGGGAAGGCAGGAACGTACGAACGTTGCGACCTAACCTGCATCATCGGGGCTGGGTGCTCCTTGGCTGCCTTCTCGGGCTCGTTCCCCGTTCCCACGTTCCCACGTTCCAACGTTCCGTTGTCCTTCCTGGGATCGATGGTCTCCTCACCGATTCGGCGCACCTGCTCGCCGGCAAGCGCATCGGCCTCATCACCAATCAGAGCGGCATCGACGCACACGGCGTCTCCACGATCGATCGCCTGCAGCACTTCAGGCTTCGCGGTTCGCGCCTGGTTTCTCTTTTCGCCCCAGAGCACGGCATCCGCGGAAATGCTGCCCCCGGCGCCTCGGTGCACGACACCACCGACAGAGCGACCGGCCTCCCAATCTATAGTCTGTACGGAGCAAATCGAGCGCCGAGCGCGGCGCAGATGGCGAAGCTCGACGTGCTGGTCGTGGATCTCCAGGATGTCGGCACCCGCACCTGGAGCTACGTCTCGACCACCATCTTTGCGATGCGCGCGGCGAAGACCGCCGGCAAGCGAATCATCGTCCTCGACCGGCCCAATCCGATTGGCTGCGCGATGCAGGGTCCGATACTCGATACCGCTTTCAGCTCGATGATCGGCCCGCTGCCGGTGCCGCTGCGCCATGGCATGACGATGGGCGAGCTGATGCGCTTCGCCAATGCCGAGCTGGGGATCGGCGCCGATCTGGTCGTGGTGCCGGTCAAAGGATGGCATCGCTGCGAGTGGTTCGACGAGACGGGACTGCCCTGGGTCCCGCCGTCGCCGAACTTGCGCGACCTCGATGCCGTGGCCTGGTATCCCGGCACGGTGCTCATCGAGGCGACCAACCTGTCGGTGGGGCGGGGGACGGACGAGGCCTTTCGGGAGATGGGCGCGCCGTGGCTGAAGACCCCGCGAGAGGCGTATGGCTATCCCAACGGTGACACTCTCGAACACGTCACCTTTACCCCGCACGCGCCGGGAGACGGCAAGTATGACGGTGTCAGCTGCGCCGGGGTGCGGTTCTGGCGCAACAATCGTCGTTATGCCGGCGGTCCCATCCTCGAGGTCATCAGGGTGTTACGATTGCTGGCCCAATCCAATCGGGATTCGCTGCGCGTAGACTCGAGCATGATGACGACGCGATTCGGCCGGGCCTGGAATGCCGATTCGGCCCTGGCGTGGGCCAGCGACCAGAGGGCCCTGGCCGCCTTTCGGATCCGAGTCCGGCCCTACCTTCTGTATCTATGACCCACTTGCGCCCTGCCAACGGGTCACAAGTGGTGCTACTTTTGACGGCTAGTCATGGACCTTCGGCGCGTCACGATTCTCCCTGAGCCCCTCAAGCGTGTCTTCCTTGAGCTGATCGACCCGATCGCCGACCGGCTGATCGAGGCCGGTCTGACGCCTAACCGTATCACCACCATTTCGGCACTCATCCTGTTCGTCTCCGGAGCCGCCTTTGGTTTCGGGCATCTGCATCTGGGCGGCGGGCTGCTGCTGGCATCGGGATTTTTCGATCTGCTGGACGGCAAAGTGGCGCGGCGGGGCGGGATGTCGTCGACATTCGGCGCATTCTACGACTCGGTGATGGATCGCTGGGGCGAAGGTATCCTCTTCACCGGCATCGCCATCTACTATATGACGTCGGCGATCCGCTCCTACGGCAACCGGGAGCCGGTGCTCGCGCTCGGTCTATGCTTCGCGTGCCTCATCGGCTCGTACATGGTGTCCTATACGCGGGCTCGCGCCGAAGGGGTGGGAATCGAAGCCAAGGTCGGCATGGCGCAGCGCGCCGAGCGGATCGTCTTCCTCGGCGGCGCGACGCTGTTTTTCGGCTCCGGCCCGCATGGCTGGCTGCTCCTGTTCATTCTTGCCGCGCTCAGCCTGGTCAGCTGGATCACGATGGTCCAGCGGATCTATCACGTGTACTCCATCACCAAGGACGAGTCACTGAGTGTCGTCGCGCGCGCCGCTACCCATCCGACGCCGGTCGCCCCGGCCCCGGTAGGACGGCCCAACGCCGCGCCCGCCGACGCGAAGGCATCGCTCGCCCTTCCCGAAACCGCGGTCAAGGGAACCTGAGTTGAGTCCGACTCCCCGACGTATTGCGCCGGCCCGAGGCCGGCTTGGCATTCTTACGCCCGGCATGGGCGCCGTCGCCACGACCTTCTACGCCGGCGTCGAAGCGGTGCGCAAAGGCATGGCGCAGCCGATCGGCTCCCTCACCCAGATGGCGACCATCCGCCTGGGCAAGCGGACCGAGCGTCGCGCGCCGATGATCAAGGATTTCATGCCGCTGGCGAAGCTCAGCGACATCGTCTTCGGGGGCTGGGACCCGATTCCCGATGACGCCTTCACCGCGGCGAAGAAGGCCGGGGTGCTGGGCTACGAGAACCTCAAGGAGCTCGCGCCTTTCCTGAAGAAAATCAAGCCGATGAAGGCGGTTTTCGACAACAAATGGGTCAAGAATCTTCACGGCACCAACGTGAAGACGGGGAAGACCAAGCGCGATCTCGCCGAGCAGCTGCGGCAGGATATCCGCGACTTCAAGAAGAAGAACAAGCTCGACCGCGCCGTCGCGGTCTGGTGCGCTTCCACCGAGGTGTTTCTCCGCGAGGGCTCGGCGCACAAGGACCTGCACACCTTCGAGCGGGCGATGCTGCGCAACGATCCCACCATCGCGCCGTCGATGCTCTACGCCTGGGCCTGCCTGATGGAGGATGTGCCGTTCATGAACGGTGCGCCCAACCTGACGGTGGATATTCCGGCGATCCTCGAGCTGGCGCTGGACCGCGAGCTCGCGATCGGCGGGAAGGACTTCAAGACCGGCCAGACGCTGATGAAGACCGTGCTGGCGCCGATGCTCAAGGCCCGCATGCTCGGACTGGCGGGGTGGTACTCGACCAACATCCTCGGCAACCGCGACGGCGAGGTCCTCGACGACCCCGAGTCGTTCAAGACCAAGGAGGAGTCGAAGCTCGGCGTGCTCGAGCACATTCTCCAGCCGGCGATGTACCCGGAGCTGTACGGCAACGTCTTCCACAAGGTGCGGATCAACTACTATCCGCCGCGCGGCGACAACAAAGAAGGCTGGGACAACATCGACATCTTCGGGTGGCTGGGCTACCCGATGCAGATCAAGGTCGATTTCCTGTGCCGCGACAGCATCCTCGCGGCGCCGATCGTGCTGGACCTGGCCCTCTTCACCGACCTGGCGCAGCGCGCCGGGATGAAGGGCATCCAGGAGTGGCTCTCCTTCTACTTCAAGAGTCCCATGGCGGCGAAGGGGTTGAACCCCGAGCACGACCTGTTCATTCAGCAGACCAAGCTCAAGAACACGCTTCGCTACCTGAAGGGCGAAGAGCCAATCACCCATCTCGGCATCGAATACTACGAGGAGTAACGATTGATGACGGCAGTGCTGACCCAGGCGGCCCACCCGGCCGGAGGCGAGGCCAACCTCGTCCTCCCGGATCTCAACCTCGCGCGCTTCTTCCACGACGCCATCGGCGGCCACGACCTGCTGGTGTGGGGGCTCGTCATCTGCGCCCTCGGCCTGGCGTTCGGCATGGCGTCCTACGCGAAGCTGAAGAACCTGCCGGTGCATCGGTCGATGCTCGAGATCAGCGAGCTGATCTATGAAACCTGCAAGACCTACCTGGTCACGCAGGGCAAGTTCCTGCTGCTGCTGTGGGTCTTCATCGGCGCCATCATCACTTTCTACTTCGGCCGGCTGGCCGAGTGGAACGACGCGGCGGGTACGCTCCAGCACGGCTTCCCGGCCTTCAAGGTCCTGGTGATCCTGGCCTTCTCGCTGATCGGCATCGCGGGCAGCTATGGCGTGGCCTGGTACGGAATCCGGGTCAATACTTTCGCCAACTCACGCACCGCCTTCGCCAGCCTCCGTGGCAAGCCGTATCCCTGTTACGCGATTCCGCTCCAGGCGGGGATGTCCATCGGCATGCTGTTGATCAGCGTCGAGCTGATCATGATGCTCATCATCCTGCTCTTCGTTCCCGGCGACTACGCCGGCCCCTGCTTCATCGGCTTCGCCATCGGCGAATCGCTCGGCGCCGCGGCGTTGCGGATCGCGGGCGGCATCTTCACCAAGATCGCCGACATCGGCGCCGACCTGATGAAGATCGTCTTCAAGATCAAGGAAGACGATGCCCGCAACCCCGGCGTCATCGCCGACTGCACCGGTGACAACGCCGGTGACTCGGTCGGCCCCTCCGCCGACGGATTCGAGACCTATGGCGTCACCGGCGTGGCGCTCATCGCCTTCATCCTGCTGGCGGTGCCGAGCAACATGGTGAAGGTCCAGCTGCTGGTCTGGATCTTCGTTATGCGCGTCATGATGGTGGTTTCCTCGGCCCTCTCGTACTTCATCAACGGTGCCGTCGCGAAGGCCCGCTACGAGCAGCTCGACAAGATGAATTACGAGGCGCCGCTGACCACGCTGGTCTGGCTGACCTCGATCGTGTCGATCGCGATGACCTACGTCGTCAGCTACCTGCTGATTCCGGATATCGGCGGCAACCCGACGTTGTGGTGGAAGCTCTCGACGGTGATCACCTGCGGTACCCTGGCGGGCGCGATCATCCCCGAGTTCGTGAAGGTCTTCACCTCGGTTCACTCGAAGCACGTCCAGGAAGTCGTGACCAGCTCGCGCGAGGGTGGCGCGTCGCTCAACATCCTGTCGGGCCTGGTGGCGGGCAACTTCTCCGCCTACTGGCTGGGCTTGATCATGATGGCGCTGATGGCCGCGGCTTACGAAGTCAGCCTCCACGGGCTCGGCACCGCGATCCCGCTGGCGCCGGCGGTCTTCGCTTTCGGCCTCGTGGCTTTCGGCTTTCTCGGCATGGGCCCGGTCACCATCGCGGTCGACAGCTACGGTCCGGTGACCGACAACGCCCAGTCCGTTTACGAGCTCTCGACCATCGAGCAGCTTCCCGGGATCGAAGCCGAGGTCCAGAGAGACTTCGGTTTCGCGCCGCAGTTCGAGACGGGCAAGCAGCACCTGGAGGAGAACGACGGGGCCGGCAACACCTTCAAGGCCACCGCCAAGCCGGTGCTCATCGGCACCGCGGTGGTCGGAGCGACGACGATGATCTTCTCGATCATCGTGGCGCTCACCGAGGGCCTGAAGCCCGAGCTCCTCAGCAACCTGTCCATCGTGTATCCGCCCTTCCTCCTCGGCCTCATCACTGGCGGCGCGGTGATCTACTGGTTCACCGGCGCGTCGATCCAGGCGGTCACCACCGGCGCCTACCGGGCGGTCGAGTTCATCAAGAAGAACATCAATCTCGAGAGCGCGGCAAAGGCGTCGGTCGCCGACTCCAAGAAAGTCGTGGAGATCTGCACCCAGTACGCCCAGAAGGGGATGTTCAACATCTTCCTGGTGGTCTTCTTCGCGACGCTGGCCTTCGCCTTCGTCGAGCCCTTCTTCTTCATCGGCTATCTGATTTCGATCGCCCTCTTCGGACTCTACCAGGCGATTTTCATGGCCAATGCGGGCGGCGCCTGGGACAACGCCAAGAAGATCGTGGAGACCGAGCTGAAGCAGAAAGGCACGCCGCTGCACGATGCGACCGTCGTGGGCGACACCGTCGGCGACCCCTTCAAGGATACCAGCTCGGTGGCCCTGAACCCGATCATCAAGTTCACCACCCTCTTCGGCCTCCTGGCCGTCGAGCTGGCGGTTTCGTTGTCCCACGACAAGGGCACCGGCGTCACCCAGGCCTTCGCGGCGGCGTTCCTGGTGCTCTCGATGATCTTCGTCTGGCGCAGCTTCTATGGAATGCGGATCGAGGGCGCGAGCGCGAAGTGATTCTCCAGCCGGTTTATAATTGAAGGCATGACAGCGACCCGGGTGATCGTCACGCTGATGGGATTGGCGGCGATCGCCTGGGTCCTCTGGTATTTTCTGGCCACCCCACGCCCCGCGCACCTCGCACCACGCCCCCCTTCGCCATGAGCACCCGTTTCATCTTCCCCGTCACCGGCATGCATTGCGCCGGCTGCGCCGCGAGCGTGCAGAAGCGCCTCGCCGCGGTCCCGGGGGTGAAGGGTGCCGCGGTCAATCTCGCGACCCGCAAAGCCACGGTGGACTGGGAAGGCAACGGCGGCGCGGCGCCGCTTTTTGTCGACGCCGTCCGCTCGGCGGGCTACGACGTCGCCACCGAGGTGATCACGGCGCCGGTGTCGGGGCTGCGCTTTTCGCCCACATCGAGGCTCGAGGCCGCGGTCGCGGCCGTCCCCGGCGTCCAGTCGGTGCAGGTGAATCCCGCCGCCGAAACGGTGCGCGCGGTGGTGGTGACGGGGCTCGCCGGCGCTGAGGCAATCGCGGACGCGGTACAGGGTGCCGGCTTCGTCCTCTCGGCGCCGATCGCCGCCGATGATCCCGCCCTGCGCGAGCAACAGGCGTTGGCGAGAGAACGGCGCGAAGTGGGATGGCGCGCGCTGATCACGCTCTTCGCCGCCGCGATTGCGATGACGTTGTCGATGCCGCTCATGGCCTCCTCGGCGATGCGTTCCACCGATCTCTTCAGCCGGCTGATGATGCCGCTGACCCGGACGGTTCAGCGGCTCGCGCCGCCGCTCTTCATCCTCGAGCCGGGCACGCTGCGCTGGCTGCTGTTCGCCGTGACGCTGCCGGCGGTGCTCTGGGCCGGCGGGCGGATCTTCACGGCAGCCTGGCGCGGCTTTCGTCATCGCAGCGCCGACATGAATACGCTGGTCAGCGTCGGGGTCAGCGCCGCGCTGCTCTATTCGGTCGCCGCGACCGCGATTCCGGGCGTCTTCACCGATGCCGGACTCCCCGCCGATGTGTACTACGAAGCCGTCACCATGATTCTTGGCCTGGTGCTTCTGGGCCGCTGGCTCGAGGCCTGCGCCAAAGGCCGCGCCGGTGATTCGTTGCGCCGGCTCGCCGAGCTGGGGGCAAAGACGGCGTGGGTGGTGCGCGGCGGGGAAGAGCTGGAGATCCCGGCCGCCGAAGTTGCGGTGGGCGACCTGGTCCAGGTTCGGCCCGGCCAGCGGATTCCGGTGGACGGTCGCGTGACCGAAGGCCAGTCGCCGGTGAACGAGTCGATGCTGACCGGCGAGCCGATCCCGGTCGCCAAGTCTCTCGGCAGCGACGTCTACGCGGGAACGCTGAACACCACCGGAGGGCTGATCTTCGAGGCCACCGGCGTGGGTCCGGCAACGGCATTGGCGCGCATCGTCAGGCTGGTCGAAGAAGCGCAGGGAAGTCGCGCTCCCGTGCAGCGGCTGGCGGATCGGGTCGCCGGGATCTTCGTCCCGGTCGTCATCTCGCTGGCGATCGCGGCATTCGTGATCTGGTTCGACGTGGGCCCGTCGCCGCACTTCCTCAATTCGACCGTCGTTTTCGTCACCGTGCTGATCATCGCCTGCCCTTGCGCGATGGGCCTGGCGACGCCGACCGCGATCATGGTCGGCACCGGCCGCGGTGCGGAAGAAGGCGTGCTGGTGAAGGGGGGCGCGGCGCTGGAGGCGGCGGGGACCGTCACCGCGGTCGTCCTCGACAAGACCGCCACGATCACGGAAGGCCGGCCTGCGGTGACCGACGTCATCGTGAGCCGGCGGGCGGACGGGCCGGCGGGCAGCGAGCCCGAGTTCACCGAGGACGAGGTCGTCCGGATCGCGGCGGCGGTCGAGCGCTGGTCGGAGCATCCGCTGGCGGCGGCGATCGTGCGCGAGGCGGAGGTCCGGAGCCTGACGGTGCCGACCGCGGCGCTCTTCAACGCGGTCGAGGGACGCGGAGCGGCAGCGACGGTCGATGGCCGGCAGGTCATGGTGGGAAGCGCCGCATTTCTCATCGAGAGCGGCGTCGACATTGGCCCGCTGACCGATGCGATCGACCGGCTCGCGGCACGCGCGCGGACGCCGGTGCTCGTCGCGGCGGACAACAAACCGGTCGGGCTGCTTGGCCTCGCCGACCCGATAAAGCCCACGGCGGTGGCGGCGGTCCGGCAGATGCGGAAGATGGGCTATCACCTCGTCATGGTCACCGGCGACATCCGCAAAGCGGCGATCGCCGTGGCGGGCGAGGTCGGGATCGACGAGGTCGAGCCGCAACTTCTCCCGGGCGGCAAGGTCGAAATCGTCAGGCAGCTGCAGCGCTCGGGCTACAAGGTCGCGATGGTCGGCGACGGCATCAACGACGCCCCGGCTCTCGCTGCCGCCGACGTCGGCGTGGCCATCGGCACCGGGACGGATGTGGCCATCGAGGCCGCCGATCTCCTGCTGATGCGGGGCGACCTGAGCTCCCTCGTGGCGGCACTGGAACTGTCGCGCCGGACCCTCCGTACGGTGCGACAGAACCTGTTCTGGGCCTTCGCCTACAATGTGGTCGGGATCCCCGTGGCGGCGGGTGCGCTCTTTCCGGTGTGGGGAGTGCTGCTCTCGCCGGTCTTCGCGAGTGCCGCGATGGCGCTGTCGTCGCTCACGGTGGTGTCGAACAGCTTGCGCTTGAGGCGATTCAGGCCGACCCTGTCCACCTGATTCCGGAGCTGCCATGCGTCTCGCCCCGTCGGTCCTCGCCCTTTCACTCACCGTCGCTGTCGCCGTTCCCGCTGCCGCCCAGAGCGGTGCCTATGTCGTCAGGCTCGGCACCGACACGCTGGCCGTCGAGAAGTTCACCCGCACCGCCAACCGGATCGAAGGCGAGATGGTGAGCCACGTGGGACGGGTCACGATCCGGCGCTACAGTTTCGACTTTGACCGCTCGCTCACGCCGGTGAAGGGCGAGGTGACGGTATTGCGGCCGGGCGCCGAGACGGGCGCGCCGGTGCAGCACATGCTGGCGACCTTCCAGGGCGATTCGGTTTTCTCGGAGATCACCCGCGATACCGCGACGACGCGGCGGCGGGTCGGGCTCACCCACGGCGCGACGATCCTGCCGGGGGGACCGTACGGCCTCTATGAAATCATGCTGGCGCGCGCGCTGCGAGGCTCGGACAGCACGAGTTACCTGGCCTACGGCATCGGCTCGCCGCAGCCGACGCCGATGTCGGCCTGGCGTCTGAGCAGAGATTCGGTCGCCTGGGCCACTCCGTGGGACGTTTATCACGCGAAGCTCGATCGCGAGGGCCGCATCATCGGCTCGATCCCGCAGGGCGGAACGCAGCAGTGGTCGATCGAGCGCGTCGCGAGCCTCGACACGCGCGCCATCGCCACCCGCTGGGCCGCGACGGAAAAGCCTGACCAGACGGTGCTGACGCTGTCACCGCGCGACACGGTCCGCGCCACGGTGGGTGGTGCGCAGCTGATGATCGACTACGGCCGCCCCACCAAGCGCGGGCGGACCATCTTCGGTACCGTCGTGCCGTGGGGATCCACATGGCGCACCGGCGCGAACGCCGCGACGCAGTTCCGCACCGACAAGGCGTTGGAGATGGGCGGCATCGTCGTGCCCGCCGGTTTTTACACGCTCTGGAGCATTCCCACACCGACCGGCTGGCAGCTCGTCATCAATGGTGAGACGGGTCAGTGGGGCACGGAACACAAGGATAATCGCGACCTCTTTCATCTGCCGATGCAGGTCGGCAGCACACCGAGGCCGGTCGAGCAGTTCACCATCAGCGTCGCGCCATCGGGATCGGGCGGGACGCTCGTTCTGGAATGGGACACGACCCGGGCGACCATGCCGTTCGCGGTCCGGTAGCTTCGGGCCGGTGGGCTGATAAATTGGGGGGCGAGATCATCGCCCCCCTCACTGTCTCCGGGAGCCTTACGATGCGTCGAATCCCCGTCTTCGCCGCCTTCCTTAGCGCCGCGCTCGCTGCACCCGCGCTCGCGCAGCAGAGCGGCACCTTCCTCATCCGGCTGGGCCGCGACACCACCGCGGTGGAGCAATTCAACAGGACGGCAACGCATCTGGAGGGAGACGGCCTGTACCGGCAGCCCCGGACCGTCGTGCGCCATTTCAGCATCGACTTCGGCGCCGATGGCCGGCCAACCCACGCGGAAATCGTGACCCGCATCCCTGGTGCTCCGGCGAGCGCTGCTCCGGTGCAGCGGATCGTGATGACCTTCACCCGCGACTCGGTCGTCGCCGAGAACCGGCGCGATACCAGCACCGTCACGCGCCGCCTCGCGGCTCCGCAGGGCGTGCTGCCGATCTGGGGGAATGCAGCCTCGTCATTCGTGATGTTCGAGATGATGGTCGGCAAGCTGCGCGCGGCGCGAAACCCCGACAGCCTGGCCATTCCGATGTACGGCGGCGGGACGTCGATCCAGACCTGGGGCATCAAGCCAATGGGCCGCGACTCGGTCTGGCTCTACGACGCCAACGACGTCTTCCATGCGAAGGTCGATGGAAACGGCCGCATACTGGGCGCGGTGCCGCTCAGCGGGACGCAACAGTTCTCGGTCGAGCGGATCGCCAGTGCCGATATCAATGCGCTGGCCGCCTCCTTCGCGGCGCGCGACCAGTCGGGCCAGTCGCTCGGCCTGCTCTCGCCGCGGGACACGGTGCGCGCCACCGTCGGCGGCGCGGCGCTGATGATCGATTACAGCCGCCCGGCGAAGCGGGGCCGCACCGTTTTCGGCAGCACCGTGGTGCCGTGGGGCGAGATCTGGCGCGTCGGCGCCAATGCCGCCACGCAGTTCCGCACCGACAAGGCGCTCGAAATCGGCGGCGTCACGCTGCCGGCCGGCTTCTACACGCTGTGGGCGATTCCATCGCCGACGACCTGGAGGCTGGTGATCAACAGCCAGACGGGGCAGTGGGGAACGGCGCACGATCCGAGCAAGGATCTGTACTCGCTCGACATGGGCGTCGCCGCGCTGGGACAGGCAGTCGAGCGCTTCACGATTTCCGTCACGCCGAGCGGGTCCAACGGCGGCGTGATCAACCTCGACTGGGATACGACGCGTGCGTCGATCCCGTTCACTGTGCGCTGATGCAGTACTTCTACCGGGCCCACACTACGCCCGAAGCGGTGCTCGAGTTCGCGCGCGGCTGGTTCGGTGCCCGCGGCTTCAACGCCGGCGGCTCGGGTGATTCCGCCGCCTTCACCGATCCCCGTGGAGCGGTGAAGGTGGGCATCGAGATCGAGGGCGGGCACTACGTTCGCGTCACGGTGGGCACGACCGATGTCGGCGAATCGGAGATCGACAAAGTGGCGAAGCGGTTCCTCTCGGAGCTGCACGCCACCGAGGAGCCCGGCCATGCCGTACGGGGAGCGTACTAGACAACCCCTCGCCGGCCGAAGGTGTCTAATGATTCAGCGATGACACCGTCACCATGAGCCTTCAGGAAGACCTTCAGGCCGCGCTCGGCGCCGGATACGCGGTCGAGCGCGAGCTCGGAGGTGGCGGCATGTCGCACCTCTTCGTGGCGCGCGACAAGTCGCTCGATCGCCTGGTGGTGGTCAAGGTCGTCGCGGTCTTCGCCAGCGCGCGGCACTCGATCGACCGCTTCCGCCGCGAGGTCGCCCTCGCCGCGTCGCTCCAGCATCCCCACATCGTCTCGGTCCTCGGCGCCGGCGACGTCGCCGGCGTGCCCTACTTCATCATGCCGTACGTGGAGAGCGAGTCGCTCCGCAAGCGGCTCGACGCGTCGGGCGCGATGCCGTTGCGCGAGGCGCTGCCGATTCTGCGCGACGTCGCGCGGGCCTGCGCCTACGCCCACGAGCGGGGCGTGGTCCATCGCGACATCAAGCCCGACAACGTCCTTCTCGCCGGCGGCTCGGCGGTCATTACCGACTTCGGCATTGCCAAGGCGCTCGCCACCACGACCGGCGAACAGCCCGCCGCGCCGCTGACCCAGGAGGGCGTCACCGTCGGTACGCCGGGCTACATGGCGCCCGAGCAGGTGGCCGGCGATCCCTCGACCGATCATCGCGCCGACATTTATGCCTTCGGCGTCCTCGCCTACGAAATGCTTACCGGCAGGGCGCCCTTCTACGGGCTGACGCCGCACGAGCTGATGACGGCGCAGCTGAGCCGTCCCGCGCCGCCGATCAGCGACCAGAAGCCCGATCTGCCGGGCGGCATCGTGCGACTCGTTATGCAGTGCCTGGATCAGAATCCGGCGCATCGGCCGCAGAGCGCGGCACAGATCGTCCAGATGCTGGACGATCCGGGCATCGTGAGCGGCACGCAGCGCATCCCGGTCCTGTCGGCACCGGCGAGAAGGAAGCGGGCCGCGATGATGGTCCTCGGCGCCGCGGCGGCCGTGACGCTTGTGGCTGTGGCATTGGTCTTCACGCGCGGCCGGGCGAGCGCCGCGCCGGCGCGCTCGGTGGCGGTGATGCCGCTGGTCAACAGCAATGGCGATTCGGCGACCGCCTACTTCGCCGACGGCCTGACCGACGAAATCACCCTGGCCTTGAGCAGGCTTCCCGGGCTCCAGGTCGCCTCGCGCAGCGCCACTGCGCCGTATCGCGGCAAGACGACTCCTCCCCGGGAGGTCGGCCGGGCCTTGAATGTCGCGACCATTCTCGAGGGCTCGGTCCAGGCCAGCGGCGGCAAGCTCCGGCTCTTTGCGCAGCTCACCGACGCGCAGAATGGAATCGCGCTCTGGTCACAGCGCTTCGACGGCGACATGCGCGACGTCTTTGCCCTCCAGGACAGCCTGGCGGCGAAGGTGACCGAAGCGTTGCGGAGTAGATTCGGCGGCGTGGCTCAACCGGCTGGACCGCGAGGCTCGGCCGGCACCAGCGACGTTGCCGCGTACGACTTATTCCTGCGCGGCCGCTACGAATTCCAGCGGCGCACGCTGCCGAGTCTGCGCGAGGCAATCAAGGACTTCCAGGCGGCCCTGGCGCGCGACTCGGGATTCGCGCGGGCCTACGCGGGACTCGCCGATGCCTGGGCGGTGCTGCCGCTGTACGGCGCGATCGATCCCGACAGCGCCCACGTCATCGCGATCGTCAATGCCGACAAGGCCGTCGCGCTGGACTCGACCCTCGCCGACGCGCTGGCCGCCCGCGGCAACCTGTACATGCATCTCTGGCGCTGGTCTGATGCCAAGCGCGATCTCATCCGCGCCACCCAGCTCGATTCGACCGATGTGAACGCCTGGCAGTGGTTAGGCGAGTGGCAGCTCTACAACGGCCACTATGCCGACGCCGAGCGGGCGATGGCGAAGGCGGTGACGCTCGATCCGCAGTCGCCGACGCTCCAGGCCATTCATGGTGTGACGCTGATCTCGGCGGGACGGGGGGCCGAGGCCGTCGCGGCCGAGCAGCGTGCAGTCGCCATGGATTCCACGTCACCGGTGGCGCAGCTGATGAATGGGGCGGTTCTGCTCTGTAGCGGGCGGCTCGACGACGCGATCGGGGCGCTCACCACGGCCCGTCGCATCGGCGGCGATGCCGAGCCGGTGTTGAGCCTGCTGGGTTATGCCTGGGCAAAAAGCTCGCAACGAGCCCACGCGACCACGATGCGTGACTCGATCATGCGGCGCGCCACCACCCCCGGCGCCACGGGCATCCTGGCCCATATCCTCCTCGGCCAGGGCGACACGGCGCAGGCGCTGACCTGGCTCGAGTGGTCGGCGGGCGCGCATGACCAGATTTTCGTTTCCGAGCCCTTTGCCTGCCCGATCTGGGATCCGCTCCGTGGCAGTGAGAGATTCAAGGCAGTGATGAAGAAAGTGGGCATCGGTAGTTGACGTAACCTCTTCGCGCGGCGAGGTTTCCGCACTCATGACTCGCCCCGCCGTAGCCGTCGCTCCCGCCATTCCCGCTGGTCTCGCCCAGGCGCAGCTGGCCCAGATTTATTACTGGCTCCGGTTAACCCGGACATTGGAAGAGCGGCTGACCAATCTCTACCGGCAGGGGAAAGTCATCGGCGGACTGTTCCGTTCCCTGGGACAGGAGGCCGACGCGGTCGGCAGCGCGTTTGCGCTCAGGCCGGAGGATTTTCTTTCGCCGCTGATCCGCAACATGGGTTCGATGCTGGTGAAGGGCGCCGATCCGCTGGCGATCGTCCGGCAATACATGGCCAAGGCCCAGAGCCCGACCCGAGGCCGCGAGCTCAACATTCATTTCGGCGATCTCGAAAAGGGCTACGTCGGCCAGATTTCGCATCTGGGCGACATGGTTCCGGTAATGGCGGGCGTCGCGCTCTCCTTCAAAATGCGCAAGGAAAGGCGGGTGTGCCTCGTCTACGTCGGCGACGGCGCCACCAGCACCGGCACCTTCCACGAGGGGATCAACTTCGCCGCGGTGCAGCGTCTGCCGATGGTGATCGTGGTCGAGAACAATGGCTGGGCCTACTCGACCCGCACGTCGCAGCAGACCGCCGTGAAGCAGCTGGTGGAGAAGGCCAAGGGTTACGGCATCCCCGGCGAGCGC
Source organism: Gemmatimonadales bacterium (assembly GCA_036493755.1). Classification (GTDB taxonomy): domain Bacteria; phylum Gemmatimonadota; class Gemmatimonadetes; order Gemmatimonadales; family JACORV01; genus DASXPG01. The sequence goes on from DASXPG010000139.1 coordinate 15,717, forward strand.
GCCGACGGCAACGATGTCCTGGCGGTCTACGACGTCACCAGGCGCGCGGTCGAGAAGGCGCGTGCCGGCGGCGGCGTGACGCTGCTCGAGCTGGTGACCTATCGCCGTAAGGGTCACGCCGAGCACGACTCGCAGGGTTATCAGCCCAAGGACGAAATCGCGCGCTGGGAATCGGCCAACGATCCCATCGAGCGCTACGAGAAGCAGCTCGACGAGACCGGCTGGGTCTCGGCCGATGAGCGCGGCGACATCCGGCGTCGCGTCGACGCCGAGTGCGACGCCGCTGTGACCACCGCCGAGAACGAGCCGTTTCCCGAAGCAATCACCGCGCTCGACGGCGTGTACGCCAATCCTGCGGTCATGGCGCCGCTCTGGTATCGGAATGCCTGAAGTCACTTACCTCGAAGCCCTTCGCCAGGGACTACAGGAAGAGATGCGCCGCGACGAGCGCGTCTTCATCCTCGGCGAGGATGTCGGCACTTACGGCGGCGCGTTCAAGGTCACCGAGGGGTTCGTCGAGGAATTCGGCGCGGGCCGCATCATCGACACGCCCATCGCCGAAGCGGCGATCGTCGGCGCGGCCGCTGGTGCAGCGCACATGGGGCTGCGGCCGGTGGCCGAGATGCAGTTCATCGACTTCATCTCCTGCGCCTACGACATGCTCACCAACTACGTCGCGACGGCGCGCTACCGCGCCGGGCTGCCGACGCCGATGGTGGTGCGTGGCCCCTGCGGCGGCTACGTACGCGGCGGCCCCTTCCATTCGCAGAATCCCGAGGCCGCGTTTCTGCACACCCCCGGGCTCAAGATCGTCTGCCCGGCGACGGCGCGAGACGCCAAAGGGCTGATCAAGGCGGCGATCCGCGACGACGATCCGGTCCTCTATTTCGAGCACAAGTACCTTTACCGGCGCATCAAGGAAAACCTTCCCGAGGGCGAGGAGATCGTCACGCCCATCGGCAAGGCGCGGCTGGCGCGCGAAGGAAAAGATCTGTCGATCATCACCTGGTCGGCGATGGTCTGGAAAGCGCTCGAGGCTGCCGAGAAAATGGAGAAGGAAGACGGCGTGAGCGTCGAGGTCCTCGACCTGCGCACCCTGCTGCCGATGGACGACGAGGCGATTCTCGCCACGGTGAAGAAGACCAACAAGGTGATGATCGCGCACGAAGACACGCGCACCGGCGGTGTCGCCGGCGAAATCACCGCGCGCATCAACGAGAGCGCCTTCGAGTGGCTCGACGGGCCGATCTTCCGCGTCACCGCGGCCGACGTGCCCTTGCCCTACGCGCCGACGCTCGAGGATTACGTGCTGCCCCAGACCGACGACATTCTGAAGGTGGCGAGGAAGCTGGCCGCTTACTAAGGACGGAGTCATGGCTCGAATCGATGTCATCATGCCCCAGATGGGCGAGTCCATCGCCGAGGGGACCCTCTCGAAGTGGCTCAAGAAGGTCGGCGACGCGGTCAAGCGCGACGAGATGATCTTCGAGATCAGCACCGACAAGGTGGACGCCGAGATTCCGGCGCCCTCCGCCGGCATTCTGGCCGAGATCAAGGTGCCGGAGGGGAAGACCGTGCCGGTGCAGACGGTGGTCGCGGTGATCGAGACCGAGGCAAGCGTCGGGGCGAGTCCGGCAGCGCCACGCGCGACTGTTCCAGCGGCGTCCGCGGGGTCGAGTGCGGTTGCGTCGAGTGCGTCGTCGCCCGCGAAAGCAGCAGCGGCGCCTGCCCCTGCAGCTGCCCCTTCTGCCCCTGTTTCTGCATCACCCAGAGCCCCGCAGACCCTGACTCCTGCTGCTGCCACGCTGAGGCCTGCGCCTACAGGCAACGGGACCGAAACCGCCGACGATCGTCTGCGCCGTCTCTCGACTCCGCTGGTTCGGAAGATTGCCGCCGAGCATAACGTGGAGATCGCCGGCATCCCCGGCTCCGGCCACGCGGGCCGCGTGACCAAGAAGGACATCCTCGGCTTCATCGAGAGCGGGGCGCCGTCCTCGCCTGCGCCTCCTGTCTCTCCTGCCTCTCCGGTCTCGCGCTCTGCGGCATGGCCGGAAGGCGCACCCTCTGCCTCGAATCCCGCTTGGGAAGCTTCCCCCTGGGAGGGTGACCGGGTCGAGCCGATGAGCCGCATCCGCCAGCTCACCGCCGAGCACATGGTTTTCTCGCGCCGTACCTCGGCCCACGTGACGAGCTACTACGAAGTCGACATATCGGCCATCCAGAAGTTGCGCGAGAAGAACAAGAAGCTCTACGAGGAGCGCGGCGCGAAGCTGACCTATCTCGGCTTCATCGTGAAGGCCGTGGCCGACAATCTGCGCAAGCATCCGATTGTGAACGCCGCGGTGCAGGGGACCAGCATCATCTACCGTGGCCAGATCAACATCGGCATCGCGGTGGCGCTCGACTGGGGCCTCATCGTGCCGGTCATCAAGAAGGCCGACGAGCTGTCGCTGCTGGGCGTGGTGAAGACGATGCACGATCTCGCCGATCGGGCGCGGGCCAAGAAGCTCAAGCCCGACGAAGTGCAGCAGGGCACCTTCACCATCACCAACCCCGGCGTCTTCGGTTCATACATCGGCGCGCCGATCATCAACCAGCCGCAGGTCGCGATCCTCGGCGTGGGCGCGATCGAGAAGCGGCCGCGGGTGGTGACGATGGAGGACGGCACCGAGGCCATCGTGCCCCGGATGATGACGATGCTGTCGATGACCTATGATCATCGCGTCGTCGACGGCGCCGACGCCGACCGCTTCTTCGGCGACGTGAAGAAGATGCTCGAGAGCTTCCCGGCGGCGGCGGTCTGAGGCGCAATCTCATCGTGCTGATGTTCGAGCCGGCACCCGGTAAAGAGCCGGAAGTCGACCGCGTGCTGCGCCGCGCCAAGTCGCGCGCCGAGGACGCCGGCTGGCACTGCTGGGCGTACCGCAACGAGATTGCGGCGAACGAAATCACCCTCTTTCTCGAGGGCCCGCTCCAGGATGGGCCGAGCCGCCCGATTTTCGGGAGCGAGATCGAGGAGCTGCGCACCCTGGCCGCGCGCTTCGAGCGCGTGCGCTCGCTGGTCGAGTATCCGATCGAGGAGCTGACGGCATGATCGAGCGGTCCATCACGATCGACGGGATGGCGTGGACGGTGTCGCTCGCCGGTCGCGTCACCCAGTACGACATGGACGAGTTCTCGCTGGTCTACGCGCGCACCGACGAGCACGGCAAGAAGATCCGCCGCGTCTCGCGCTTTTCGCCGCAGGGCGCGCGCAACCGCACCGGAGCGCTCGGTGAGCTGAGCGACGGCGAGCTGGCCGAGTTCTTCAAGCAGAGCCAGCCGGATTGGACCAGCCCGGAGCTTGGCTATGCCCGCTGACGAAGCCCTCGAGGTCGGCGCCAAGGCCCCCGGCTTCGAGCTGGAAGGAACCGGCAGCGCGAAGCTGAAGCTCTCCGATCTACTGAAGAAGGGCCCCGTCGCCCTCTTCTTTTATCCCGGGGACAACACCCCCGGCTGCAATCGCCAGCTGTCGGGCGTGCGCGACGACCAGGCCGCGTACCGGAAGCACAAGGTCACCACCATCGGAATGAATCCGGCGGGAATGGCCAGCCACGAGAAGTACGTCGCCGGCTTCAAGTTCAATTTCCCGCTCCTGTCGGATGCCGAGAGGAGTGCGGCGAAGGACTATCGCGCGCTGAAGCCCGACGGCAAGGGAATCCAGCGGACGGTCTATCTCATCGGCCAGGACGGCCGCATCCTCTTCTCCCAGCGCGGCATGCCGGCGACCGAAGCGATTCTCGCGCCACTCGGGGCGTGAGTACCGCCTTCGATCTTGGCGGCCAGGTCGCGGTGGTGACCGGCGTGGGCCGGGTGGGGCAGATCGGCCACGCGGTCGCCGAAGGATTCATCCGCGCCGGCGCCAAGCTGGTGATCTCCGACAAGAATGCCGTGGGCGTCGCCGCACGGGCCAAGGAGTTCGCTTCACGCGGCGCCGACGTGCGCGCCGCGGCGGGCGACCTCACCGAACCCGATGTGGCGCACTGGATCATCGAGCAGGCGATGCAGAACTTCGGCCGCGTCGACATCCTGGTGAACGTCGCTGGCGGGCTCACCGGTATCGCGCCGATGACCGAAGCCGGCGAGGACGTCATCGATCGTGAAATCGCCATCAACCTGAAGACGATGTACCTGGTGTCGCGCGCCGCGGCCAAGGTGATGGTCCCGCGCAAGAGCGGCGCCATCGTGAGCTTCGCTTCCATGGCGGCGATCCAGGCCCGGCCGGCGATGGCCGCCTACTCGGCCGCCAAGGCCGGCGTCGCGGCGCTGACCCGGAGCCTGGCGCTCGAGCTGCGCGACGCCAACGTGCGGGTGAACGCCGTCGCCCCCGGCACCGTCCGCACCGGCGACAATCGCGCCTCGATGGGTGACACGGGGTCATCGCACTGGGTGGAGATCGCCGACATCGTGAACGCGGTGCTGTTTCTGTCGTCCGACGCCGCGGCGGGAATCACCGGGCACGTCCTCCCCGTCTCCCGGGGCGAGGACTAGCCGGGTGGAGTTGCGCGGCCGGCGCGCGCTGGTGACCGGCGCCGGCGTGCGCGTGGGCCGGGTCATCGCCAGGAGTCTGATGGAGCGCGGCGTGCATACCGCGATCCACTACGCCCATTCGGAACAGGGCGCCAGGGAACTCTCCGCCGCGGCGCCGAAGGGCGTGAACGCACCCACCATCGCGGCCGATCTCGCCGATGCCCATGCGGCGCGGGGGCTGGGAGCGCGCGCCTCGCAGGCGTTAGGCGGACTGGACATCCTGGTCAACAGCGCCGCCATCATGGAGCAGCGCTCGGTGGAAGGCGCCACGCCCGACGATTGGGACCGCACCATGAATCTCAACCTGCGCGGCGCGTATTTCGTGGCCCAGGGCGCGGCGGCGGAAATGCCGGACGGCGGGGCCATCGTCAACATCGCCGACCTCGCGGCCCTGGAGCGCTGGACCAGCTACGCCGTGCACTGCATCAGCAAGGCCGGCGTCGTGGTGATGACCGAGCTGATGGCCAAGGCCTACGCGCCGAAAATCCGCGTCAATGCCATCGCCCCCGGAGCGGTGCTTCTCCCCGACGACTGGGACGAGGCCACGCGACAGAAGTTCGCCGACACCACGCCGCTGAAGCGCCTGGGCAGCCCCGCGGATGTCGCCGCGGCGGTGATCTATCTGCTCGAGAACGACTATGTGACGGGCGAAACGCTGGTGGTGGATGGCGGTCGGAGAATCCGATGAGATTAGACTTCATTCCATGAAGAGCTACGACGTCATCATCGTGGGCGGCGGTCCGGCCGGTCTGTGCGCCGGCCTCTATGCCGGCCGCTCGATGCTGAAGACCCTGCTCATCGAGCGTGGCGCGCCCGGCGGCGAGCTGCTCAACACCGAGCTGATCGAGGACTACATCGGCTTCGAGTCGGTGAAGGGCTTCGAGCTGGCCGACAAGATGGCGGCGCACGCGCTCAAGTTCGGCGCGGAGATGGTGACCGATACCGTGACCTCCGTCGAGAAGCAGAATGGCGGCTTCGCAGTGGTGACCGACTGCAATGAGCGGTACGAGGCGCCGGTGGTCATCCTCACCGCCGGCGGCACGCCCACCAAGCTCGGCATCCCCGGCGAAGTCGAGTATGCCGGCAAGGGCGTCTCCTACTGCGCCGTCTGCGACGGCCATTTCTTCCGCGGTGAAGTGCTCGCCGTGGTGGGTGGCGGCGACGCCGCCTGCGAAGAGGCCGACTTCCTCACTCGTTATGCATCGAAGGTCTATCTGATCCACCGGCGCGAGGAGTTCCGCGCCTCGCCCATCGTCCAGAAGAAGGTCTTCGACAACCCCAAGATCCACGTCATCTGGAATACCGTCGTCGAGCGGGTCGAGGGCGACGGCGCCGCGGTGAAGCACCTGGCGCTGCACAACGTGGTGGATGATGCCCGCACCTCGCTGCCGGTGGGCGGCATCTTCGTCTTCATCGGTTTCCGCCCCAACACCGGAATCGTGAAGGGCCACGTGACCCATGACGCCGGCGGCTACCTGCTGACCGACGAGCGGATGATGACGTCGATCACCGGGCTCTTCGCGGCCGGGGACGTGCGCGCGCAGCTCACCCGGCAGGTCACGACGGCCGTCGGGGACGCCACCACCGCGGCGATCGCGGCGGCCAAGTACATCGCCGAGCTCAAGAGCGCGTCGGTTGCCGGCGCCTGAGATCGTCGCGCTCACCAACGGCGTGTTCGCGGAAAACTGCTATCTGATCGCCGACCCCGCGACGAAGGATGCCGTGATCGTCGACCCCGGCGAGGATACCGGACTCTTTCTCGCGCGGCTCGAGGGCAATGGCTGGACGCTCCGCGATATCTGGCTCACCCACGCGCATCTCGATCATGTGGCCGGCGTCGGGGCCATGAAAGCGGCCACCGGCGTGCCGGTGTACCTGCACCCCGCCGATCTCCCCCTCTATGAATCCGCGCCGCGCCAGGCCGAGATGTTCGGCCTCGAGCTCGAGGCCCAGCCGGCTCCCGACCGCCCGCTCGCCGAGGGCCAGACGATGACGGTCGGGGGATACGGCTTCGATGTGCTTCATACGCCGGGGCATTCGCCCGGCAGCGTGAGCTTCGTCGGCCATGGAGTGGCGCTGGTCGGCGACGTGATCTTCGCCGGCAGCATCGGCCGCACCGACCTCCCCGGTGGCGACAGCGCAACGCTGCTGCGCAGCATCCGTGAGAAACTCTACGCCCTGCCGGACCAGACCATCGTCCTTTCGGGCCACGGACCGGAGACGACGATCGGGGCGGAAAAGCGCGCCAATCCCTTCGTCAGGCTGCAGCCGGGAATCAATGCCTGCCAGCGCTGCGGCGCCGAGATCCGGCCCAAGCCCTGGGGCTGCAAGAATCCCTGCGCCAACTGTGGCTTCATCTACCCGTTAGGCGATTGCTCCGACTGATGGGCGCTGCCCGCGGTCCGTTGGCTGTTGGCCGCCGTCGGCCAGCCATCGCCGCTCTTGCGGCGGGCCTGTTGCTGCTATCGGTGCTTGCTGCCAACCGCCAGCGGGCAGCAGCCGACCCGCCGTGCCCGGTCGTAGCCACCCAGTGGCGCGCCGTTCCCGACGCGGAGTGGCCGCTGATCGAGCACCGCGACGGTGATAGTGCCTGGGCGCACCTCGAGCCGGCGAGACTTCCCGGCGCTTCCGCCAAGTGGTGCAATCCCCTCGAAGGTGATTTCATGGCGGTGACGTCCGGACGCGCCACCTACCGCTCTTACTGCGCGACCTGCCACGGGGACAACGGGCTGGGGGATGGACCCGGCGCCGCGGTCGCCGATCCGCGGCCCTACAACTTTACCCGGCCCGAATTCGCCGGCATGCGCGAGCCGCCCGGCCCCGCCGTGATCTTCGACATCATCACTCGCGGCATTGCCGGCACGGCGATGAATGCCTTCGCCACCTACCTCGATGCCCGCCAGCGCCTCGAGGTCATGGCTTACATCTCCACCATTCCGGGCCCGGCCGCGATCAGCCAGAGCAAGGCCTGGGCCGATACGCTGCGGGCCCGACGGCACTGATCGTGGCCCCCGTGAAGCGGCGCGGATAGAATTCCTGCGATGGACGATTCCTGGCTTTCCACTGATGCCGCTCGCGAGAAACGGACCGAGTCGATGACCGAGACGCGGATCGAAAAGGACCCGCTGGGCGATCTGCCGGTCCCGTCCAGCGCCCTCTACGGTGTGCAGACCGAGCGCGCCCGCCGGAATTTCCCCGTCTCCGGCCTCCTGCCCCTGCCCGCGTTCGTCGACGCCGTGATCCTCATCAAGAAAGCGGCGGCCCAGACCCACAAGGAAACGAAGCGGCTCGACGCGAAGCTCGCCGATGCCATCATCGCCGCCGCCGACGAGATACTCGGCGGGAAGTACCGCGACCAGTTCGTGGTGGACGTCTACCAGGCCGGCGCCGGCACCTCGCACAACATGAATTGCAACGAGGTACTCGCCAATCGGGCCAACGAGATCCTGGGCGGGAAGCGCGGGGCGTACGCGCCGGTGCATCCCAACGACCACGTCAACATGGCCCAGAGCACCAACGATGTGATCCCGACGGCGATCCGCCTGGGGATACTGCTGCGGCTGGAATCGCTGGGCACCGCTCTCACCTCGCTCGCCGACGCCTTCCTCGCCAAGGGGAAGGAATTCGACGGCATCCTGAAGTCGGGCCGCACCCACCTGCAGGACGCGACACCCATCCGCCTCGGCCAGGAATTCACCGCCTATGGCCACACCATCGCCAGGGCGCGCCGCCGCCTGGAACGGTCGGCGGACGATCTGCGCGAGCTGGGGATCGGCGGAACCGCCGTCGGTACCGGTCTCAACGCCGAGCCGCAGTATCCGGCCACCATCGTGAAGTACCTGAAGCAGAACACCGGCCTCGATCTGAAGGTCGGCGAGGACCGCGTCCAGCTGATGCAGTCGTTAGGCGACGTGGCGGCGTTCAGCGGGTCCTTGCGCGCCCTGGCCATCGACCTGGCCAAGATCTGCTCCGATCTGCGCCTGCTGGCGTCGGGGCCGCGCACCGGTTTCGCCGAGATCAACCTGCCGCCGGTGCAGCCCGGCAGCTCGATCATGCCGGGGAAGGTGAATCCCAGCATCGCCGAAATGGTGAACCAGGTCTGCTACCAGGTGATGGGCAACGACCAGACGGTGGCATTGAGCGCGGAGCAGGGACAGCTCGAGCTGAACGTCATGATGCCGGTCGTGGCGCACAACGTGCTGTTCGCGATGCACATCCTGTCGAGCGCGACGGCGATCCTGGCGACGAAGTGCGTCGCCGGCATTACCGCCGACGCGGCGATGTGCGCCCACTGGCTGGAGCGAAGCCCCGCGCTGGTCACCGCGCTGGCACCGAAGATCGGTTATGCCGAGGCGGCCAAGCTGGCCAAGGAGTCGCTGGCGAAGGACCTCACCGTCCGGCAGCTCGTCGAGCAGAAGGGTCTGCTGAAAGGGAAAGAGCTCGAGGCGGTCCTCGATCTGCGGAAGATGACCGAGCTCGGCGTTCCCGGCGAAGGGTCGAGCCCGGGCGGCTAGTTCCCGCCGGTATATTCCACCCATGGTCACCACCGCCGCGCCGAGCCTTCCCGGGCTCTCTCCCGAAGAGCGGCAGCGCTACGCGCGGCATCTCGCGCTTCCCGAAGTCGGCGCCGAGGGCCAGCGCCGGCTCAAGGCGGCCCGGGTGCTGGTTGTCGGCCTCGGCGGACTTGGCTCTCCCGCGGCGCTTTATCTCGCCGCGGCCGGCATCGGCAGCATCGGGCTCGTCGATCACGACGCCGTGGATCTCACCAATCTTCAGCGCCAGGTCTTGCACGGCACCAGCGATGTCGGTCGCTCCAAGCTCGCGTCGGCCGTCGATCGTCTCCGCGACCTGAATCCGCTGGTCCGCCTAACGACGCACGACGCACGACTCACGGCCGCCAATGCCCTGGCCACGCTTCAAGGCTACGACGTCGTGCTGGATGGCAGCGACAATTTTCCGACCCGCTACCTCGTCAACGATGCCTGCGCGCTCCTCGGCATTCCCGATGTGTACGGCAGTATCCATCGCTTCGAGGGGCAGGTGTCGGTTTTCTGGAAGGGGCACGGTCCCTGTTACCGTTGCCTCTACCGCGACCCGCCGCCCGCCGAGCTGGTGCCGTCGTGCGAAGCAGGCGGCGTGCTGGGTGTGCTTCCCGGCATTGTCGGGTCGCTCCAGGCGGCCGAGACGATCAAGATCGTTCTCGGTGCCGGCGATCCGCTGATCGGCCGGCTGCTGCTCTTCGACGCCCTGCCGATGACGTTCCGCGAGCTGGCGATCGATGCCGATCCGTCGTGCCCGTTGTGCGGCGCCCACCCGACCATTCAGAGTTTGATCGACTACGACGCCTTCTGCGGCGCCCAGTCACCCAAGGAGCCTCGATCGATGGAGCTGAGCCCGCTGGAATTGCAGTCCGAGCTCGCCGGAGCGAAACCGCCGACGATTCTCGACGTGCGTGAGGAGTGGGAATTCGAGATCGCCAGTATCGAGGGCAGCACGCTCATTCCGTTGGCGACCATTCCGGGAATGATCCCCGAGCTGGATCCGGCGGGGACGTACGTGACGGTCTGCCACAAGGGTGCGCGTTCGATACAAGCGGCGCGCTTCCTGAAGGCATCGGGAATCGCCGATGTGAGGAGCTTGCGGGGCGGCATCGAAGCGTGGGCCGCCGAGGTAGACTCGGGCATGGAGCGATACTAACTTCCCCCGCTCGCCGGAGTGGTGGAACTGGTAGACGCGCTGCGTTCAGGGCGCAGTGGGCGCAAGCCCGTGTCGGTTCGAGTCCGACCTTCGGCATTGAACACTGAGGCCAGCGGCCAGTCGCCACTGGCCTCTGGCCTTAGTTGTTTGGTATCTTGCAGTTAGCAGTGACTCCCGCAGCGAAATCCCCGCCCGCTCCTCGCGGAGCGAAAGAGCGCCCAGTCAAGGTGATTGCCCGCAATCCCAAGGCTCGGCACGACTACGAGATTCTCCATACCTATGAAGCGGGCCTGGTGCTGCAGGGCACGGAGGTGAAGACCCTGCGGGCCGGCCGGGGGAGCATCGTCGGAGCGTTCGGGCGGGTGCACCGCGGCGAGGTCTGGATCGAGGGAATCCAGATCCCGCATTATGCGCAGGGCAACATCCACAACCACGAGCCGCTGCGCTCGCGCAAGCTGCTGATGCACAAGCGCGAGATCCAGCGTCTCATCGGCGCGGTGCAGCAGAACGGCCATACCCTGGTTCCGCTCGAGCTGCATTTCCGCGGGCCGACGGCGAAGGTCGTCATCGCCCTGGCGCGCGGAAAGAAAGAGCACGACAAGCGCGAGGACCTGAAGAAGCGTGAGGCCGATCGCGAGGTCGCGCGGGTGTTCCGCAAGCGATGAGGGCCGCGCTGCTGTTCGCGCTGGCGCTCGCCGCGCAGAGCGGGCCGGGCGCTCCAGTCGAGGCTCGCCGCCGGGTCATCGCCATCGACGCCGGCCACGGCGGGATCGACGTCGGCATGAGTGGTCCCATGAAGGGGCCGCATTTCCTGCGCGAGAAGGACGTCACCCTGGCGATCGCCCGCAATCTCAAGAGCGAGCTCGAGCGGCGCGGCTTCTCGACGGTCATGACCCGCGACCGCGACACCCTCATCGCCCTCGGCGATCGCGGGCAGATCGCCGGGAGGGCGGGGGCGGACATTTTCGTGTCGATCCACGTGAATGCCGCCAATCCGCGCTGGCCGCGCGGCGAGACCTCGCGCGGCTTCGAGACCTACTTTCTTGCCGAGGCGCGCACCGAGGATGAGGCGCGCATCGCGCGGATGGAAAACTCGTCGGTGCGGTTCGAGACCAGCGCGCGCGCAGGTCACGGCGATCCGCTGTCGAACATCCTCACCGACCTGGCGCAGAACGAGCACCTGCGCGAGTCCAGCCAGATGGCCGACCTGGTGCAGCAGTCGCTGGGACGGGTGCATCCCGCCGTGAGCCGCGGCGTGAAGCAAGCGCCGTACATGGTGCTCGCGACCAGTTACATGCCGGCGATTCTGGTCGAGACCGGATTCGGCACCAACCGCGACGAGGCGCGCTACCTGACGAGCAGCGCCGGACAGCAGCGTTTGGCCAAGGCGATCGCCGACGGGCTGGAGCGATACATGGCAGAGTACGAGCGGCGAGTATCATCGCGATGAACGGTCGCCACAGAGGCCAAGTGAGCAGTCTGTTGCGGCTGGGTACTTGCCTTGTGGCGACTGTGGCGACTGCTGGCTGCGTCTACTACAACGGCATGTACAACGCGCGGCATTTCGCCGGGCAGGCCGAGCGTTCCGAGCACCTCGGCCGAACCAGCGAGGCCGCCGATCGGTGGCGCATCGCCGAAATCCACGCGGAGTCGGTGGTCACCCGGCACCCGCGCTCGAAGTGGGTCGGCGAGGCCCAATTGGTTCGCGCCCGGGCGCTGGTCCACCTCGAGTCGTGGACCATGGCGGCAATTGCCGCCGAGCAGGCGCGGCGCGTGGTGCATAGCGAGGAGGAGCGGCGCGAAGCCTGGCTCTACCTCGGTCTCGCCGATGTCGGGATGCATCAGACGGAGCCCGCGGTCAACGCCCTCGACTCCGCCGCGCTCACCAAGGATCCCAAGCGCCGCTCCGAGGCGTACCTGGCTCGCGGCCGGGTGCTGCTCGCGGCGGGGCGGCCCAGTGATGCGCTGGTCGATCTGCGGCAGTCGCGGGCGGTGGACGCGATCTTCGAGCGCGCCCGCGCGGCACTGGCCGAAGGGGACGTCGACCTCGCGGGCAGCACCGCCGACACCGTCGCGCAACGCGTGGAATACCAGGAGCAGCGATGGCTCCCGTTCCTCGATAGTCTCGCCAATCATGATTCCGCGGCGGCGCGCCGACTCACCGACGTGATCGTGGCGCGCGCCGACGTGCGTTCCGGGCCCAAGGCTCGGTTGCTGCTCGCCGACGGCGACCGCCGTCTGGCCGCGGGCCAGGACTCGGCGGCGGCTGCCCGCTTCGCGCAGATTCGCGCGCTCGTTCCCGACAGCGTCGAGTCGCGCATCGCCGATCTCAGGCAGGTGCGGCTCGATCTTCGGGTCGCGCCGACGCCGGCTGATCTGGCTCCGTTGCGGCGACGCCTGGTCATCATTGCCCTGGCCGGCGGCAGCCCGACCGCCGAAGCCACGGACCTGGTTCGCCTGGTCGACTACTCCGACAGCCTCGCCGGCCTTCCGGGTCCCGCCGACGCGTGGTGGTTCCTGCGGGGCGAGCTGCTGCGCGACTCGATCGGCGCGCGCCAGGCGGCGGCCAATGTCTTCGGACTCATGCCGGCGCAATTTCCTGACTCGCCGTGGACTCCGAAGGGGATTCTCGCGGCGATCGCCCTCGGCCATCCCGCCGCGGATTCCCTGCGCGCGCTGCTCGACGCTCGTTATGCATCGAGTCCCTATACCGTTGCCGCCGCCGGCGGCCTCGAGGGTGCCGACCGCTTCACGGTGCTCGAGGACTCGCTGCGGACGACGCTGGATCTGCTGCGTCCGGCGGCCGCCCAGCCGGGCAACGTGGCCGGACCGCAGGACGACGTTCCCACCCGCGGCCGCAATCCGGCGATCCAGCGTCCCCGCCCGCAACCGGGCCGGCCTGCGCCGCGGCCGACCCTCGATCCGTGAGCGGCTTCAGCGTCTTCGGTGCGACGTTCCGGAATCCCGTTCTGCTCGCCGCCGGCACCGCCGGATTCGGGCGTGAAGTCGCCGGCATCATCGATCTCGAAGCGCTGGGCGGCATCAGCACCAAGGCGGTGAGCCCCGAGCCGCGCGCCGGAAATGCGCCGCCGCGGGTGTCCGAGACGCCGGGGGCGATGCTGAATTCCATCGGGCTCGCCAATCCGGGATTGGAGGCGGTGAAGGCCGAGTATCTGCCATGGCTTCGCAGCCATCACCCCGATCTGCGTGTCATCGTCAACGTGGTCGGCCATACAGTGGATGATTTCATCGCCGTGGTGCGCGGGCTCGCGGAGGAGCAGGGGATCACGGCCTTCGAGCTGAATGTCTCCTGTCCCAACGTCGAGCGGGGCGGTACCGAGTTCGGCGCCGATGAGGCGGTGTTGTCGTCGCTCGTCAGGCGCGCGCGCGACGCGACCTCCCGGCCGCTGGTGGTGAAGCTGTCGCCGCTGCTCGCCGAGCCGGCGCGCAGCTCGGCGGCGGCCGTCCAGGCCGGGGCCGATGGATTCACCTGCATCAATAGTCTTCCGGCGACGTCCTTTCCCGGCGTCGAAGCGGCCTCAAAACGGTTAGGCAGGGGACCGGGCGGCGTGTCGGGCCCCCCCTTGCTGGAGCGTGGCATCGCAATGGTCGCGGCGGTGCGGGCCGCGACCGGGAAACCGGTGATCGGCACCGGCGGGATCCGCACCGCCGGGGACGCGCGCGCCTATCTCGCCGCCGGCGCGAGCCTGGTCTCGGTGGGGACGGCGGCGCTGGCGGATCCGCGCGCCCCGGAGCGAATTGCGCGGGAGCTGGAGCAGAAGGGTGCGCATGCGGCGGCCTGACCTCGCGATCGCGCTCGATCTGCCGTCGCCGGCGGCGGCGCTCGCCCTGGTGGACCGGCTGGGCGACGAGGTGACCTGGTACAAGGTCGGACCGGTGCTCGGCACCGCCGCCGGCCCCGACCTGGTTCGCGAGCTGGTGGGGCGCGGCAAATCGGTCTTCCTCGACTACAAGTGGCACGATATCCCCAATACCGCCGCCGGCGCCGTCGCCGCCGCGGCCTCGTTAGGCGCGGCGCTGGCGACGGTCCACCTCTCCGGCGGCCGCGCCATGCTCGAGGCCGCGGCGAGCGCGCGCGGCGGGAAGCTGAGGCTGGTGGGTGTCGGCGTGCTGACGTCGCTCGATGGCGCGGGCTTTGGCGTGGTGATGGGCCGCGAAGTGAGTGATGTCGGCTGGGAGCAGGAACGGCTGATGCAGCCGGGGCTGGGACTCCTCGACGGCTTCGTGACCGCGCCGGGGGAAACGGCGCGGATCCGGGGTTTCGCCGGGCCCGACGCCTTTCTCGTCACGCCCGGCATCCGGTTGTCGGGCGGGGAGGGGGGAGACCATCGCCGCAGCGCGACGCCGGGAGAAGCCGTCCAGGCGGGGACCGATCTGCTGGTCGTCGGCCGCCCGATCACCGAAGCCCGCGACCCGGCCGCGGTGGTGCAGGCGATCCGAATCGAGCTGCAACCACGGGCTCAGACCGGCGGCAGCCGCCCGGTTGCGTGAAGTAGAACCCCCGGCTAGGTTTAGAGTCTGTTCCGACCATTTTTTCGGGGGCGTCTTGAAGGTTCGTACCAGTGTGAAGCCGATTTGCGAGCACTGCAAAGTCGTGAAGCGCCGTGGAGTGATTCGCGTCATCTGCAAGCGCTCTCCCAAGCACAAGCAGCGGCAGGGTTAAATGGCACGTATCGCGGGTGTCGATCTTCCGCGCGAAAAGCGCGTCGAGGTCGGTTTGACGGCGATTTTCGGCATCGGTCGCGCGACGGCGCTGACGGTTCTCGAGCGGACCGGCGTTGCGCCGGCGACGCGCGTGCGCGATCTGACGGACGCGGAGGTTGCCCGGCTGCGCCAGGCGATCGAGCGCGACCTCAGGGTCGAAGGTGCGTTGCGCACCGAAGTCGCCATGAACATCAAGCGGCTGATGGATATCGGCTGCTACCGTGGCGTGCGTCATCGCCGCGGACTGCCGGTGCGTGGTCAGCGGACCCGCACCAATGCGCGCACCAAGAAGGGTCCGCGCCGGACGATCGCAGGCAAGAAGAAGGCGACGCTCAAGAAGTAACTTTCGAACGTTAGAACGTTCAAACGTTAGAACGTTCGTGGTAAGGGAGAATCATTTTGGCAGACGAGAAGCCCGCACCCGCACCCGCAGCCGAAGTCGCCGCGCCCGTCGCGGCAGCCGCCGAGGGCGAGAAGCCCAAGAAGGCGGCCGCCGGCAAGAAGTCCAAGCGGGTAGTCGAAAGCGAAGGGATCGCCAACGTCATGGCGACCTTCAACAACACCCTGATCACCATCACCGACCTCGGCGGCAACGCCGTTGCCTGGGGTACCGCGGGCAAGGCCGGTTTCAAGGGTTCGAAGAAGTCCACGCCCTTCGCCGCCACCGTGGCGGCCGAGCAGGCGGGACGCGATGCATACAACCTCGGTGTCCGGCGCGTGCATGTGCGCGTGCAGGGTCCGGGGGCCGGCCGTGAGTCGGCCATCCAGGCACTCGCCAATGCGGGGCTGATCATCAAGTCGATTCGTGATGTGACGCCGATCCCGCACAATGGCTGCCGTCCACCCAAGAAGCGCAGGGTCTGAGTGAGCCGCTATATCGGAGCCAGCTGCCGGCAATGCCGGCGTGAAGGGGTCAAGCTCTTCCTGAAGGGCGCGCGCTGCCTGACCGAGAAGTGCGCGATCGAAAAGCGCGCCTATGCGCCGGGCCAGCACGGCCAGTCGACGGCCCGCCGCCGCAAGAGCTCGCAGTACGCGCGCCAGCTGCGCGAGAAGCAGAAGGTGAAGCGGATGTACGGTCTCACCGAGACCCAGTTCCGCAACACCTTCGAGCGCATCGCCCGCGAGGCCGGCGTCACCGGCGAGAACCTGTTGATCGCGCTCGAGATGCGCCTCGACAACATCGTGCACCGGATGGGCTTCGCCCCGAGCCGCAAGGCGGCGCGGCAGCTCGTCAGTCACGGTCACATCGAGGTCAATGGTGGCCGGGTAAACGTCCCCAGCTACCGTCTCAAGCAGGGCGACGAAGTTCGCGTGCGCCCTTCCAGCAAGGACCTGGACGCCGTCGCGGCGTCGCTCGATATGGCCTCCAAGGGGCAGACGGTGTCGTGGCTCGCGGTGGACCGCGACGCGCGCACCGGACGCATCACCGAGCGGCCGACGCGGGACACGATCCCCGTTGCGGCCGAGGAACAGCTGATCGTCGAGCTCTACTCCAAATAAATGACCATGACGATTGATCTGACCGGACTGGTCCGCCCGCACCTGGTCGAAATGACCAAGCGCGAAGATTCTCCCAACGGCGCCGAATTCCGGCTCCAGCCGCTGGAGCGTGGTTTCGGCTATACGCTCGGCAACGCGCTGCGGCGCATGCTCCTCTCGTCCCTGCGCGGCTCGGCGGTCTGGGCTTTCCGCATGGACGGCGTCCAGCACGAGCATCAGACGGTGAACGGCGTGGTCGAGGACGTGCACCAGGTCATCCAGAACCTCAAGGCGCTGTCGCTGGTCATCGTCCCCGAAGTCGATGAGGCCGTCCTGCACATCCAGCGCAAGGCGTCGGGACCGGTCTACGCGCGCGACATCGAGAGCCATGGCTCGGTCCGGGTCGTGAATCCCGATCACCTGCTGTTCACGCTCCAGGATGACAAGTCAGTGGACGTCGAGCTGTACGTGAACAAGGGCCGCGGTTACGTCGAGGCCGATTCGCATCCGATGGATCGCTCGATGCCGGTGGATGTGGTTCGGATCGATTCCATCTACAGCCCGGTTCGCCGCGCCAACTTCACCGTGGCCGAGACCCGCGTCGGCCAGCGTACCGACTTCGACCGTCTGTCGGTCACGGTCGAGACCAGCGGCTCCATCAGCCCCGAAGACGCCGTGGCCTATGCCGCCGCGCTGGCCCAGCACCACTTCGGCTACTTCGTCTCCTTCGGCCAGGTGCCGAT
This sequence comes from Gemmatimonadales bacterium, assembly GCA_036493755.1. GTDB lineage: Bacteria > Gemmatimonadota > Gemmatimonadetes > Gemmatimonadales > JACORV01 > DASXPG01. Next base: position 32,930 of record DASXPG010000139.1, read on the forward strand.
GATCGCCGCCGAGGCGGCGACCGCTCCGGATGGCGACACGGCTCGGCTCTCGGCGCTGCTCGGCCGGCTGATCGATGACGTGGGCCTCTCGGTTCGCTCCATCAACTCGCTGAAGAACTCCAATATCCGGACCCTGGGCGACCTGGTCCGCAACTCGGAAGAGCAGCTCCTCAAGGTCCGCAACGTCGGCGAAAAGGCCGTGGCCGAGATTGCCGAGCTGCTGCTGCGCGAAGGGCTCAACTTCGGCATGCAGTTCGAAGAGAATGCCGACGGCGGCCTGACGGTGATCGATCGCGGTACCGTGCCGGTGGTTCGGCCGGTCGTCGCCGAGGCCGGGAAGGACCTCTAGGCCATGCGGCATCGCGCCAAGCACAAACAGCTTTCACGCACCAGCTCGCACCGGCGCGCGCTGCTGTCGAACATGGCGACCAGCCTCTTCAAGCACGGCCGGATCGTCACCACGGTGACCAAGGCCAAAGAGCTGCGTCCCGTCGCCGAAAAGCTGATTACCCTCGCCCGCCGCGGTGATCTCCACGCCCGCCGGCTGGTGGAGCGCCGAATCCGCGACAAGGAAGTGAGCACCGCGCTCTTCAAGGAAATCGGCCCGCGTTTCGCGGCCCGGCCCGGCGGCTACACCCGGATCATCCGGATGGGGCACCGCCAGGGCGACGGGGCGGAGACGGCGCGGATCGAGCTGTTGGCGGAATAGCTTGACGGCTTGACCAAAACGACAAAGCCCCGGACTCCCCGGGGCTTTTGTCTAGCAGTCTAGCAGTCTAGCAGTCTAGCCCGCTTTTTGGACCTTATTCGACCGAATGCAGCCAGTGCAGACGCGGATCCGCTTTACCTCTCCGTCCACGCGCGTGCGCATGACCTGGAGGTTGGGATACCAGCGCCGAATCGTCTTGTTGTTGGCGTGCGAGACATTGTTCCCGAAGGTCGGGCCTTTGCCGCACACCGCGCATTTACGAGCCATGATTTCTCCGCTTCAAAAACTGTCGTTGAGCCGCTAAGTTTAACCGGCTTTGCCCAAGTTTGACAAGGGTTTGGACCACTTTGGTCCGATCCTGCGTACCTCTCCCGGATGGGATATTGCCGACGGCACTGGTCACCGGAATCACGGGTCAGGACGGCTCCTACCTCGCCGAGCTGCTGCTCGAGAAGGGGTACCGGGTCGTGGGCGTCGTGCGGCGGACCAGTCACGACAGCTACGAGCGGATCCAGCACCTGGTGGGGAAGGTCGAGATCGTCCCCGCCGATCTGCTGGATCAGCACTCGCTCCAGTCGGTGATTTCGGAGAGCCGGCCCGACGAGGTCTACAACCTGGCGGCCCAGTCCTTCGTGCCGACGTCGTGGAACCAGCCGGTGCTCACCGGCGAGTTCACCGGCCTGGGCGTCACCCGGATGCTCGATGCGGTGCGTCTCGCCAAGCCCGATGCCCGCTTTTACCAGGCCAGCTCGAGCGAGATGTTCGGCAAGGTGCGCGAGACGCCGCAGCGCGAGACCACGCCGTTCCATCCGCGCTCGCCCTACGGTGTCGCCAAGGTCTACGGCCACTACATCACGGTGAACTACCGGGAGTCGTACGGGATGTTCGCGGTGAGCGGGATTCTCTTCAATCACGAGAGCCCGCGCCGCGGGCTGGAATTCGTGACCCGCAAGATCAGCGACGGGGTGGCGCGCATCAAGCTGGGGATGACCGACCACTTGTCGTTAGGCAACCTGGACGCGCGGCGCGACTGGGGTTTCGCCGGCGATTACGTCGAGGCCATGTGGCGGATGCTGCAGCAGCCCTCGCCCGAGGATTTCGTGGTCGGCACCGGGACCCATCACAGCGTGCGCGACTGCTGCGAATGCGCCTTCGGCGCGGCGGGGCTCGATTGGCGCAAGCATGTGCGTCACGACGCCCGCTACGACCGGCCGGCCGAGGTCGATACCCTCCTCGCCGACAACTCGAAGGCGCGCAGCCAGCTGGGCTGGGAGCCGAAGGTCGACTTCGCCCGGCTCATGAAGATGATGGTGGACGCCGACGTGAACCGTCTTTCGAGGTCCGCGTGACGGTGCTCGTCACCGGGGCGAACGGATTCGTGGGGCGCTGGGTGATCCGCGCGCTGCTGGCCGCGGGCCATTCGGTGGTGGCGGCGAGCGGGCCCGGTGGCGCGACTCCCGGCACCGGCCTCGACAGCGCCGAGCGCGCGCAGGTGCGCTGGGTGTCGCTGGATCTTGCCGACCTCGCGTCGGTGCGCGCGGCGACGGCGGGATCGTTCGACGCGGTGCTGCATCTCGCCGGTCTCGCCTCCGGCGGAGACGCACTGAAGGATCCCGGCCTCGCCTGGATGATCAACGCGGCGGGAACGGCGCGGCTCATGGACGAGCTGGGCCGGCGCCGGATGCACGGGGGATCCGACCCGATGGTCGTGGTCGCGTCGACCGCCGAAGTCTACGGCCGCTCGATGAAGCCCCTGGTCGAAACCGACGCGATCGCGCCCTGCTCGCCGTACGCCGCCTCCAAGCGCGGCAGCGAGCTCGCCGCCGCCGAGACCGCGGCGCGGACCGGGCTGCGGGTGGTGATCGCCCGCGCCTTTCCGCATACCGGGCCGGGGCAGGATTCACGCTTCGTCGCTCCGGCGTTCGCGCAGCGGCTGGCCATGGCGAAGCAGGCCGGTGCCCGCGTGGTCAATGTCGGCAACCTCGAAGTGACCCGGGATTTTCTCGACGTACGCGATGTCGCGCAGGCGTACTTGTCACTGCTGGTGAAGGGGAAACCGGGTGAGATCTACAACGTGGCATCGGGCCGGCCGCTGACGCTGCGCGCCCTCTTCGACCAGCTCGCCGAGATCGTCGGCGTCGACGCCATCCCCGAGTGCGACGCCGCCTTCATGCGCCCCGCCGACATCCCCTATCTCGTCGGCAACTCCGGACGGCTGCGTGTGGCCACCGGCTGGGAGCCGGCGATTCCGTTCGCCTCCACGCTGCAGGATCTGGTGCATGCCCAGGCGAGCTGACCTCCACCGCATCCTGCTGATCGGCTCCGGTCCGATCGTGATCGGGCAGGGGGCCGAGTTCGACTACTCGGGCACCCAGGCGATCCGCGCGCTGAAGGAGGAGGGCTACCAGGTGGTCCTGGTGAACTCCAACCCGGCGACCATCATGACCGATCCGGAGCTCGCCGACCGCACCTACATCGAGCCGGTTACCCCCGAATGGGTCGAGCGGGTCATCGAGCGCGAGCGGCCCGATGCGCTGCTCCCCACCATGGGCGGACAGACGGCGCTCAACGTGGCGATGGCGCTCCACAAGAACGGCGTGCTCGAGAAGTACGGTGTCGAGCTGATCGGTGCCAACGCGCGCGCGATCGCGATGGCGGAAGACCGCGAGGAATTTGCCGCGGCGATGGTGCGCATCGGCCTCAAGGTGCCGATGGGCGGATTCTGCCGCGACGCGAGGGATGCGGCGGGGATCGTCGAGCGCACCCGCTACCCCGCCATCATCCGGCCGAGCTTCACGCTGGGCGGAACCGGCGGCGGCATCGCCTACAACCCCGATGAGCTCCAGGAGCTGGTGAGCGGCGGCATCGAGCTCTCGCCGGTGGGCCAGGTGCTCATCGAGCGCAGCGTCATCGGCTGGAAGGAATTCGAGCTCGAGGTGATGCGCGACGGCGCCGACAACGTGGTGATCGTCTGCTCGATCGAGAATCTCGACCCCATGGGCGTGCATACCGGCGACAGCATCACCGTCGCCCCGGCGATGACCCTCACCGACCGCGAATATCAGGCGATGCGCGATTCCGCGATCGCCATCATCCGCGAAATCGGCGTCGAGGCCGGCGGCTGCAATATCCAGTTCGCCGTGAATCCCGCCGACGGCGAGATGCTGGTCATCGAGATGAATCCGCGCGTGTCCCGCTCCTCGGCCCTGGCCTCGAAGGCCACCGGGTTCCCGATCGCGCGCATGGGCACCAAGCTCGCCGTCGGCTACCGGCTCGACGAGCTGCCTAACGATATCACCAAGTCCACGCCGGCCTCCTTCGAGCCGGTGCTCGACTACGTGGTGTGCAAGTTCCCCCGCTTCGCTTTCGAGAAATTCCCGGCGGCCGATCCCGGCCTCACCACCCAGATGAAGTCGGTCGGCGAGTCGATGGCCATCGGGCGGACCTTCAAGGAGGCCTTCCAGAAGGGCATCCGCGCCCTCGAAATCGACCGGGCCGGCTGGGTCCTGGGCCGTGACCTGGAAGAAGACCGGCTCGAGCACGATGATATCGACACCATCCGCGTGGCGATCAAGAAGCCGACGCCGGAGCGGATCTACCAGCTCAAGCGCGCCTTGCAGGGCGGCATCGGCGCCGAAGAGATCTCCCGGCTCACCGGCATCGACCCGTGGTTCGTCGGCCAGATGGCCGAGCTGGTCGAGGCGGAACGGGAATTTCAGGCGAGCAGCGGCGCGGCCGCGCGGCCGCGCGCCGACGCCGAGCGCACGGAAGAGCTGCGCCGGATGAAGCGCATGGGATTCTCCGACAAGCAGCTCGCCCTGCTCGCCGGCGTGAGCGAGGACGCCATCCGCGCCGAGCGCTGGAAGCTGGGGGTGCGGCCGGCCTACAAGACGGTGGACACCTGCGCCGGCGAATTCCCTTCGGCGACGCCGTACCTCTACTCGAGTTACGACGAAGAGAACGAGTCGGTGCCCTTCGGCGAAGCGGGCATCATCATCCTCGGCTCCGGCCCCAACCGCATCGGGCAGGGGGTGGAGTTCGACTACTGTTGCGTGCGCGCCGGCCTGGCGTTCCGGGAGATGGGCTACAAGACCATCATGATCAACTCGAATCCCGAGACCGTCTCCACCGACTTCGATATTTCCGACAAGCTCTACTTCGAGCCGCTGACCTTCGAAGACGTCATCGAGATCGTCGATCGCGAGAAGCCCAAAGGCGTCGTGGTGCAGCTCGGCGGCCAGACGCCGCTGCGGCTCACCAAGCGCCTCGAGGCCGCCGGCGTCACCATTCTCGGCACCTCGCCCGACGCGATCGACATCGCCGAAGACCGGCGCCGCTTCGAGCAGATCGCCCGCGAGCTGAACATCACCCAGCCCCCCTCGGGGACCGCGACGAGCACCGACGAGGCCGCGGCGGTCGCGGCGCGCGTCGGCTATCCGGTGCTGGTCCGCCCGTCGTACGTGCTCGGTGGCCGGGCGATGGAAATCGTCTACGACGAAGGCTCGCTGCGCAGCTACTTCCACAAGGCGGCGCGCGTGGCGCCCGAGCACCCCGTGCTCATCGACCGGTTTCTCGAGGACGCCTTCGAGGCCGACGTGGATGCCATCTCGGATGGCAAGCAGGTCGTCATCGGCGGCGTCATGCAGCATATCGAGGACGCCGGCATCCACTCGGGCGATTCCGCCTGCGTGCTGCCGCCCTATCTCATCGGGGAAGAAGAGACCGAGACGATGCGGCGGCATACCCGGGCCCTGGCCGAGGCGCTGGGTGTCATCGGGTTGATCAACGTGCAGTACGCGATCAAGGACGGCACGGTGTACTGCCTCGAAGTGAATCCGCGCGGCTCCCGCACCGTGCCGTTCGTGTCGAAGGCGACGGGTGTGTCGCTGGCGCGGCTTGCCGCCGGTGCGATGGTCGGCAAGACGCTGGAGGAGCTGGGCTACACCGCCGAAGTCGAGATGACGTATGTGGCGGTGAAGGAAGCGGTCTTTCCCTTCACCAAGCTCGCGGGAGTCGACACGCTGCTCGGGCCGGAGATGCGCTCCACCGGCGAAGTCATGGGCATCGCCGATTCCTTCGGCTGGGCTTTTGCCAAGGCGCAGATCGCCGCCGACGGCGCGCTGCCGCTCGAGGGCGCCATCATGGTCACGGTCAACGACCGCGACAAGCCGACCGTAACGCCGATCGTATCACGCTTCCAGGGGATGGGTTTCCGGATCTATGCGACCGAGGGCACCGCGCGTTTTCTCACGCGCCGCGGCGTCCCGTGCGAACGGATTCTCAAGGTCTGGGAAGGCCGTCCCAACGCCGTGGACCTCATCGTGGCGGGGAATGTGCAGCTGCTCATCAATACACCGCTCGGGAAATTCTCCCAGCGCGACGACTACGAGCTCCGGCGCGCCGCACTCATGCACCGGGTTCCCTACACCACCACCATGTCCGCCGCCTCGGCGGCGTGCGACGCGATCATCGCGCTGCGCAGCCGCAAGGGCGAGGTCCTGTCGATCCAGGAGCGCTACGGCAGGCTCGCGCCCGTCGCGGCGAGGGCCGGCTGATGGCCGCGAAGAAAAAGGTGACCAAGTTGGCCAAGACCGCGAAACCGCCGGCGAAAAAGCCGGCCGCCAAGCCTCCGGCCCGGCCGGCGGCGAAAACTCCGGCCAAACCGGCCAAACCGGTCAAACCAGCCGCACCGGTCAAGCCGGCCGCCAAAGCAGCGGCGGCAGCCGCGGCAGCGGCGGCGGCGAAAGCCGCGCCGCCCGCGGGACCGCCCAAGACCAAGAAAGCGTCGCCCGGATCCAAGGGCGCCGGTCTCGGCTTCCCCTCGCTCGCCGGGACGGTGAAGTACGATGAACCGTTAGGCAGGCACACCACCTTCCGGATCGGCGGTCCGGCGCGGGTGCACTTCACCCCCGGGGACAACGAGGCGGTGGCCGCCTCCATCGCCTGGGCCAAGGGACGCGGGATGCCGTGGATGGTCCTCGGCCTGGGCTCGAATGTGCTGGTCAAGGACGGCGGCTTTGCCGGCCTGGTGCTGAAGATCGGCAAGGGACTCGACCTGGTCGCCGCCAAGGGCAATGTCTGGAAGGTGGGCGCGGGATTGCCGACGCCGTTGCTGGCGCGGCGCGCCGCCGATGCGGGCATGGCCGGCGTGCAACGGCTGGTCGGCGTCCCCGGAACGGTGGGCGGCGGCGTGTTCATGAATGCCGGCGCGCACGGCCAGGATTTCGAGAAGGTCACCCAATCGGTCACGCTGCTGACCCCCAAGGGCGAGGTCGAGGAGCGGGCGAAGAAGGCCATCAACTTCAGCTACCGGCGCAGCGGGCTCGAGGGCTCCGTGGTGCTGGGCTGCACCGTGAAGCTCGAGGAATCGCACGCCGACCGGGTGAAAGCAGATCTGGCGCTCCACCTCAAGAAGCGCCGCGAAGGGACGCCGTTCGACCAGCCCTGCTGCGGCAGCGTTTTCAAGAACCCCGATCTGATGACCGCGGGACGGCTGATCGAGAAGTGCGGCCTCAAGGGCCGGCGCGTAGGGGGTGCGGAGATCTCGCCGATGCACGCGAACTACATCGTCAACAAGGGCGGCGCGACGGCCGACGACGTGCTCAAGCTCATCGACGTCGCGCGTACCGCCGTGTTCAAGGAATTCGGTCTCGAGCTCGAGCTCGAGGTGAAGGTCCTGGGAGATTCGAAGTGAGTGATTACTACGTGCATCCTTCGTCGTTCGTCGACGAAGGTGCCGTCGTCGGGAAGGGATCGAAGATCTGGCATTTCTGTCACGTGCTGCCCGGCGCCATCATCGGCGAGCGGTGCAACATCGGCCAGAACTGCGTGATCATGCCGGGCGTGAAGCTCGGCAACAACGTGAAGATGCAGAACAACGTCTCGGTCTACGAAGGCGTCGAGCTGGAAGACGACGTCTTCTGCGGACCGTCGATGGTGTTCACCAACGTCGGCACGCCGCGCAGCCACGTGAACCGGCGGGGCGAGTACGAGCGCACCCTGGTCAGGCAAGGGGCGAGCATCGGCGCCAATGCCACGGTGGTCTGCGGCAACACGCTGGGGCGGTTCAGCTTCGTCGGCGCGGGCGCGGTGGTCACCAGGGATGTGAGGGACTACGCACTGGTGGTCGGGAATCCGGCGCGCCAGATCGGCTGGATGTGCCAGTGCGGCGAACGGCTCGCGCTGACCCAGGGGAAGGGGACCTGCGAGCGTTGCGGGACCCGCTATCACGAAGACAAGGGAGCATTGATCCAGGAATGAGTACCGCCATCACACCGATGAACGTTCCGATTCTCGATCTCAAGGCGCAGCACGCGACCATTCGTGATGCGGTGATGCAGAAGGTCATGCCGGTGATCGAGGGGCAGACTTTCATCCTGGGCCAGGTGGTCCAGGATCTCGAAGTGCGCATCGCGGCGCTGTCGCACGCCAAATACGGCATCGGCGTGGCGAGCGGGACCGACGCACTGCTGCTGCCGCTGAAGGCGCTCGATCTCAAGCCGGGCGACGAGGTGATCTGTCCGACGTTCACCTTCTTCGCCACCGCCGGCGCGATCCACAACGCGGGCGGCACGCCGAAGTTCGTGGATATCGATGCCGATACCTACAACCTCGACGTCGCCAAAGTCGAGGCGGCCATCGGTCCGCGCACCCGCGCGATCATGCCGGTGCACCTCTACGGTCAGATGGCGCCGATGCTCGAGCTGATGAAGCTCGCCGCGCCGCGCGGCATCGCGGTCATCGAGGATGCGGCGCAGGCGATCGGCGCGCGCCGCAAGGTCGATGGCGCCTGGCGCACGGCCGGCGAAATGGGCAGCGCCACCGGCTTCTCGTTCTTTCCGACCAAGAATCTCGGCGGCTGGGGCGATGGCGGCATGGTCGTCACCTCCGACGACCGGATGGAAAAGCGCATCCGGATGCTGCGCACGCATGGCGGCATCAAGACCTACCATCATGAGGAAGTCGGATTCAACTCGCGGCTCGACGCGCTCCAGGCCGCGGTGCTGCTCGCCAAGCTTCCCTGGCTCCAGCAGTGGAGCGAGGCGCGGGCCGCCAACGCCGCTTTCTATGCCAGGTCGCTGGCGGGTGTCGGCGGGGTGCGCACCCCGGTCACCGACAAGGCGAACGAGCACATTTTCCATCAGTACATGATCGACGCCGATCGCCGCGATGAGCTTCAGGCGCACCTCAAGGCGGCCGGGATCGGCTCGATGGTCTACTATCCGGTGCCATTGCATCTGCAACCCTGCTTTGCCGACCTCGGCGGCAAGGCCGGCCAGATGCCGGTGGCCGAGCGGGCCTCGGGCCGGGTGCTCGCCCTGCCGGTCTATCCGGAGATGACGCAGGCGCAGAAGGACCACGTAGTGGGCGCGATCCGCTCCTTCTTCGGCGCATGAGCCGATTGAAGGTCGGCGTCATCGGCGCCGGAAACTGGGGCCGCAACCACGTCCGCACCCTGGCCACGATGGCCGGCGCGGAGCTGGTGGCTGTCTGCGACGCGTCGGCCGCGGTGCGGGAGAAACTGTCCCGGCAGTATCCGGCGGTGCTGGTTACGGACGACGCCGACGCCCTGCTGTCCAGGGTCGAAGCGGTGGTCATCGCCGCGCCCGCGACCACGCACGCCGACCTGGCGCGGAAGGCGATCGCCGCCGGCATTCCGGCGCTGGTCGAGAAGCCCTTCGCGCTCTCGGTGAAGGACGCCGAAGACATGGCGGCGCGCGCCGAGAAGGCCAATGTGCCGCTGCTCGCCGGTCACCTGCTCGAGTATCACCCGGTGGTCGAGCGGTTGCGGGAGATGATCGCCGCCGGCGCGCTGGGACAGATCTACTATGTGTACGGGCAGCGGGTGAATCTGGGACAGATCCGTCCCGACGAGAATGCGTTGTGGAGCTTCGGGCCGCATGACGTCAGCGTCGCGCTCTTCCTCATGGGTGAAGCGCCGGTGACGGTGGCCGCCGCGGGAAAGAGCTACCTCCAGCCGGGCATCGAGGACGTGGTCTTTCTCACGATGGAGTTCGCTTCGGGGGTCATCGCCCACGTGCAGCTGTCATGGCTCGATCCCAACAAGGAGCGCAAGCTCACCGTGGTCGGCTCGAAGCAGATGGCGGTCTTCGACGACATGCAGCCGCGCGAGAAGCTGCGGCTGTACGACAAGGGTGTGGACCGGCCGCCAGAGTACCGGTCCTACGGCGAATCACTGCAGATCCGGGAGGGTGACATCTACATCCCCCGGTTGCCCAACATCGAGCCGCTCGCGGCCGAGCTGGGACATTTTCTCGCCGTGGCCCGGCGCGAGACCAAGCCCCGCAGCGACGCCGCCGATGGCGTCCGCGTGGTGCGGGTTCTCGCCGCGGCGACGGAATCGCTCAAGCAACATGGACAACCCATTGGAGTGTCGGTGTGACGAATAAACTTGGGGAACAGCTGAAGCAGAGGGCCAAAGACCGCACGGCCATCGTCGGAATCGTGGGACTGGGCTACGTGGGCTTGCCGCTGGCCATGGAAATGGCCGAAGCGGGATTTTCGGTCATCGGCTTCGACGTCAGCAAGCGCGTCGTCGACCAGCTCAACGGCGGGACCTCGCACGTGCAGGACGTCCCCTCCACGCGCCTCGCCAAGTTCATCAAGAGCGGCAAGTTCTCGGCGACCACCGACCTGTCGCGGATGAAAGAGCCCGACTGCATCGCCATCGCGGTGCCGACGCCGCTCTCCAAGACCCGCGATCCGGACGTGTCGTATATCGTCGCCGCGACCGAGAGCGTTGCGCGCGCCCTGCGCGCGGGACAGCTCATCGTCCTCGAAAGCACCACCTATCCCGGCACCACGCGCGAGCTGATGCTGCCCGCCCTCGAGAAGGGCGGACTCAAGGTGGGCGAAGATTTCTTCCTCGCCTTCAGCCCCGAGCGCGTCGATCCCGGCAATCCCAAGTACGGTACCCGCAACACGCCGAAGGTCGTGGGCGGCATCACGCCGACCTGCACCGACGTGGCGGTGGCGATCTACGCCCCCGCGATCGACCGGCTGGTGCCGGTCGATTCCCCGGAAGCCGCCGAGCTGGTGAAACTGCTCGAGAACACCTTCCGCTCGGTGAACATCGGGCTCGTCAACGAGATGGCGATCGTCTGCGACAAGCTGGGCGTCGATGTCTGGGAAGTCATCGAGGCGGCGTCGACCAAGCCGTTCGGCTTCATGAAGTTCACGCCCGGTCCCGGCGTGGGCGGACACTGCATTCCTCTCGACCCGCATTACCTCGCGTGGAAGATGCGGACGCTCAACTACCGCACCCGCTTCATCGAGCTGGCCGGCGAGATCAATGCCGAGATGCCGGAGTACTGGGTCTCGCGGGTGACCACCCAGCTCAACGACGCCGCCAAGTCGGTGCGTGGCTCGGTGGTGCTGATCCTCGGCGTCGCCTACAAGAAGGACATCGACGACGTCCGCGAGAGTCCGGCGCTCGACATCATCCGGCTGCTCGAGCAGATGGGCGCGAAGGTCCAGTACCACGATCCCTACATCGACGAGCTGCACGAGGACGGGGTCGCGCTGAAATCGATCCCGCTCGATGCCGCGACGCTGCGCAAGGCCGATTGCGTCATGCTCGTCACCGATCATACCAACTTCGATTACGCGATGATCGCGCGCGAAGCGCACTCCGTGGTCGATACCCGGCACGCCATCGCCGACCGCGCCAAGGCGGCGCGCTGACACATTGCGCATCGGTGTGACCGGCGCCGGCGGGCTGGTCGGAACCACACTCGTGCCGCTCTGGCGCCGCGCCGGACACGACGTCGTCCCCTGGACCCGGCGTGAAATGGATGTGACCCGCGCCCCGGACGTGGCGGCCGTCATCGCCGATGCGCGCCCCGATGTGGTGGTCCACCTTGCCGCGTATACCGATGTGGATCGCGCTGAACGCGAGCCCGATCTGGCCTTGGCCGTGAACGGCGCCGGGACCGGCGCGGTCGCCGCGGCGTGCCGTGCGGCAGGAGCCAGGTGCGTGTACGTCAGCAGCGACTACGTGCTGAACGGCGAGCGCGAAGGGCCGCTGCCGACTGACGCGCCGCTTCGTCCGGCCGGCGCCTACGCCAGAGCCAAGTCCGCCGGCGAGCAGGCCGTGCGCGCCGCCGGGGGGAACTGGATGATTGCGCGCACCGGCTGGGTTTTTGGCCCGGGCGGCCGGAACTTCGTGGACACGATGCGGGAACGCGCCGCGAACCGGACCCCATCGCGGGTCGTGCAGGATCAGCACGGCGCGCCGACCTCGAGCCGGTTCATCGCATCGGTACTGCTGGAGCTGGTGAAGGCCGGCAGCGGCGGGGTGTGGCACGTCGCGCCCTCGGGATCGACGACCTGGTTCGAGGTGGCGCGCCTGATCTACACCGCCGCCGGCGCCGATCCGGCGCTGGTGTCGCCGTGCGACAGTGCCGAGCTTGGCCGGCCGGCTCCCCGGCCGCGCTTCGCGGTGCTGGACACCGCCGCAACCGCGCGCGCCCTGGGCCGGCCGTTGCCGCCCTGGCAGCGCGATGTCGAGAGCTACGTCACGACCGGCTCGCTGCCGTGCTCCGCCTGGGAGCGCGAGGACCCATGACCGGAAGAGCGAGCCGATGAAGATCCTCGTCACCGGCGGTCTGGGGTTCATCGGCTCCAACTTCGTGCGCCTGGTACTCGCCGAGCGGCCGGCGTGGTCGGTGGTGAACCTCGACCTCGTGACCTACGCGGGTAACCCCGCGAATCTGAAGGATGTGGATGGGCAGCCGCGCTACCGTTTCGTGCGCGGAGATATCGCCGATGCTGAAGCGGCGAGGGCGGCCCTGGAGGGCTGCGACGCCGTGGTGAATTTCGCGGCCGAGTCGCACGTGGACCGCTCGATTCTGTCGGCGGGACCCTTCGTCCGGACCAACATCCTCGGCACGATGACGCTGCTCGACGCGGCGCGCGCCGCCGGGACCAGGCGGTTCGTGCAGGTCTCGACCGACGAGGTTTATGGCGCTCTCGGACCCGGCGACGCGCCGTTCACCGAGACGACGCCGATGAATCCGACCAGTCCCTATGCGGCATCCAAGGCGGGGGCGGATCACCTGGCGCTGGCCTACGCGCGAACCCATGGCATGGACATCGTGGTGACGCGCTGCTCGAACAACTATGGTCCGTACCAGTTTCCCGAGAAGCTGATCCCGTTGATGATCACCAACGCGATCGAGGGGCAGCCGCTTCCGGTGTACGGCGACGGCCGGCAGGTGCGGGACTGGATCCATGTCGAGGATCACTGCCGCGGCATCCTGGTCTCGCTGGAGCGGGGAAAGGCCGGCGAGGTCTACAATTTCGGCGGCGAGGCGGAACGCGAGAATATCGAGATCGTGCGGCGCGTGGTGGCGGCGATCGGCGCGCCGCCCGAGCTGATCCGTCATGTGACCGACCGGCCCGCGCACGACCGCCGTTATGCGATGAACGTGGCGCACGTGCGCGCCGCACTGGGCTGGTCGCCGCGCTGGAGTTTCGAGGATGGCCTCGCGGCGACCGTGCGGTGGTATCGCGAACACGATGATTGGTGGCGCGCCGTCAAAGACGGCCGCTACCGGCAATTCTACCAGAGCTGGTACGGGGAGCGGACGGCATGAAGGTCGCGGTCATTGGAACGGGTTACGTCGGGCTGGTCATCGGCGCCGGGCTGGCGGAGAGCGGTAACACCGTCGTCTGCGCCGACGTCAACGCCGACAAGATCGCCCGGCTGAACCGCGGCGAGATCCCCATCTACGAGCCGGGCCTCGAGCCGCTCGTGGTCCGCAACAATGAAGAAGGCCGGCTGCGCTTCACCACCGACGTCGGCGACGCAGTGGAGCAGAGCGAGGTCATCTTCATCGCCGTGGGCACGCCGCAGGACGAGGACGGCTCCGCCGACCTGACCCACGTGCTCGCCGTGGCCGACACCATCGGCCGGCATATGACCACCACCAAGCTGGTGGTCACCAAGAGCACGGTGCCGGTGGGGACGGCCGAGAAGGTGCGGGCCGCCGTCGCCGCGCGGACGCAGAAGCCCTTCCACATCGCATCGAATCCCGAATTCCTGAAGGAAGGGGCGGCGGTTCAGGATTTCATGAAGCCCGACCGCGTGGTGGTGGGCGTGGACCATCCCGAGGCCCAGCGGCTGCTCCAGGAGCTGTACAGCCCATTCGTCAGGCAGGGAAATCCGATCATCTTCATGGACATCCCGTCGGCCGAGGTGACCAAGTACGCCGCCAACGCGATGCTCGCGGTCCGGATCACCATGATGAACCAGTTCGCCAATCTCTGCGAGAGGGTCGGCGCCGACGTTCGCAACGTGCGCCTGGGCATCGGCTCCGATGAGCGGATCGGCCGGCACTTCCTGTATCCCGGGCCCGGCTACGGCGGCTCGTGCTTCCCCAAGGATGTGAAGGCGCTGGTGACCACCGGCCGCCAGGTCGGCTTCGGCCTGGAAGTGCTCGAAGCGGTGGACCACGCCAACGACGCGCAGAAGCGCGTTCCCTTCGAGAAGCTGAAGAAGGCGCTGGGGGGCAACCTCAAGGGCGCGCGGGTCGCGGTCTGGGGCCTGGCCTTCAAGGCGCAGACCGACGACATGCGCGAGTCGTCCGCGCTGGTGGTGGTCGAGGGCCTGCTGAACGCGGGGGCGGTCGCGGTGGTTCACGACCCGCAGGCGATGCACGAGGCCAGGCGCCGGTTCGGCAACCGGGTCACCTACGCCGAGCACCGCTACGACGCGCTGCAGGACGCCGATGCGCTGGTGGTGCTGACCGAGTGGCAGGAATACCGGGTGCTCGATCTCGAGCTGGTGAAGTCGAAGCTGAAGCGCGCCGTGATCATCGATGCGCGCAACCTCTACGACATCGACCGCATCCGCGGCGCCGGTTTCACGTACGACTCGATCGGTCGCCGTTGATGCGGGTGCTGATCACCGGCGTCGCCGGCTTTCTGGGTTCGCACCTCGCCGACCGCTTCCTCGCCGACGGCCACGAGGTGGTCGGCATGGACAACTTCATCACCGGACGGGCGGAAAACATCTCGCACCTGACCGGCCAGTCGAAGTTCGCCTTCCACCAGGTGGACGTCACGAACTTCATCTTCGTCCAGGGCCCGCTCGACGGCGTGCTGCACTTCGCTTCGCCGGCCAGCCCGCGCGACTATCTCGAGCTGCCGATCCAGACGCTCAAGGTGGGATCGTTAGGCACCCACAAGGCCCTCGGCCTGGCGATGGCCAAGAAGGCCCGGTTCCTGCTGGCGTCGACCTCCGAGGTGTACGGAGATCCGCTGGTCCATCCCCAGCCGGAGAGCTACTGGGGGAACGTCAATCCGGTGGGTCCGCGCGGCGTCTACGACGAGGCCAAGCGCTTCGCCGAAGCGATGACCATGGCGTATCACCGGCATCATGGCGTGGACACGCGCATCGTCCGCATCTTCAACACCTATGGGCCGCGGATGCGCGAGCGCGACGGCCGGGTGGTGTCGAACTTCATCGTCCAGGCGCTCGAAGGGAAACCGCTCACCGTCTACGGAGACGGCAGCCAGTCACGCTCGTTTACCTACGTGGACGACCTGGTCGAGGGGATCACGCGCCTCTTCCACCAGGGCACCAACGATCCCACGAATATCGGCAACGACAAGGAATTCACCGTCCAGCAGCTGGCCGATAACGTGCTGCGGCTCACCGGATCGACGTCGACCATCATTCGCGAGCCGCTGCCGGTGGACGATCCCAAGATCCGCCAACCCGACCTGACGCGTGCCCGCTCCACGCTGGGCTGGTCGCCGGCGGTGCCGCTCGAAGACGGATTGAAGAAGACCATCGCGTACTTCAAGAGCCTCAGGTCGTAGTGCGGGTCCTCGTCACCGGCGCGGCAGGCTTCCTCGGCTCGCACGTCAGCGAGGCCCTCGTCGCGCGCGGCGATGACGTCGTCGGACTCGACAACTTCGATGCCTTCTACGGCCGCGAGGTGAAGGAGCAGAACCTCGGCGGGCTGAAAAAGGCGAAGGGATTCCGCTTCGTCGAAGGCGACATTCGCGATGCGGCCCTGGTGAGAGGATTGCTGGCGACGGGCGATGTGATCGTGCATCTCGCGGCGAAGGCGGGGGTGCGGCCCTCGCTGCTGGACCCCCAGGCTTATGTATCCACCAACATCCAGGGGACGACGACGATGCTGGAGGCGGCGCGCGATGCCGGCGTCACCGCCTTCGTGCTGGCCGGCAGCTCGTCGGTGTACGGCGATACGGCGCCGGTGCCGTTCCGCGAAGACTATCCCGCGCTCGACCCGATATCGCCTTATGCCGCGACCAAGCGGGCCTGCGAGCTGCTGACCTCGACCTTCGTGCACCTCTATGGAATGCGGGCGATCTCGCTGCGCTTTTTCACGGCCTACGGGCCGCGGCAGCGCCCCGACCTCGCGATCCATACCTTTACGCGGCTGATCGCCGCGGGGAAGCCGGTTCTCCAGTACGGCGACGGCTCGACCGAGCGCGACTACACCTATGTGGATGACATCGTCCAGGGCGTGGTCGCCGCGACCGATTGGGCACACCAGCCCGGGGCGGCCTTCGAGATCGTGAACCTGGGCGAATCGAAAACCACGCGGCTCGACACGCTGATCGCGCTCATCGGCTCGGCGCTCGGACGCACGCCCGTCATCGAGCGGCGTCCCATGCAGCCGGGCGACGTGAAGCGCACCGCCGCCGATATTTCCAGGGCACGCGCCCTGCTGGACTATCGCCCGACCACGGCCGTCGAGGACGGCATTCCGCGATTCGTCCGCTGGTACGAGGAGCTCCATGGAACCCAGGCCTGAACATCTCGTGAAGCGCGCCCGCGAGCGGCTCGACGCGGGGGACGCGTATGCCGCCATCCATCTATTGAAGGAGCTGGTGGTGTCGGGCCAGGCCTTCGCCGATGCCCACAATCTCCTGGGCCTGGCCCATGCGATGGTGGGACAGAGAACGGAAGCGATGGCCGAATTCGATGCCGCGCTGAAGCTCAATCCGCGCTACGTGGATGCCCAGCTCAATCGCGCCGTCACACTGAGCGACATGGGGCAGGGCGACGAGGCCGCGGCGGCCTTCGCCGAGGCGCAGCAGCTTGGCGCCGTCGACCATACCGGCTTCGCCGCGCCGGCCGCCTCGCAGCTCGCCAACCTGCACGCCGAGCTGGGCGATGCGTACCTGGAGGCGGGTGGGCGGACCCAGGCCATCGCGCAGTTCGAGACCGCCGCGCAGCTGCGGCCGGAATTCGTGGACCTGCGTTATCGCCTCGCCAGGCTCTACCTCGACGAGGGGAATCTCGAGCCGGCGCGCGACGAGCTGCAGTCGATCACGTCGCGGCGGCCCGGATTCGTGGACGCGCACGTCGCGTTAGGCATGGCGCGTTACCTGTTGAAGGACATGGAGGGGGCGCGGGCGGCGTGGGGTGAAGCCAGGAGACTGGCGCCGTCCGATGTGCGGGTGAGCGCGTATCTCTCGCTGTTGCAACGGG
Organism: Gemmatimonadales bacterium; assembly: GCA_036493755.1. Lineage (GTDB taxonomy): Bacteria > Gemmatimonadota > Gemmatimonadetes > Gemmatimonadales > JACORV01 > DASXPG01. The sequence continues at coordinate 50,131 of DASXPG010000139.1, forward strand.
TCGGTGGATAAGACGGCCGCAACAGTCGCCACAGTAGTGCACCGCGAACCGTGCACCGGTGACAGTTCACTACGGCGGCGACTGTGGCGACTGTGCACTGTCGTGTTGGCGGCTGTGGCGACTGTGAACTGTTCCAGGGGCACCGATCACGAACGCCTGGGCGACCGTCGCTACGCCGAGCAGTCCTGGGTGGATGCATTGGCGGAGTACCGGCTCGCGGCGCGGCAGCATCGCCCGACCTCGGCGCTCCGGGCCAAGACCGGCGCCGCCGCCCTGCACGCCGGCGAACTCGATGAGGCCGCCGCGGCTTACGCCGATCTCGGTCTCGACCGGGCCCGGAGCAGCGAAGCCTCCGACGGCCTGGTGCGCACCGCCCGCTCCGCTATCGCCGCGCGCGACGTGGCGGCGTTGCGGCTGGCGCTCGGCGGATTGCGCCGGCTCGCGCCGACGAGGCTGGCCGAGCTGGGTCCCGGTCTCGCGTTAGGGGCGCTCGATCCGCGCGGCGCGCCACAGCCCGATCTGCTGCTGGCCGCCGGAGCGGCCGCGTCGGGTTCGCTCGCCGATTCGCTGATCGGCGTCTGGGCCGACGCCACCAGCCGCATCGGCCGCTGCGATCTGGCCGCGCGCGCCTTCGACGCGCTGATCCGGCGCTCGAGTGAGCCGGCGGTGACCCGCGTCGCCAAGAGCGGCCTCGCGGGATGCCGGGTCGATGCCGGGCGCGCCGCGCTGGCCTCGGGCCAGCTCGACGTCGCCGAAGGGCAGTTCCGCGCCGCCATCACGATCGGCGTGCCGGATAGCATCATGCGACTGGCCTGGGTGTTGCTCGGCGACACCAAGTGGGCCGGCGGTGACACCGCGGTGGCGATCGAGTCGTATCGCAAAGCGATCACCGGCGCGGACGATGACAACCCGATCGCGCAACGCGCGCGCGAGCAGCTGCAGCGGCTCACCGGGAACTCAGACTCGACTTGAGGGTATTTTGAAGGCTATGCCATCACGCTGGTTGCGATTTGTCCCCGGAGTGGGGCTGTTGGTGCTGGCCGCCTGCCACCACGGCGGCCGGGTGGCGGTGCGTCCGCAAATCGATCCGTCGGCCGCCTACACCACCGCGATGCGCGACTTCCGGCACGGCAAGTGGGGCAAGGCGCAATCCGGATTCCAGCGCGTGCAGTTCGAGATGAGCGCGCGCGACACGCTGGTGCCGCGGGCCCGGTTCTACCTGGCCGAGACCTACGCCAGCCTGGGTGAAATGGTCACGGCGGCGCGCGAGTTCCGCCGCGTCGCCGACGACTACCCGGCAGATTCGCTCGCGCCCTACGCGCTGTTGCGGGTCGGCGACCAGTACGCCCGGCTCTGGAAGCGCCCCGAGCTGGATCCGTCCAACGGCGAGACGGCGCTGGCCAGCTACCAGGAATTGCTGGGCCGGTATCCCGACAGCCATGCGTCGCAGCTCGCCGAGGCCCGGGTACGCGAGATCCAGAATTCCTTTGCGCGCAAGGACTACCAGAACGGACTCTGGTACATGAAGCGGGGCGCTTACGATTCCGCGATCCTCTATTTCAGCGGGATGATCGCCAAGTATCCCAGCTCGGAGCTGGTGCCCGACGCCTTCATCCGGCTGGTGCAGTCGTATCGCGCCATCGGATATCACGAGGAGCTGGAAGAAAAGTGCGCGCACCTGCGCCAGTACTTCGGGAGCCGCGCGGATGTGCGGCGCGAATGTGGCAACGGGCCTGCTGGGCGGTAGCTTCGACCCGATTCACCACGGGCATCTCATCGCGGCGGATCGGGCGGCGGAAGCCCTGGGACTCGACCTGGTGCTGTTCGTGCCGTGCGCCCGCCAGCCCCTCAAGTCCCAGGACCCCGCCGCCACGGCCGACCAGCGGCTCGCGATGCTGCGGCTCGCCATCGGCGGCTACCCGCGCTTCCAGGTCGAGACCTGCGAGCTGGAGCGGCCCGCGCCGTCGTACACCGTGGACACGTTGCGGCTGCTGCGCTCGCGCCGGCCGGATGAGCGCCTGGTGCTGATCATGGGTGCCGATGCCGCGGCCTTGCTTGGCCGCTGGCGCGCCGCCGACGAAGTCGCGCGCCTCGCGGAGATCGCGGCGCTCACCCGTCCCGGCGCCCCCGACGTCACGTCGGCGTTCGTGAAGCACCTGGTGGCCACGCCCGCCATCGAGATTTCGGCGAGCGATATCCGCGCGCGCTGCCTGACGGGGAAGAGCATTCGCTATCTCGTGCCGGAATCGGTTGAGAAGTACATCTCTAAATACGGACTCTATCAGTGATTGAAGTGCGCAGTAGTATGCAGACGCCTCAGGCGCCGCAGTGGTTGGCAGCCATCGGTGCCCGGTACAGGACGGTGGCGCCTGTTGCGTCTGTGGCGTCTGCACACAGGGCTTCTTGATGCCTTTACAGCAGATGGTATCGAAGGTCTTCGGCTCGCGCTTCCAGCGCGAAGTGAAGCAGCTGCGCCCGCTGGTGAAGCAGGTGCACGAGCACGAGGCGCGGCTGAAGAGCCTGTCGGATGCCGAAGTCCAGGGTCAGACCGCGCTCTTCCGCACGCGGATCAGCCAACGAGTCGGCGAGACGCTGGCCGAGGTCGAGCGGCTGCGCGCGGCAAAGCATGCCTGCGCCGATCCCGACGAGCGCGATTCCCTGGATCGCCAGCTGCTCGGCGAAGAGAAGAAACTCCAGGAGGGAACGGCCGAGATTCTCGACGAGCTGCTCCCCGAGGCATTCGCCACGGTGCGCGAAGCGTGCCGCCGGCTGATGGGGACGAAGGTATCGGTCACCGGCCACGACTTGAGCTGGGACATGGTGCCCTACGACGTCCAGCTCATCGGCGGCATGGTGCTGCACCAGGGCAAGATCGCCGAAATGGCGACCGGCGAAGGCAAGACCCTCGTCGCGACGCTTCCCATCTATCTGAATGGACTTCCGGGGACGGGCGTGCACCTCGTCACCGTCAACAACTACCTCGCTCGGCGCGACTCGCAGTGGATGGGCCACCTCTACCGCTGGCTCGGTCTCACCGTGGGCTGCATCGACGACACCGAGCCGGGGTCGATGGAGCGCCGCAACGCCTATCTCTGCGACGTCACCTACGGCACCAACAACGAATTCGGCTTCGACTACCTGCGCGACAACATGGTCTTCTCGCTCGCCCAGCGGGTACAGCGCGCGCATGTCTATGCCATCATCGACGAAGTGGACTCGATCCTGATCGACGAAGCGCGCACCCCGCTGATCATTTCGGGCGCCGTCGCCGACGAGAGCGATTCCAAGTACGCCGAGTTCAACCAGCAGGTCGCCGGACTCGTCAGGCGGCAGACCGAAGCCACCAACGAGATGATGGCCGAAGCTGAAAAGCTCTGGGAAGCCGGCAACCAGGCCGATGGCGCGGCCAAGGCGTACCAGGTGCGCCTCGGCATGCCCAAGCACAAGCGGCTGATGCGCTTCCTCAACGAGCAGGGCGGCAAGAAGGCCGTTCAGGATATCGAGCTCCAGCACATCGCCGACCGCCGGCTTCCGGCGGCGCAGCAGCGCTTCCGCGAGATCGAGGACCAGCTCTACTTCGTCATCGACGAAAAGGGCCACTCGGTCCACCTGACCGACAAGGGCGTGGATATCATGTCGCCCAAGGGGACCGACCTCTTCATGGTCCCCGATCTGTCGCAGGAAGTGCTGAAGATCGACAAGGACGAGAACCTGACGCCGCACGAGAAGGTCGAGGCGCGGCTCAAGCTCGAGGGCGACTACGCCGCCAAGAGCGAGAAGCTCAACATCGTCCACCAGCTGCTGCGCGCGCACTCGCTCTACGAGAAGGACGTCGAGTACGTGGTGCAGGACGGCCAGGTCTATATCGTCGATGAATTCACCGGCCGCATCCTGGCGGGACGCCGCTGGTCCGACGGATTGCATCAGGCGGTGGAGGCGAAAGAAGGCGTGCAGGTGAAGGGCGAGACGCAGACGCTCGCGACCATCACCATCCAGAACTACTTCCGGATGTACCAGAAGCTGTCGGGCATGACCGGGACGGCCGAGACCGAGGAAGAGGAATTCTTCAAGATCTACAGCCTCGAAGTCTCGGTGATTCCCACCAACCGGCCGATCCGGCGCATCGACAAGCAGGACCGGATTTTCCGCACCCGGCGCGAGAAGTACAACGCCATCGGCGACGAGATCGAGCGCATCAACAAGGAACAGCTGCCGGTGCTGGTCGGCACGGTGAGCGTCGACGTCAGCGAGACGTTGTCCAAGATCCTCAAGCGGCGCGGCCTCAAGCACGAAGTGCTCAACGCCAAGTACCACCAGCGTGAAGCCGAGATCGTGGCGATGGCGGGCCAGCCCGGCGCGATCACCATCGCGACCAACATGGCCGGCCGAGGCACCGACATCAAACTCGGCAAGGGCATCGCGCATTGCCCGGTCTGCCAGCGGCTCCAGCAGGAAGGCATTCCCAGCCAGACGATGGAAACGGTCGGGCGCAGCGGCGGCTCCTCCCCCGAGCTCAAGTGTACCGGCGATCCGCCCTGCGGGCTGCAGATCATCGGCACCGAGCGCCACGAGTCGCGGCGCATCGACCGCCAGCTGCGGGGGCGCGCCGGCCGCCAGGGCGATGCCGGCGGCTCGATCTTCTACCTGTCGCTCGAAGACGACCTGATGCGTCTCTTCGGCTCGGACCGTATCGCCGGGCTGATGGACAAGATGGGCGCCGAAGAAGGCGAGGTCATCGAGCATCCCTGGGTGAGCAAGTCCATCGAGGGCGCCCAGAAGCGCATCGAGCTGCAGAACTTCCAGCAGCGCAAGCGGCTCCTCGAATACGATGACGTGATGAACCAGCAGCGGGAAGTGATCTACTCGCTGCGGCTCTTCGCCCTCGAGGGCGGGGAGGAGCTCAAGGCCGAAGCGATCCGCATGATCGAAGGGGCGATGGAGAAGCCGGTCGCCGAAGCGATGGCCGGCTCGCGCCATCCCGAGCAGTGGGATCTGGCGACGCTCCACGAGCAGCTCCAGATGCGCTACCTGATGTCGGTGCCGGCGCTCGATACTCGTTCAGGCTTGGTCGAAGCGGACCTGAAGGAGCTGATCCGCACCGAGGCTCGCGCCACCTTCCAGCGCAAAGTGTCGGCGCTCGACGAGTACGGCAAAGGCCTGCGGATGATCGACCCGACCGGCCGGGATGTCGCGGTCGACAATCTCGCCGAGCAGATCCTGAGCCAGGTGATGCTGCGGGTGCTGGACGAGAAGTGGAAGGATCATCTCTACGATCTCGACCAGCTGCGCAACGCGATCACCTATCGCGCCTGGGGCCAGAAGGACCCGCTGGTCGAGTACAAGCAGGAAGCCTACACCATGTTCGTCGACCTGATGGCCGATCTGCGCGGAGCGTTTGCCGAGCAGTTCCTCAAGGTGCAGGTGACTGCCGGAGGTCCGCCCCCGCCGCCGAGCGCGCCGCCGAGGACCTTCAGCGGCCCCGCGTTACCGGGCCAGCCGGGCAATCGGACAGACGGGCAGACGGGCAGAAAAGACTCGGCCGCATCTGGTCTCGTCGCCGAGGAGGCAATGGTCGGTGCCCCCTCGGTGTCTGGTGCAGCGCAGTCTGCCCGCCTGCCCGTTCGCCCCTCTGCCAACTTACCCGCCGGCTGGGAAAAGACCGGCCGCAACGATCCTTGCCCCTGCGGTTCGGGGAAGAAATTCAAAAAGTGCCACGGGGCCGGGATGTAGCGCCTAACGCAGCTTCCACAGCACGGCGCGGCGCGGCCCATTGTCGTTGACGTCGCCGCTCCAACCCACCACGTCGCCTCGGTCGTTGATGGCCGTGGCGGCGCTCGAAGGCCCCAGCGGTCCGGCCCCCAGGTCGATCATCTGACTGCCGTTCCACACGAAGGCGTGCATCTGGTTCGGGCCCGTCGTCGTTGCGCCGATCACTGAACCCTGCACATTCATGCCGGACACCCAGCCGTCGCCGAGAGTGGCGAATTCGACCGCAGTCCCGTTGCTCCATCGCCAGCCGCGCCATGGTCCGCCCGAAATCGATTGCCCCGCGATCTGTCCCTGGTCATTGATGAACATGGCGTACGCATCATGGCCGGCGTTGACGCCGAGGTCTTTCATCGTTCCGCTCTGCCATATGAAGGGCCGCGAGTGGTTGTCCGGAATGTTGCCGGTGTAGCTGGTGCCCACGATCGTGCCGCTGGCGTTGATGCCCGCGGCGTAGCCGGTCGAGCAGTCCTGGGTGGATGGATCACTACAGGCCGAACTGCCCAGGGTGCCGAGGTCACGGAGCGACCCATTCTCCCAGAGAAACGGATGCAGAACGTCGCTGGAGCCGAATTGCTGGACCAGACTGCTGCCGACGATCTGGCCACCGGCGTTCATTGCCGCGGCCTGGGTGCGGTGGACACTGGCGTTGAAAGCGCCAAGGTCGGTCTCGGTTCCGTTGCTGTAGAGCTTGGCAGTGCTCAGGGCCGTGACATCGTTATAGGAGACGTTCGCCAGCAGGCCGGCGCTCCTGATGTCGACCACCGTGACGCTCACCGCGCCCAAGCGCGACATCGGCATCGGGGTGCGCGTGCCGCTGGCGGCGTCCCAGGTCACCACGTACTTGCTGCTTGCATCCTGGGTGTAGCCGCCGATGACGCCATTGGGGATGACCTGCGCGCTGCTGGTGTAGCCGTTGGCGCGGCCGGAGAGCTCCGTCAGCGTGCCATTCTGCCAGATGAAGGCGCGGCTGCCGCTGGTCCCCACCACGCGGCCACTATTGTCGATCGCCTGGGCCACCGAAGTCGTGGCGCTGTCGATTGCACCGAGATCGATCGCCTGGTACGTACCCGTGGTTGGTGGCGGCGGTGGCGGAGGTGGCGTTGGCGGTGGCGGCGGTGGAGCGGGTGGCGGCGCGGGCGGAGTGACGGAGACCGGGGTGTTTGAGTCGTGACACGCGGCGGCACCAAGAAGCGACAATATCAGGATAATCCTGAATGCGGGAAGGTCGACACGAGCCTTCATGATTGCTCCAAATCAGGTTCCTCTCTGACTACCCGGTCAGGTGCATAACGAGCCGCGCGGAAATCCCTGCACGGCCAGGACCACGGTTGCACAGCACGCACGATTTCGAACCGTCACGCCGCGCCCGGACGATGCTCGTCCGGGCGCGTGTTGGTATCGTGGCGCGCATGGCACCGCCCGTTGTAGCCCTCATCACCGATCGTCCGCGCGAGCGGCTGTACGCCCTGGGCTCCGCGGCGCTGACCCAGGCGGAGCTGCTCGCCATCCTCATCACCACGGGCCGCGCCGGACGCACGTCGCTGGAAGTGGCGGGTGATCTTCTCGCGGCGAGCGGCACGCTGGGCGGCATCGCCCGGCGCCAGGTCGCCGAGCTGGCGCAGACGCCTGGTGTGGGCGCGGCCAAGGCGGCGCGCATCGCCGCCGCGCTGGAGCTTGGCCGCCGGCTCCAGGAGGAGGGCCGGGGCGACCGTCCGCGCATCCGCTCCCCCGCCGACGTGTTTCGCTGGTTCACACCGCGCATGGCGGATCTGGCCGCCGAGGAGTTTCACGTCCTCGCGCTCGACAGCCAGAGCGCGGTGCTGCGTGACCTGCTGATCACCCGCGGCATCCTCAACAGCTCGCTGGTGCATCCGCGCGAGGTCTTTCGCGGCGCGATCGCCGAGGCCGCGGCGGGGATCATCGTGGCTCACAACCACCCGTCGGGGGACCCGACTCCGTCCGCCGACGACCGCGCGGTGACAAGACAGCTGGTGGAGGCGGGGAAGATCATCGACGTCCCGGTCTACGATCACATCATCATCGGGAACGGCCGCTACCTGAGCTTTGCGGAATCGGGGCTCTTGTAGTCCCGGCTGCTCGTGTTGGGATGGCAAGCGGTGTAAACTTGTCGGCGCGTGATTTTCAATTCGCTGACCTTCATCCTCTTCTTCGCCGTGGTCCTGGGTGTCTACTACCTGGTGCCCATGTCCTGGCGCGCGAAGAAGTGGTTCATCCTGCTGGCCAGCTACGTCTTCTACGCCGCCTGGAATCCGCCTTTCGTCCTGCTGCTGATGGCATCCACCGTAATCGACTGGGTGGTTGCCAACCGCATGGCCAGCACCAGGAATCACTACGGCCGGCGCTTCCTGCTGCTGGTGAGCCTGGTCTTCAACCTCGGCGTACTGGCCTTCTTCAAGTACGGCGGCTTTCTCCTCGATAACTTCGCCGTGCTGATGCACTCCATCGGCATCGCCTACCAGCCGCCGGTGTGGAGCATCATCCTGCCGATCGGCATCTCGTTCTACACCTTCCTCACGCTGTCCTACACCATCGACGTGTACTTCAAGGTGATGGAGCCGGTGGACTCGCTCCTCGACTACGCCTTCTTCATCACCTTCTTTCCGCACCTGGTGGCGGGGCCGATCATCCGCGCCGCCGACTTTCTGCCGCAGGTGACGCAGGAGCGGCGCGCCAACAAGGACCAGATGGGCTGGGGCCTGGTCCTCATGACCATCGGGCTCTTCGAGAAGACCATTCTCGCCGACGGATTTCTGGCTCCCTTTGCCGATCGCGTCTACTCGGCCGCGGCGCACGCCGGTTTCGCCGACGCCTGGCTCGGCACCCTCGCCTTCTCGGCCCAGATCTTCTTCGACTTCGCCGGCTACTCGACCTGCGCCATCGGCGCCGCGCTGTGCCTGGGCTTCGTGCTGATGGACAATTTCCGCTATCCGTACGCGGCGATCGGCTTCTCCGATTTCTGGCAGCGCTGGCACATCTCGCTGTCGACCTGGCTGCGTGACTACCTCTACATCCCGTTAGGCGGCAACCGGCGGGGCGCCATGCGTACCCGCGTGAACCTGATGATCACCATGCTGCTCGGCGGGTTGTGGCACGGCGCCGCCTGGCGCTTCGTGGTCTGGGGCGGCCTCCACGGCAGCTATCTCGTCGTGGAGCGGCAGGCGAAGGACCGCTGGGGTGCGCGGGCGCTGTGGACCGGCCGCGGCGCGCGGGTGGTGCTGGCGTTGCTGACCTATGCCGCCGTGTGCCTGACGTGGGTCTTCTTTCGCGCTCCGACGCTGGCTGCCGCCCGGCACGTGTCGGGGTCGATGCTGACCGGAGGCCACGATTCGCACCTCCTCGGCACGCTGGGCCGGAGCATCATCGTGGCGCTCACCGCGGTGCTGCTGACGACCCACTGGTGGCTGCGCGACAGCAGCATCGAAGCGAAGTGGCAGGCGATGTCGCCGTGGGTCAGGGCCACGGCGCTGACCGCGATGCTGGTGAGCCTCTGCCTGGTTTCCGGGGACGCGCGTGCGTTCATCTACTTCCAGTTCTGACGACCGGCTGCCGCGCGGCGGCTGGGGACGCACCTGGCGGCTGACGCTGCTGGGACTCGTGATCCTGCTCGGTGGACTCGAGCTCACCTGGCGGATAAAGGGTTACTACGCCCAGGTCTACGGCGCCGACGAATCGTGGATACTCTCCTTCGCCCAGCTCTCGCACGCAACCAGCGTCGCTCTGGGGACCTCGCGCATCCAGGCCGCGCTCGATCCACAGGCCTGGCAATCGGTGATGGGCGGCAAGCCGCCGATCGACCTCGCGCTGCCAGGGAACGCGCCGCTGCCGATTCTGGACTACATCGCCGATTCGACCGACTATCGCGGCACGGTGCTCGTCGAAGTCCTGCCGCTTGATGCCTTCGACGCCAGGCAGCAGGGTGCGCCCCGCGGCCGCGGCCTCCTCGACCGTTACGACCGCGATCGCGTCAGCCCCGCGAGCATGAGCGAGGCCTGGCTCCAGGTTCACCTGCTGCGGTTTTTCGTCTTCCGTTCGCCGGAGCTGTTGCCGTCGGAATTTTTCAAGCGACTCGGCACCGGCGAGCTGATGCCCGACAAGGGACTGCTCCACCTGCGCACGGACCGCTTCGGTCCCATCCAGCAGAAGAAGTTCATCGCCACCAACAAGTGGGATCCTCAGCGCGGCTTCTACGAAATCGGGCACGCCGGCGCGGAGCACGAAGGCCGGGTCCCGACTCCCGAGGAGTTCGACGCGCTGCGCGGGCGCTACTACCGGATCGCGCGGGTGATCCAGGGACGCGGTGGCCGCGTGGTGTTCCTGCACCTCGCCGGCTGCGGCGAGCGCGGGGCGATCGAAGCGCGGCGCTATCCGCGCGCGACTTTCTGGGATCCCTTCGCGCGGCAATCGCCGGCGCTGGCGCTGGCGACAGAAGATTTCCCCGAGCTGCAGCATTTCGCCTGTTATGATGGCTCGCACATCGACGCGACCGACGCCGCGGCCTACAGCCGCGCCCTGGCGACTGTCGTGAAGGCGCAGCTCCAGGCATCAGGAGGCACCAGATGAAGCCAGGCACCAGGGCGTTGTGGCGGGTGAGTCTGCTCGCGTCGTTAGGCGCCGCTGCGTCGTGCGGCGGCAAGGGTGACGGGACTACCACGGGCGGGCCCACCGGTGCTCCGGCCGCCACCCAGCTCGCCATCGTGACGCAACCGGCCGGAGCGGTCGATGGCACCAGCTTCACGACCCAGCCGGTCGTCCAGGTGCGTGACGCCAGCGGCGCGCTGGTCGCCGGATCGACCGTGTCGGTGACCGCGTCCATCGCTTCCGGCACCGGCATGCTGTCCGGCAGCACGACGGTCGCGGCGGTGGCGGGCGTCGCGATTTTCACCAACCTCAAGATTGCGGGAACCGGTAACGACCAGCTGACCTTCACGTCGAGCGGGCTGACGGCGGCCACGTCGAGCTCGATCTCGGTGTCCGCGGCCGGCGGGGGCGGGGGCGGGGGCGGAGGCGGCACGCTGCTCTTCAGTGAGGCCTTCGAGGATAACAGCCTGACGTCGCGGGGTTTCTACGACAACTCCGCGGCATTCACGACCGTCACCGCCGAGGCCCATGGCGGGACCAGATCGCTCCAGGTCCAGTTCAACAGCGGCGCCACCGGCACCTCGTGGGTCGGCACGCGTCACAAGTTCACGCCGACCGCGTCGGTCTATCTCAGCTACTGGGTGAAGTACAGCACCAACTGGGTGGGATCCGGGCAGAACTTCCACCCGCACGAGTTCTATTTTCTGACCACCGATGACGGTGACTTCTCGGGTCTCGCCGACACCCACCTGACGATGTACGTGGAGCACAACTACCAGGCGACCGGCGGGTTCCCCCAACTGGGGTGGCAGGATGGTCTGAATATCGATCAGACCAAGGTCAACGTGAACCTGATCGGGACCACGGAGAACCGTGCGGCATCCGGCTGTAACGGGAACGCCGACGGCATCGTGGGCGATTGCTACGATTCGGGCGGGGGCGTGTACCTGAACGGCAAGCAGCTGCGCACCAGCCAGTCCTATTTCCTGCCGACTCCGGGCACCGGGTACAAGAACGACTGGCACCACGTGGAGGCCTACTTCCAGCTCAACTCCATCGTGGCCGGCATCGGCCAGACGGACGGCATCGCGCGGTACTGGTTCGACGGAACCCTGGTCATCGAGAAGACCAATGCCCAGTTCCGGACCGGCGCCCATGCGACCATGCTCTTCAACCAGCTGATCCTGGCGCCCTACATCGGCTCTCCCGGGTCGCCAGTGACGCAGTCGGCTTTTTACGACGACCTGATGGTGAAGACCGCACCATAGAAACGGGCAGGGGCAGGGCGCAGGCGGCTTCTTATATTGAAGTGGCATGACGGCCGTCCGTGTCCCGTCGATTCCGGGGCTCACCGATGTCCTGGAGCTGTACGCCGACCGGCTCGATCTGGACCTGATCGAGCGGGCCTGGCAGCTCTCTTCGCGCGCCCACAAGGGACAAAAGCGCTGGAGCGGTGACGCCGCGGTCAGCCACGGCATCGCGGTGGCGCGCATCCTGATCGAGCAGCATCTCGATTCGCCGTCGATTGCCTGCGGCCTGCTGCACGATGTTGCCGAAGACACCGAAGTCACCATCGCCGAGCTGGAGAAGGAGTTCGGCCCCGAGGTGGCGTCGATCGTCGACGGTCTCACCAAGATCAGCTCGCTGACGTTCCGCTCCAGCGCCGAGGAGCAGGTCGAGAATTACCGCAAGCTGCTGGTCTCGGTGGCGCGCGACGCGCGCGTGGTGATCATCAAGCTCGCCGACCGGCTCCACAACATGCGCACCCTGGAGCACCTGCCGCCCGAAAAGCAGCGCCGCATCGCCCTGGAAACGCGCGAGATCTACGCGCCGCTGGCGCATCGATTCGGCATGGGCCAGGCCCGCGCCGAGCTGGAAGACCTGGCCTTCAAGTTCCTCGAGCCCGACGACTACAAGCTGCTGGCCAGGAAAATCGTGGCCAAGCGCGGCGAGCGCGAAGACCTGGTCGAGAAGATGCGCGAGCCGCTGAAGCGCGCGCTCGAGAAGGCGGGGATCGCCGACGTCGAGGTCACCGGGCGGCCCAAGCATCTCTATTCGATTTTCCGGAAGATCCAGACCCGCGACCTGCCGTACGAATCGATCTACGACCTGATGGCGATCCGGGTGCTGGTCAACTCCGTCCCCGATTGCTACCACGCGCTGGGCATCATCCACGCGCACTGGACCCCGCTCCAGGAACGGATCAAGGACTACATCGCGCAACCCAAGTCGAACGGCTACCAGTCGCTGCATACCACGATCTTCGGGCCGGGCGGGCACCTGTACGAAATCCAGCTCCGCACCCGCGAGATGCATCACACCGCCGAGTACGGTATCGCGGCGCACTGGCTCTACAAGGAAGGCCGTCCCGGCGATGAGCTGGACCGCCACCTTCAGTGGTTCCGGCAGCTGCTCGACCGCCAGCAGGAGGCGCAGACGCCGCAGGAGTTCCTCGAATTCCTGCGCATCGACCTCTACCAGGACGAGATCTTCGTCTTCACCCCCGAGGGCGACGTCAAGCAATTGCCCAAGGGCGCGACGCCGATCGATTTCGCCTTCGCGGTCCACACCGAGGTCGGCATCCGCTGCCAAGGCGCCAAGGTCAACGGCCGCATCGCGCCGCTGCATCGTACCCTCAAGAACGGCGACGCCGTCGAAATCCTGACCTCGCCGAACGCGCGGCCGTCGCAGGACTGGCTGGCGCACGTGCGCACCGGCCGGGCCCGCCAGAAAATCCGCCAGTGGATCAAGCAGGAAGAGCACGAGGCGTCGGTGGCCCTCGGCCAGGAGATCATCGCCCGCGAAGTGCGCCGGCGGCGGCTGTCGAAGATCACCGATGAGCAGCGCGAGACCGCGGCCCGCTCGTTAGGCCTGGGCGGCGCCGCGTATCTCGAGGCGGCGCTCGGCCGGGGCGACATCGGCACGGCGCAGGTGCTGCGCGCCCTCTTCCCCGAGCTGCCCGAAGAGGCCGCCGAGTCACCGCCGCCCCCGCCGCCGACCGCGATCGGGCGGCTGGTGCAGCGGATGCGGGTCGGCCGCGGGGTCAAGATCCAGGGCGTCGACGGATTGATGGTGCGTTACTCGCAATGCTGCCAGCCGGTTCCCGGCGACAAGGTCAGCGGCTACGTCACGCGCGGGCGCGGCATCAGCATCCACCGCTTCGATTGCCCGAACCTCCTGTCACTCGACGATCCCGAGCGGCGGATGGATCTGGACTGGCAGGAAGTCGAAGGCGAGCTGTTCACGGTGAAGGTGTCCCTGGCCGGCGAGGACCGGCGCGGCCTCTACGCCGACGTCTGCACCGCGATTTCCGGGACGGGAACCAACATCCGCGGCATCGAGCTCACCAGCGGCGAAGGCGGGATGATCGGCTACGCGCTGGTGGAAGTCGAAAATCTCTCCCATCTCAACAAGGTGATGAAGGCGGTTCGCAAGGTGAAAGGCGTGACCGACGTCGGCCGCCGCGAACGCGTCGAGACCTGAGAGGTCAGTGATCCAGCGCGGCGGCGACGCCGCGGTTGTGCCGCCAGGAATAGAGATAGGCCGCCGTTACCAGCGATGTGGGCACCCACCAGAGCGGTGACTTCCTGCGGTGCAGAGCGGCCGTCCACAGCGTAACCCCGCCGATCAGCGCGTAGTTCCCGGCGTACAGCCATGCCTGGTGATGCGGGTCGTACAGCAACGCGGACACCGGGTTGCGTTCGACGCAGCCTCTGCACGCGAAGGTGCTGTGCAGATCGAGCGTTCCCGCGCCGGTCATCAAAGCCGCGGGACCAACCGTGGGTACGTGCGCGCACGCTCCAACGGTCACGGCCAGCAGCACAGATGCAAACCACTTCATGCGATCCCCGAAACGCAAATTGGGTGCCCGGTGGATCGTGAGGCGCGCCGCCGATCAGCGTATGTGTCTGCACCACTCTGGAGCCCTCCGGCTTATCTTTGGACGTGCCATCGCTCAGCGTCGAAGCACCGTTCAAACCCGCCGGCCACCAGCCGCAGGCCATCGCCGAGCTGGTCAGGGGGTTCAACCGCGGCGATCCCTACCAGGTCCTGTTGGGTGTTACCGGGTCGGGGAAGACGATGACGGTGGCCCACGTCATCGCCGAGCTGGGGATGCCGGCGCTGATCCTGAGCCATAACAAGACCCTGGCGGCGCAGCTCTACGGCGAGTTCAAGGGATTCCTTCCCTCGAATGCCGTCGAGTACTTCATCTCCTACTACGACTACTACCAGCCCGAAGCCTACGTCCCCTCGACCGACACCTACATCGAGAAGGACGCGTCGATCAACGCCGACATCGAGCGGCTCCGCCTGCGCGCCACGTCGAGCCTGGTCGAGCGCGAGGACGTCGTGACCGTCGCCACAGTATCGGCGATCTACGGCCTCGGCGATCCCGTCCAGTACCGCGAGCAGATGGTGCACGTGAAGGTCGGCGACACCACGGGCCGGCGGCCGCTGCTCGAGAAACTGGTGAGCATCCTCTATCAGCGGAACGACGCCGCCTTCGAACCCGGCAACTTCCGGGTCCGCGGCGACGTGATCGAAATCTTCCCGGCCTACGAGGAGCAGGCGGTCCGTATCGAGCTGTTCGGCGACACCATCGAGCGCATCACCAAGATCGATCCATTGACCGGGAAGGCCGTCACGCCGCTCGAGCGCTGCGCGATCTATCCAGCCACGCACTTCGTCACCGACAAGTCCAACCTCGCCCGCGCCGTCGCCGCGATCCGCGCCGAGCTGATGGAGCGGCTGAACGAGCTGCGCTCGGCGGGAAAGCTGCTGGAGGCCCAGCGGCTGGAATCGCGCTGCTCGTTCGACCTCGAGATGCTGCTCGAGATCGGCACCTGCCATGGCGTCGAGAATTACTCGCGCCACCTCTCGGGGCGCGCACCCGGCGAGCGTCCGGCGGTGCTGATCGATTTCTACCCCAAGGATTTTCTGCTGGTCGTCGACGAGTCGCACGTCACGGTGCCGCAGCTCAATGCCATGTACGCCGGCGACCGTTCGCGGAAACAGACGCTGGTCGAATACGGCTTCCGCCTCCCCAGCGCGCTCGACAACCGGCCGCTGCGCTACGAGGAAATCCTCGGCCTCGCCAAGAAAATCCTCTTCGTGAGCGCGACGCCGGGTCCCGAGGAGCTGCGGCTGGCGGGTGGCGCGGTGGTCGAGCAGCTGGTTCGGCCGACCGGGCTCATCGACCCCGAAGTCGAGATCCGCCCCGTCGCCGGCCAGGTGGACGACCTGCTGGGCGAGATCCGGCTCCGGGCCCGCCGCGGCGAGCGGGTGCTGGTAACGGTGATGACCAAGCGGATGGCGGAAGATCTCTCCGACTATCTGTCGCAGGTCGGGGTGCGGGTCCGCTACATGCACTCCGACATCGACGCGATCGAGCGGATCGAAATCGTCCGCGGGCTGCGGCTGGGCGAGTTCGACGTGCTGGTCGGTATCAACCTGCTGCGCGAAGGTCTCGATCTTCCCGAGGTATCGCTGGTCGCCGTGCTCGACGCCGACCAGGAGGGCTTCCTCCGTTCGCGCACCTCACTCATCCAGACGGCCGGCCGCGCGGCGCGCCATGTAGAAGGAAAGGCGATCCTCTACGCCGACCGCATCACCGACTCGATGAAGCTGGCGATGGATGAAATGGACCGGCGCCGCACCGTGCAGCGGGCCTTCAACCTCGAGCACGGCATTACCCCGACGTCGATCATCAAGTCGGTCGACGAGATCAGGATCTCGACCCGCGTCGCCGATGCGCGCGAGGATCCGGTGCCGCGCTCCGAGCCGCTGGCGGCGCTGGCGGAGGCCGGGGCGTGGGCGGGCGCGAGCGCCGAGGAGCGGGAGAAGATTTTCAAGGTCCTCGAGCAGCAGATGCGCGCCGCGTCCGACGATCTCGACTTCGAGCTGGCGGCCCAGATCCGCGACCAGATCATGGATCTGAAGGCGGGGACGCCGTCGACCAGCCGTCCCGCCGGCAAGGGCGGACAGGGTTACGGCCGGAGCGGGCGTGGCAGCCGCGCTCGTCGATGAGCCGGGGCTGGCGGCCTGGGGCCAGGGATTCGCGCGCCAGCTGAAGCCCGGGTCGGTCGTCGCGCTGTCGGGTGAGCTGGGGGCGGGGAAGACCACGCTGATC
>DASXPG010000140.1:0-23380 GCA_036493755.1 Gemmatimonadales bacterium
AAGAGTCAGCACCGTCGGCATGGGTTGTAAGCTAACGCACCATCGCACCGAGTTGGGTCGGGCGCCTTGAATTGGTGCGCATCGGGGAATGCCCAGATATCACAAATGGTGTCCAAGTGAAGGATTTTCGGGGCTTTAAGCGCGGCACGGATCAGAGGGAACCCGCGGCCCGCCAGTTGCACACGCTACCAAGCGCTTGTCGATCAATCAACAGGAGCATGACGATGAGGATTTTCCGATGCCTGCGTGCCGGTCTGGGATTCGTCCTGGTAGCGAGTGTGGCGGTCGTCGCCTCCTGCTCGGAATCGTTTTCACCCGTCACTGCTCCGCCGGAAACCGCGCCGAGCGATAATCTCTTCGGCGGGGGCCATGGAAACGGCCACGGCGGTGGCCATGGTAAGGATCTTCTCGATCTGAATCTTCTGAGCTGCACGCCGATGCCGTACGACTCGGTCACCCAGGTGATCGGTCCGTCGGGCGGCACGATTCACGTCAGCGCGTATTCGTTCACCGTTCCAGCCGGCGCGCTGAGCAGCGCCGTCGCCATCACCGCGGTGGCACCGTCGGGCTCCGCCAACGTCATCAAGTTCCAGCCCGAAGGTCTGCACTTCGAGCAAGATGCGTGGCTCACCATGAGCTATGCCAACTGCAGCATCCTCGGCTCGCTGCTGCCCCGGTCGATCGCCCACACCGATGACCTGCTGAACATCCTGTATCTCATTCCATCGATCGACAACATCTTCACGCGATCGGTCACGGGACGCGTCCAGCATTTCTCCGACTACGCGGTGGCCTGGTAGGACGCGATGAGCCCGACGATCAGGAGTGATCTGTCTCGCTCCGCTCCCGTCTCGCACGAGGCGGCGGGACGGCTGGAGCAGGGGAAAGACCAGGAACGCTCGGGCGCGATTCTCCAGGCAATGGAGAGCTTCGAGTGCGCCATCGCCATGGCCGAGCGCAGCGGGGAAAATGAAGTGCTGGCCGAGTCGTTGAGGCGGCTGGCGATTCTCCGCCATCATCGCGATGACCACACCCGCGCCCGCGAGCTGTCGCAGAGGAGCCTCGAGGTCGCGAAGAAGATCGGCAGCGACCGGCTCAGCGCCGAAGCCCTCAACACCATCGGCGGACTGCACCTTACCGCCGGCCAGCTCGGCGAGGCGCGCCGGGTACTTCTCGAGGCGCTGGATCTGGGGAAGATGAGCCGCGAGCTGCGCGCCCGCGTCGAGCAGAATCTCGGCATCCTGGCCAACATCCAGGGCGATCTCTATGAGGCGCTGACCCGCTACGAGCGCTCGCTCGCCGCCTACCGCGCCTGCTCCGACGAGCACGGCTGCGCCATCGCCTATCACAACCTCGGGATGATCAGCGCCGACCGGAAACAGTACGACGCCGCCGACGGTTACTACAAGGAGAGCCTCGCCATCGCCGAGAAGCTCGGCGACGTCTACCTCCAGGGCCTCGCCCTGACCAACCAGGCCGAGGTGGATGTGGCGCGCCAGCGGTTCGAGAACGCCACGCAGAACGCCGAGCGCGCGCTGGCCTTCTTCGACCAGATGGGTGCGCGCGGCGCGAAGGCCGACGCTTACCGCGTCATCGGCATGGTGTATCGGGATACCGGCCGCCTCGCCCTCGCCGAATCGCGGCTGCGCTCGGCGATCGAGCTGGCGATGGAAGCCAATTCGATTCTCAACGAAGCCGAAGCCTGCCGCGAGATGGCGCTGCTCTACCAGCTGATGAGCCGCAACCCCGACGCCCTGCGGATGCTCAACACCGCGCATCGCCTCTTCCGCCGCCTCGACGCGCGGGTCGACCTGGTCCACGTCGGCGGCAAGGTGACGGAGCTCGAGGCGACCTATCTCGCGGTGGTCCGTGGCTGGGGCCGCTCACTCGAGTCGCGCGACAACTACACCTTCGGGCATTCGGAAAGAGTCGCGCAGCAGGCCGTCGCGCTGGCGCAGCTGATGGGTCTCGACCAGCACGAAGTGATGACGATCAACTTCGGCGCGTACCTCCACGACATCGGGATGGTGCGCGTGCCGCACGAGATCCTGCGCAAGAGCGGCGCGCTCAACCGCGACGAGATGGAGCTGGTGCGGATGCATCCGCTCTGGGGACTCGAGCTGCTGAGCAATGTCGATTTCCCGTGGGACGTGCGGCCGGTCATCCGCTGGCACCACGAGCGCTACGACGGCACCGGATATCCCGACCGGCTCCGGGGCGACGAAATTCCGCTCAGCGCGCAGATCGTCGGCATTCTCGATGTCTACGACGCGATGATGACATCGCGCCCGCACCAGGTGGCGTTCACTTCGCAGCAGGCGCTGGCGCGGATCAGCTTGAGCCGCGACTGGTGGTCCAAGCGGGTCTACGAAGCATTCCTCGAGGTGATCTCGCAGTCGCCTGAGGGGACGAAGCCGGCCTAGGCCGAATCTTGACCGCGCGGGCATATTTCATTCATGCCCGGCAACGGTTTTCACCCCCTCATCGAGCGCTGGTTCAAGGAGCGCATCGGTACGCCGACGGCCGCCCAGCGCCGCGGCTGGCCCGCGATCCGCTCGGGCCGCGATACTCTCATCGCCGCGCCGACCGGCTCGGGCAAGACGCTCGCCGCGTTTCTCAACGCCATCGACGCATTGTTCGTGGAGAGCCTCGCCGGAGAGCTCCCCGACGAAGTCCGCGTCGTCTACGTCTCGCCGCTGAAGGCCCTTTCGGCCGACATCCACAAGAACCTCGCCGAGCCGCGCCGCGAAATTCGCCAGCTCGCCGAGCAGGAAGGCTTGCCCGGCTCGCGCATCACCGCTGCCGTCCGCACCGGCGACACACCGGCGGCGCAGCGCGCCGCCATGCTGAAGAATCCGCCGCACATCCTGGTGACCACGCCGGAATCGCTCTATCTGCTGCTCACCGCCGAGCGGAGCCGGGCGATGCTGCGGACGGCGCGGGCCGTGATCGTCGACGAAATCCACGCCGTGATCGGCTCGCGGCGCGGCGCGCACCTGGCGCTGACGCTCGAGCGGCTCGATCACGTCGCCGGGCGCCGGCTGCAGCGTATCGGCCTCTCGGCGACGCAGAAGCCGATCGAGGAGGTCGCCCGCTTCCTCGCCGGAACCGAGCAACCCGATCCGGTGATCGTCGACGAAGGCCACAAGCGCGCGCTCGACCTGGGGCTCGAGATCCCGCGCGCGCCGCTGGAAACGGTGATGGCCGGCGAAGTCTGGATGGAGCTGTACGACCGGCTGGCGAGCCTGGTGCGGGAGCATCGCACCACGCTGGTCTTTTCGAATACCCGCCGCATGGTGGAGCGGGTCGCGCGTCATCTTGCCGAACGGCTCGGCGAGGAGGATGTCGCCGCGCACCACGGCAGCCTCTCGAAAGAAACGCGGCTCGACGCCGAGGACCGGCTCAAGACCGGCCGGCTGCGGGTGCTCGTCGCGACCAGCTCGCTCGAGCTGGGGATCGACATCGGCAACGTGGACCTGGTCTGCCAGCTCGGCGCGACGCGCCACATCGCGGCATTTCTCCAGCGGGTGGGCCGCTCCGGGCACCATGTCGGCGGAACGCCCAAGGGCCGGCTCTTTCCGCTCTCGCGCGACGACCTGGTCGAGAGCGTCGCGCTGGTGCGCGCGGTGCGCGCCGGCGCGCTGGACCGGCTGATCATTCCGCCGGCGCCGATCGACGTCCTGGCGCAGCAGATCGTGGCGGAGACATCGGCGGAAGACTGGTCCACCGACGATCTGTACAAGATGGTTCACAACGCCTGGTCGTATCGCGACCTCACCCGGGCGCAGTTCGACGAAGTCGTCGAGATGGTGGCGCACGGGTTTACCACGCGGCGCGGCCGGCGCGGCGCGCTGGTACACCTCGACGCGGTGAACGGCAGGGTGCGCGGACGCAAAGGCGCGCGGCTGACCGCGCTGATGAACGGCGGGGCCATCCCCGACAATGCCGACTATCGCGTGGTGCTGGAGCCCGAAGGGACCTTCGTCGGCACGGTGAACGAGGACTTCGCCTTCGAGAGCATGGCGGGGGACATCTTCCAGCTCGGCAACGCCAGCTGGGAAATCCTGCGGGTCGAAACGAATTCCGGCACGGTGCGGGTCGCCGACGCGCACGGCCATCCGCCGTCGATTCCCTTCTGGCTCGGCGAGGCGCCGGCCCGCAGCAACGAGATGTCGCTGGCGGTCAGCGACCTGCGCAAGGACATCGAGGCGCGGCTCGACGACCGTGACGCGCTGATGCGCTGGCTCGAGGAAGAGCTGAAGCTCGACGGCTCGGCCGGCGACCAGCTCATCGCGTACTACGGTGAGGCGAAGCGGATGCTCGGCTCGCTGCCGACCCAGGATATGCTGGTGATGGAGCGCTTTTTCGACGAAGCGGGCGGGATGCAACTCATCCTGCACGCTCCCTTCGGCAGCCGCGTCACCAAGGCCTGGGGACTGGCGCTGCGCAAGCGCTTCTGCCGGCAGTTCAAGTTCGAGCTCCAGGCGGCGGCCACCGAAGATGCCCTGCTGCTCTCGTTAGGCCCGCAGCACAGTTTCCCGCTCACCGACGTGTTCCGCTACCTGCATCCCGAGTCGGTCGAGGAGATCCTGGTCCAGGCGCTGCTCGACGCCCCGATGTTCGGGACCCGGTGGCGCTGGGCGGCGTCGCTGGCCCTGGCGGTGCAGCGGATCCGCGGCGGCAAGAAAGCGCCGGCGCAGATCCAGCGGATGGAATCCGAGGATCTTCTCGCGGCGGTCTTCCCGCATGCGGCCGCCTGCCTCGAGACCATCACCGGCGACCGCGAGGTCCCCGACCATCCGCTGGTGAACCAGGTCCTGCGCGACTGCCTGCGCGAAGTGATGGATATCGACCGGCTGAAGGAGATTCTGCGCCGCATCCACGCCGGCGAAATCGGCATGGTGGCGCGCGATCTGCCCGAGCCGTCGCCACTCGCCGCTGAAATCCTGAATGCGCGGCCCTACGCCTTCCTCGATGATGCGCCCATCGAAGAACGCCGCACCCAGGCGGTCTACAGCCGGCGAGCGATGGAGCCGTCGTCGGCGGGCGATCTGGGCGCGCTGGATCCCGCCGCCATCGACCGGGTGCGCGAGGAAGCCTGGCCGTCGGCCGAAACCGCCGACGAGCTGCACGACGCGCTGAGCATCGCGACCTTCTTTACGGACGAAGAAATCGCCTCGTGGGAGCCGCTGCGCGACGCGCTCGTGCTGACCAATCGCATCGTCAGGCATGACGGCTGCTGGTTCACAGCCGAGAACCCGCGGCCCGAATTGCTGGAAATGGCGCGGGGCCGGCTGGAGATCGGCGGACCGATGACCGAAGTCGAGCTGGCGACGCTCACGGGCGCCCAATCGGGAGATATCGAGGTCGCGGTGCTGGCGCTCGAAGGACAGGGGGCGATCCTGCGCGGCCAGTTCACGCCGGGCCGCGGTGAACGCGAGTGGTGCGACCGGCGGCTGCTGGCGCGGATCCATCGCTACACGCTGGCGCGGCTGCGCGCCGAGATCGAGCCGGTCCAGACGACTGAGTACGTGCGGTTCCTGTTGCAGTGGCAGCATCTCTCGGCCGAGCATCGGGTCGCGGGACTCGAGGGGCTGGCCTCCGCCATTGGGCAGCTCGATGGGGTCGAGGTCGCGGCGGGGGCGTGGGAGTCCGAGGTACTCGCGGCGCGGTGCGAGGGATACGAGCCGGGACTGCTGGACCAGCTGTGCCATATGGGCCGGGTGATGTGGGGCAGGCTTTCGACGGGCGCCTCGGGAAATGGCGGACCGTTACGATCGACACCGATTGCGCTGCTGCTGCGTGAGCATCGGGATGTCTGGCTCAGCGCGGGAACGGGGGAACGGGAGAACGGGGAACGGGAGCTCAATTCCCAGGCCAGCGCCGTGCTCGAGGCGCTGGAGAAACGGGGCGCGCTGTTCTTCGGCGAGATCGTCCAGGCGACCGGCTTGTTAGGCACGCACGTCGAGCTGGCGCTGGCCGAGCTGGCGGGGCGGGGATTCATCACCTCGGATGGGTTCATCGGACTCAGGGCACTGATCACGCCATCGAGCAAGCGGCAGCCGATCGGTGGACGGATAGGGCGGCGCACGACGAGTCCGTACGGGGTGGAATCAGCGGGCCGCTGGAGTTTGTTGCGTGCTTCTACCGCCGCCCGGCCTGGCTCGATCGAGGCGCAGGCGCGGATTCTTCTCACCCGCTGGGGTGTGGTGACGCGCCGCATCGTCGAGCGCGAGGCCAATGCGGCGCCGTGGCGCGAGCTCATCCGCGAGTGGCGCCGGCTGGAGGCGCGGGGCGAGATCCGCGGCGGCCGGTTCGTGGCCGGACTCGCCGGCGAGCAGTTCGCGCTGCCGGAGGCGGTGGCGCGGATCCGTTCGGTACGCCGCTCTCCCGCGACCGGTGAGCTGATCGGCATCTCGGCGGCCGACCCGATGAACGTCACCGGCTACCTGCTCCCCGGTGAGCGGATTCCCGCCGTGGCCGGCAACCGCATCGTCTTCGAGGATGGCGTCGCGGTGGCGGCGCGCGAGTCGCGCGAAGTGAAGTGGCTCAAGGAAGATCTCGATCCGGAACGGAAGCTGGAGATCGAGCGGGTGCTGGTCCGGCGGCGAGTGAATCCGGCGCTCCGCACCCTGCTGGGAGTCGCTGCCGGCTAGTCGCTGTGCCCCCGTTGCAACCTTTTTGACCCTGCTACCGTCTCTCCTCTTGACGGTCTGGAGGAGCAGGTTCAACCTTCCTCCAGACGCTCTGGAGGAACGATGCCCGACCGCGACCTGCTGCAAGGGACCCTCGACCTGATGGTCCTGAAGGCCCTCTCCCTCGAGCCGATGCACAGCTGGGGTATCGGCCAGCGCATCGACCAGTTCTCCCGCGACGTAT
Organism: Gemmatimonadales bacterium; assembly: GCA_036493755.1. Taxonomy (GTDB): domain Bacteria; phylum Gemmatimonadota; class Gemmatimonadetes; order Gemmatimonadales; family JACORV01; genus DASXPG01. The sequence goes on from DASXPG010000140.1 coordinate 6,880, forward strand.
TCAGCGTGCAGCAGGGATCGCTCTATCCCGCGCTGCAGCGGATGCTGCGCAAGGGTTGGATCCGCTCCGAGTGGCGGATGAGCGAACACCATCGCCGGGCCCGCTTCTACCACATCACCCGCACCGGCAGGGCCGAGCTGAAGGAGCGCGCCGCCGGCTGGGCGCGCGCCTCGGCGGCGGTCGCGAGCATCCTGCGCCTCCGGACGGTGCCATGATTGCCGGCCTGATGGAGCGGCTGCGCGCGCTGCTGTTTCCGCGGCGCTGGAGCAGCGATCTCGACGAAGAGATGCGCGAGCACCTGGGGCGCGAGACCGCCAGGCGGATCCGGGAGGGCCTGGATCCGGAGGCGGCGCGGCGCGAAGCGGCGCTCGCCTTCGGCGGCGTCGAGAAATGGAAGGAGGCGGCCCGCGACGAATCGGGCGCGCGGCTCATGGGCGACGTCAGTGCCGATCTGCGTTTCGCGGTTCGCTCACTCGGCCGCAATCCCGGCTTCACCGCCGCGGCTGTCGGCGTTCTCGCGGTCGCGATCGGCGCGAGCACCGCGGCCTTCACCGTCGTGAACGCGGTACTGTTGCGGGCGCTTCCCTATGAACACCCGGAGCGGCTGGTTCGTCTCTTCGAGCAGAACTCGCCGACCAACCGCTGGAACATCTCCACCGCCGACGTCCAGGGCATCCGCGAGCGCCAGCGCAGCTTCGACGCCTGGGGCGGAGTGTCGGTCACCGAGGCGGCGCTCTCAGGCGAGGGCGCGCCGGAGCAGATCGTCATGACCCGCATCGGCGCCGGCGTCTTCGACGCGCTGGGCGTGTCCGCCGAGGCGGGTCGCGCCGTCACCACGGCCGACGAACCGGCGGGCGCACCGCCGGTCGTCCTCCTCTCACACGCGCTGGCGACGCGGCGCTTCGGAAGCCCGCTGGCCGCGCTGGGCCGTTCGGTCGCGCTCGACGGCGTGACCCGCAGCGTGGTGGGCGTTCTGCCGACCGGCGCGCTCGACCTTGGCGGCCGGCCCGCCGAGGCCTGGATTCCGCTGCAGCTTGCTCCCGCGACGCGCCGTGGCCCCTTCTGGATGGGTGGCATCGGGCGGCTCAAGCCGGGCGTGGATTTGGCTGCCGCGCGTCGGGACCTCGCCGCCGTCAGCGAAGGTATGTCGGGTCTCTATGCCGACTGGCACGACAACACCGCGCGCCTCACACCGTACCCGCTGCGCCAGACCATCGTCGGGAGCGCCGAGGGGCGGCTGGATCTATTCGCCGGCGCGGTTCTGCTGGTGCTCCTCGTCGCGATCGCCAACGTTGCCACGCTGATGCTGGTCCGCGCCTCGGCCCGCCGGCCGGAAATCGCGATGCGGATCACCCTGGGCGCGACGCGAATCCGGCTGGCCCGCCTGGTGATCGCGGAAAGCACGGTGCTGATGGCGGTCACGGTGCTGATCGCCGCACCGCTGGCCGCGCTGGGATTGCGATTCCTGGGCTCGGTCGCGCCCGGCCTGCCGCGCAGCGCCGAGATCTCGTTAGGCTGGGAAAGCTGGCTCTTCCTGGCGGCGGTCGCGCTCAGCAGCGGCGCGCTGGTCAGCCTTTCACCCGTGGCCGCCGTGCTGTCGTCGCCGGGACGGTCGGGGATGACCGATACCCGGCGCGCGGGGACGACGCGGCGCGCCCAGGCCGTCCGCGGCACCCTGGTCGCGGCGGAGTTCGCGCTGGCGCTGCCGCTGCTGCTCGGCGCCAGCCTGCTGCTCAACAGTTTCCTGCGGCTCACGAGGGTCGATCCCGGTTTCGATCCATCGACGAGCCTCGGCATCACCATCGCGCTGCCCTCGGGACGCTATGGCGAAGTCCCGGCTCGCCAGGAGTTTTTCCGGCGCGCGCTGGCGCAGGCCCGGCAGGTCCCCGGCGTTCTCGCGGCCGGGCTCGCCACCGAGATGCCGCCCGACGCCGGCGGCAACGACAACAATTTCAACCTGGTCGATCATCCGGTGCCGGCCGGTCAGTCCGAGCCGACGTCGCCGTGGTCGTACGTGAGCGATGGGTACTTCGAGGCGCTGTCGATCCCGCTGGTCGAGGGACGCTTCTTCACGCCGATGGATTCCAGCGCCGGCCCGCCCGTCGCGGTGGTCAGCCTCTCGTGGCAGGCGAAGTATTTCCCGGGCGAGCACGCCCTCGGCCACGAGCTGATCGAGGGGGGCTGCTACACCTGTCCTCACACCACCATCGTCGGCGTGGTGGGAGACGTGAAATTCCAGGGCCTCGCCGGCGGCGGTGACGGCGTCTACGTGCCGCTGTCGCAGTCGGGCGCGCGCACCGTGCATCTGTTCGTGAAGACCGCGGCGGCCCCGGCCGGCTTCGTCAAGCCGATGACCGACGCGTTGCATGGGCTCGATCCCGATCTGCCGCTGGCGGGAGAGGCGATGTCCGATCACCTGAAGGATGCCCTCGCCGATCCGGGCCGCTGGACCGCGGTGCTGATCGCCTTCGGTGCGGCGGCGCTGGTGCTGGCGGTGATGGGAGTCTTCGGGTTGCTGAGCTACGTGGTGCGGCAGCAGCGGCGGGAGATCGGCGTGCGTCTCGCGTTAGGCGCCGATCCCGGCCGGGTGGCGCGGATGGTGGTATGGCGGGGGATGCGGACCGCCGGCATCGGGATCGCCGCCGGCCTGCTGTTGTCGGTGATGGAGACGAAGTGGCTGGGCTCGCTGCTCTACGACGTCACCGCCCACGATCCGCTCACGGTGGCGGTCGCGACGCTGGTGCTGCTCGCGGCGGCGGTGGTGGCCTGTCTGCTTCCGGGACTCAAGGCGGCGCGGATCCGGCCGATCGAGGCGATTGCGGCCGAGTAGCGGTCAGCTGACCCGGCGGGTCTTCCGCTTCATGAAGTCCATCAGGATGAACTGGCCGAGGGTCATGGTCGTGGTGAAGTAGGCCTTGCCGCGGCAGATCTCGGAGACCTTCTTCACGAACTCGACCAGCGACCGGTCGCGCGCGAGCATGAAGGTGTTGATCATGATGTTGCTGCGCTTGCAGAGCGCGACCTCGCGGTACGTTGCCTGAAGGATCTTGGGGTCGAGTCCCACGCTGTTCACGTAGACCCGTCCGTTAGGCATGGTCAGCGCCGACGGCTTGCCGTCGGTGATCATGATGATCTGCCGCATGTCCTTGCGCTGCGCCAGCAGCAGCCGGCGCGCCAGTTTCAATCCCTCGGCGGTGTTGGTGTGATACGGACCCACCTGCGCCTGGGCCAGCCGCGACAGCGGAATTTCCTCGGCGCCGTCGTGGAAGAGCACCACCTTCAGCGTGTCGCCAGGGAATTGGGTGCGGATCAGGTGGGTCAGCGCCAGCGCGACCTTCTTGGCGGGCGTGAAACGGTCCTCGCCGTAGAGCACCATCGAGTGCGAGCAGTCGAGCATCAGGACCGTGGCCGCGCTGGAGCGATACTCGGCCTGGTGGACCATCAGGTCGCCGTAATCGAGCTCGAGCGGGACCTTGAGGCCGCCGCGGTTGATGGCGTTGATCAGCGTGGCGTTGACGTCGAGGTTCATGCTGTCGCCGAATTCGTAGGGCTTGCTCACCGCTTCGGCCTCGACGCCGGTCGACAGATACGGCGTGTCGTGGCTGCCGAAGCTGCTCTTGCCCACGCTGCCTAACAAGTTGCGCAGGGTCCGGTAGCCGAGGAAATCGAGCCCCTTGCCGGTGAGCGAGAACTGTACGCCCTGGGCGGCGGAGCGGGCCTGCTCCTCGTGGCCCATCTCCTCGTGCTCGCCGGGCATCCGCGGCGCCGCGCCCTCGATGTTCAGATAGCCCTGCTCGACCAGTTTCTGCACCAGCTGGTCGAGCAGCTCCTCGAGCTGCTGCTTCAGCTCGGCATCCTTCTGCTGGTCGCCGGTGCTGTCTCCACGCAGAATCTTGAGCATGTCGGGGGTGAGCTTCCCCGAGTTCATCAGCGCTTCGAGGATGGCTTCCTTGAGCGCGTCGAGCGACCGGTCGCCGCCCTCGTCGCCGATGTCACCCCAATAAGGATTGGGCGAGCCGCCGCCGGCGAACCCCGACTGGAGCAGGAAATCGGCGAGCTGGTCGAGCAGCGCCTGGAGATTGACCGCATCGGCGAGCTGCGTGACGTAGCGGGAAAACGTTGACTGGCGCATCTACTCGAAACCTGCTCCCCTCGCCACATTGGGGCAATGGCCGCGAGCCTCTCCCCCTTTGCGTCACTGCGTCACCGGAATTTCCGGCTCTTTTTCACCGGCCAGACGACCAGCCTGATCGGCACCTGGATGCAGAGCATCGCGCTGGGATGGCTGGTGCTCCAGCTCACCAATTCGGCGTTCCAGGTCGGTCTGATCAGCGCGCTGAGCGCGCTGCCCGTGCTGCTCTTCTCACTGCCGGCGGGCGTCATCGTCGATCGCGGCAACAAGCAGCGGATCGTCATCTGGGGCCAGCTGCTGATGCTGGTCCAGGCCGGCTTGCTCACCGTCCTCACCGGGATGCACGTCATCACCGTGTTCCAGCTCGAGCTGCTGGCCTTCTTCGGCGGCTGCCTCAACGCCATCGAGATTCCCGCGCGCCAGTCGTTCTTCGTCGATCTCGTGGGCAAGGAAGATCTCACCAACGCCATCGCCCTGAACTCGACCGCCTACAACGTGGCGCGAATCGTGGGGCCGTCGGTGGCGGGGATCATGATCGCGAAATACGGCGTGGCGGTCTGCTTCGGGGTCAACAGTGTGAGCTACATCGCCGTGCTGATCGCGCTGCTGATGATGCGGCTGCCGCCGCATGTTCCCGCCCAGATCCACGCCGACGTCATGACGCATTTCAAGGAAGGACTGGCCTTCGCCCGCGGCGACCGGAAAATCTGGGCGCTGATCGTCATGACCGCGGCATTCGGGATCTTCGGCTTCCAGTTCGTGGTGCTGCTGCCGGTGTTCGCGCGCGACGTTCTGGATGTCGGTCCCTCGGGGTTCGGTGTGATGAGCGCGTCGGTCGGCATCGGCGCCATGATCTCGGCCCTGGCGGTCGCGATCTTCAGCCCGCGGATGCGGCGCGGCGCGGTGCTGCGCTGGGCAGGGCCGGCGTTCGGGATCTGCGTCGCGATTTTCGCTTTCATGGGCTGGTATCCGGCGTCGCTGCTCTTTCTGGGGCTGGCGGGATTTTTCATGGTACTCAACAACTCGATCACCAACAGTCTCGTCCAGGGGATGGTCCCCGATCAGCTGCGCGGACGGGTGATGAGCCTGTGGACTTTCGTGTTCGTCGGCTTCGCGCCGATCGGCAGTCTTCAGGTGGGCTGGCTGGGCGAGCATGCCGGTGCACCGGTCGCGGTGGCGGTCGGCGGGCTGATCAGTGCGGCGGCATGTGCGTGGATCTGGTTCAAGTGGGTACCCGAGATTTCCGCCATCCGTTGAAACGACGAAGGCCAACGGCTGCTCTCGCAACCGCTGGCCTTCGGCCTGAAAGTCCGCCTAACGGTTTGTCATCGCCATGGTCAGCAATTCCTGCTGCGAATGCGCATGTCTCAGTCGTTCCGCTGCCCGTTGCAATTGCACATCCTTCGGCGAATTGCGCGCAAAGACATCCGCATCGCTCAACGCATACGACGAGAGCCGGCCGTCGAGCAGCCGCTCGAGATAGTGCGCGCCCTCGCGCGCCACCTGGTCGGAGATCTCGAAACCGCCGGCCCGAAGCCGGCGCAGCAGCTCGGGCGTCCAGTGCTGATCGTAGACGTAGCCCGGCGTCGCCCGCGGCGTGAGCTCGGTGACGTAAGCATCCACCACCGCATCGCGCTGCGTGGCTTTGGCCGCGAGGAGGCGGCCCATCGCCAGCTCGCCGGTCGTCAGCGTGTCTCCGCCGACCACCACGTCAGGAACGATCCCGCCGCCGCCCAGCAGCTCGCGGCCGCTGGCCGAGCGGAACTTGGGGCGCAGCGAATCGGGTCGCGCGCTGTCGGCATGGGTCTTCTGGATGAGCCGGCCGCTCGGCGTGAACCAGTGCGCCGTGGTGAGCTTCAGCACCCAGCCTTCGGGCAGCGGATACCCGCCCTGGACCAGTCCCTTGCCATACGACGTAGTGCCGACGAGGAGCGCGCGATCGTAATCCTGGAGTGCGCCCGCGACGATCTCCGATGCCGATGCCGAGTTGCCGTCGATGAGCACGGCGACGGGAATCCCGGCGCGAATCGCCGGCGGCCCGGGAGCGCGGAGGGTGTCGTCCTCGCGCCGCGATTTCACTTCGACGACGGGCGCATTCTGGTCGATGAAGACGCTGCTGAGCTGGACCGCCTGGTCCAGACTGCCGCCGGGATTGCCGCGCATGTCGAGGATGATGCTCTGCGCACCGGCATCCTGGAGTGACCGTACCGCCGCGCCGACGTCATGCGCGCTGCGGTCCGAGAAGGACGTATTGAAGGGGATGTAGCCGACGTTGCCGTCGAGCATCGTCGTGAACGAGACCGCCGGAAGGCTGATGATCGCGCGCGTGATCTCGAAGCTTTGCCGCTGGCCGCTGCGCTCGATCGTCACCTTCACGTTGGTGCCCGGCGTTCCGGTGAGGTTGCTCGATACGCGATCGATGCTCCATCCCTGGGCCGAGCTGTCGCCGACGGCGACGATCTTGTCGCCGCGCTGGATGCCGGCTGCCTGGGCCGGTCCGCCCTCGATCACCCGCCATACCGTGACCCAACCGCCCGACGTGAGGATGCGAAGACCGACGCCGCCGTAACGATTGCGGAGCTGGTTGCGATTGAAGCGCGCGTATTCTTCGGGGCTGAAGAGATCGGCGTAGGCATCGTCGAGACCGGCGACCATTCCGCGGGCCGCGCTCTCGTACAACGAGTCGTTCGGCAGGCTGTCGAGCGATTCGCGGCCGATGACCGAGAAGACCGCCTGAAAGACATGGAAGCCGGTGTCGCTGGTCCGTCGGCCAAGAATGAAGCCGCCGAGGACGAGCGGCGTAGCGATGGCAAGAGCCGCGGTGACGCGGCGCAGAGTCAGACGAGGCAAGGAATCCTCCGAAGCGACTTCAGGAACGGGCCTGGGGCTGGGGCACCTATGGAATGATACGGCCAGAACCTTCCTGACGTTCCAAAAGCTCAATTGTGGACGGGTAATCGCCCTTGGCGGCCAACCAGCTGTTCTCGGAGCCGTACCTGGCCCAGCTCAGCGGCGTGCCATCGAAATCGGCGTCCCGGAGGTCAGTCGGCGCACCATGGTCCAGGAGCAGCTTGACCATCTCGATGTTCCCATGGAATGCTGCCCAGTGCAGCGCCGTTCCCTGATGCTGGCCGCGGGCGTCCACCGGCCAGCCGGATTCCAGCATCAGTCGCACCACGGTCGTATGGCTGCCCTGTGCCCAATCGACGATTCTGCGCTGCAACGCTTCCGGAAGCTTTTGAGCGCGATCCGGATCCGCCAGGATGAGCTTCCGCGCCAGAGCGGCGTCACCTCGCTCGCAGGCGTCCACCAGCTTGAGGTCGTCCGGGGCGCGAGCATTCAGTAGTTCGATCACGTCCCGGCTCCGCGCCGGTGGAATCCTCTTACTCGAGATGCGTGCTACCTGGAGTAGCGTCGCATAGCGATCCAGGGTCCAGTTGTAGATCGTCCCGCCGGCCTTCGGATTCTTCATCGGAAAATATTCGTCGGTGACGGTGGTCCGGATGGCATCGGGGTTCCGGTTGAGCATCGCGTCGATCCGCGCGAGGTCGCCAAGCGCCGTCACCATCATGATGTCGGTCCGGCAACCTCGCTCGATGAGAAACTCAACCACCTCTGGGTGATCCTTGATGAGGTACTGCGCCGGCGTGGACTCGTGGTCCACGTCGAGGGCGTCGATGTCGGCGCCATGATCCAGAAGAAAGCGCGCGATCTCCACGTTCGCCGCCACGTGGAGCGGCGTCTGTCCGTCGCCGCCGCGAAAATGCACGGCGCGAGGGTCATTCTCGACCAGTCTCGTGAGTATCTCGAGCCGGCCCCACCTGGCCGCATCGTGCGGATCCATCGCGGCGCCGCGCGAGGTGAGGAAGTCGACCATCTCGGCATCTCGAGCGTTGTCGAAGACACCGAAGCTGCCGGCCCACCAGTGGCTGCGCCCCTGGATGCTGGCGCCGGCGTCGAGCAGCGCGTCGATCATCTCGCGATTGTTCTGCTCGACCGCGCTCTGGATCGCAACACTGCCGAACGATCCGCCGGGTATGGCGTCGTCCAGCTTCATCTTCAACTCGGGATGCCCGGCGAGTATCGCTCGCACTTCGGCGACATTGCCGCTGCGGACGGCATCGCCGAGTTGTTCAAAGGAATCGGTTGCTTTCGCCATTGCGGAAACGAACAGCCCAACGCGCCGGCGGACAAGGCCGGTGCGCCCGGCGGTATCAACTCAGGGGATGAGCGGCACGATCTGCGGCACGGCGAGAGAGCCAACCGCGGTGAAAACCTGGCTGGTCCCGCGACTGAAGAAGAGGCTGAAGTCCGCCTTGACGTAGCTGTTCGGCAGCTGCGTGAGCGTCACCGTTCCGGAATCGGCGTCGAACGCGAGGCTGTCGGCGAGCGCGGTCGCGGCCACGGAATCCGTCGCGCCGGCGCCGACCTTCAGATTCCTCGATCCGCCCAGCGACATGAAGCTCGCGCCGGTCAGCTGAATACCCAGCGATTGGAGAGCGGGGTGGGTGGTGTCGCCGGCCGAGGCCGTCCCGGCCCGCGCCACGATCACGACCGCGGGCTGCGCCACCGTTGAATCGGTCAGCGTCCCGGGGATGAGCCAGTATCCATCGGTGCCGCTGACCTGCGCCATTCCGCCGGCGGCGTAGGTGACGGTCGCGGTGAGAACGGCGTGCGCGGGTTTGGGTGCATCGAGCGAGCAGGCTGCGAAGACGAGCGATGCGGCGAGTGCAAGAAGCGGTGCGGCTTTCATCATCTGCTCCGGCTTGGTCCTGACGGTACTAGTCGCCGGCCCAAGCGAAGGTTCCGGAACGGCGCTAGTGGCAGGCATTCCGGTTGGAGAAATTCGGCGGCGTGCCCGCCAGGCCGTTGATGCGGAAACTGGTGAGCCGAGCCTGCGACGATTGCCAGAGCACCGGTCGGCTCTTGCGGCGCAGCGTGACCCAGCGGCACGGCAGCCAGCCCCAGGTGGGATCGTCGAAGTAGCTGATGGTCTGCTCGATCATGGTGTCGGCGGCGTGGATGAGCAGGTGACGGCGCACCACGTAGTCCCGCGCCGGATCGAGCCACAACGAGTGCTTCCACTTGCCGCTGTCGGCCGGCTCTTCGATCGAGATCAGCGCTTCGCGCCGGTAGATCTTCTGGGTGGCCCCATACGCGAGCGTCCGCGCGCGCGTCCGGAAACCGAGGTTCCGGTCGAGGGGCCGGACGTCGAGCAGCACCGGGCGCAGCACCAGATCGCCGATGTGTCCGCCCTGCGTGATCCAGTCGGTGAATGTCGTGTCGGTCACCGTCCGAGAGCCGGGGACAGCGTGCCGGTCGGTGTACATGACCCTGATCCGGTTCCCCGAAATCACCAGCGCCCGCGAGACGGTGTCGGTGCGCTCCCTGGTCAGCGCGGGATCGGCAGCGTTTTCGGAATCGGCATGAAGCGGATTGGGGATCCAGTCATGGCGATGGGCGACGACCTCGGTCCAGTGAAAGGAAGCCGAATCGATCCGGTTCTGGCGCGCGCGCCAGGCCCGGCCGATGGCCGCGCTGCCTGACGAGCGTCTGGCGGGAGCGGGCGCGGCTGGCGACGCCGAGCTCTGCAGCACGGAGATGGCCAGCGCGAGAAGCGTCAGGACACCTTTGGCTGGGGCATCGCCGAGGGCACCGCACCGATGCCGGCGCCGCCGCGACAAGCTTCCCGATACGCCGATTCGGCGTGACCGCACAACTCGGCGCGCTCGGACATCCCGCCCTTCAGCGTCGCCACCTGCTCGCCGATCGCGTTGTAGCAGCGCAGCTTGTTGCGGGCACCGCTGACGGCACGGCAGTAGGCGAATCCGTCGTCGGCTCGGGCGCCGAGGTCCACGAGATTCTTGGCGACGCCGATGTGACACCAGGGTTGGTACTCGGGATCGGCCAGCGAGCAGAGACGGATCTCTTCGCGGGTGTCCTGGTGCGAAATCGACGCGATGTCGCGGCCCAGGCTCTGGGCGCAGACGTATTTCATCGTCCCCGGCGCGTGCCGGCAGGCCTCTGCCGCCGAGGCGACGTTGCCGTGGTTGAACCAGAGCATTACCGACGTCTGCATTCCATAACAAGCCTCCAGATACCGCTCGGCCATGATGGTGCAGGGATAATGGAGGTCGGTGGAGTCGAGCGCCTTGAAGGGATGCGCCGCGTGATCGTCCATTCCTTCCATGTGCATCCCGGCCATCAGCGCGTGCGCCGGGTGATGCGGATTGGTCACGTTGATGAGGTTTTCCATGAACGCGCCGCCGTAACACGAATCGCGGTCCCACCCGTCGCTCAGCAGATCGCAGCCCTGAAGCGCTTTCGGCAGGTCGTGCTGGTAGAGCATCGTCAGTCCGTGGCCCATACCGTGGACGCACTGGAAGCGGAGCCAACGATTGTTGTCGGCATCGTAGGGACGGCACAAGGCGTTGACGTTGGCGGTGTCGGCGGTGTGGACGTTCTGGAAATACGCCTGGATGACGCCGTGCTGGCAGCCTGATTGAAACGTCTCCGAGCAGCTCGAGAAAGTGGTCGCCATGTCATGGCTGGCGAGTCCCGCGGTGATGCCGATGCCGTGCGCGAGGACGTGGCCCTCGTCGCGAACCCACGCATCGTGGCGGCCGATCATGTCGAGGGCGCCCATTGTCACCCGCACGCCCTTGGTCGCGATCAGCGGCGTGAGGAAATTCTCGTAGCACTCCTGCTTCTCGGTCCGGCTGCCGCAGAGCTTGTATGCCGAGTCGGCGATGACGATGGAATCGGGGCGGGGGCCCTGGGCGAGGGCGGGGACGTGGCGTGATACCGCCCACCCGGCTCCAGCGATGGTGACGAGGGTCAGGGCCACTGGCCACGACAGACGCGCGAAACGCATGGGGACGAGTCCTATACCTTGATGTCTATGTATGGGCCGCATTTTGGGGCAAAATGGTGCGGCCAGAGCGTATTACATATGGGCTGGTTGCAAGTTCCATGCTGCCGCCGCTGGGACCGCTCTCATTACCAGCCGCGGCGGCGTGCCGCCGCCACGATCAGCTCGGCGGCGCCATCGTAGCCGAGCCAGCCGGTGTTCAGGACGAGGTGGTAGTTGGCGGGGTCCTGGCGGTGGCGGTCATGCCAGCGCGTCACGTAGCGATCGCGGTCGGCATCGGTGCGATCGAGGGCGTCGCTGGCGGCCTTGGGGTCGAGGCTGAGCCGCTTCGCGATCTCGCGAACGCGGTCTTCGCGCGGCGCGACGATGTAGGCGTGGAGCGCTTCGTCGGGGCGCGATTTTGCCAGCACCGCCTGCGCACCCCGGCCCACGATCACCGCGCGACCGTGCTGTGCCGCTTCGGCGATGACGCGGCCGGTGACTTCCACGATGTGCTCCTCGGTGGGTTCGACGGCATCCTGGCCGGCGGGAACGAAGGCTTCGGGTGACGCGGTCGCGAGAGCGCGGACCAGCCGCTGCATCAATGAGGGCGCGCGCTCCTCGCGAGCGGCGACGGTCTCGACCGGAAGTCCGGCGCGCCGAGCCACCGTCTCGATGAATTCATTGTCGACCAGGGTCCAGCCCAGCGCCGTCGCCACCAGGCCGGCGACGCTCGATCCGCCGGATCCGTACTGCCGGGTGATGGTCACTACCGCCATGATCTGCTCACGCGTTCCGACGCACGACGCACGACATCCGACCCACGGCCCTTAGTGCGCGCGCAGGGTGTTGCGCAGCGCATTGATGTCGAGAAGCGGCATCCCGCCTGTCGTCGGAACCATGATGACCAGGTTGTTGGACTTGCTCATGTCGCGCAGCACGTCGAAGTACTGCTTGGTCAGCGCCTCGGGAGTGAGCGTGGTGTTGAGCAGCCGCTGCTGCTCGGCCTGGAGCCGCGCCACTTCGACACGGTGGCGCTCGGTCTCGACCTGCTGCTCCTGGGCGATCTTGTTGTTGATGGCGGTGACCACCGCGTCGGGAGGCTCGAGGTTGCGGAGGAAAAACGCCGTCACCTGGGCGATGCGGAATGGCGGGCCGCCGGCGCGCGGCTGGGTGACCAGCGCCGAATCGACGAGCGACTCCATGGTCTGCGCGATCTGGGTGCGTTTGCTGATGTCATTGATCGAGAACTGCACCATGCCGTCGCGCACGCCCTTGCGGATGGCGTTGAGCACCGCGCTGTGGATCTGCGGCTCGGCGCCGATCTCGGTGAATATCCGCGGCGCCTGCGCCGGATCGATCTGCCAGCGCAGCCCGGCGTCGACCTTCATCGACATCTGCTCGCTCGACAGCGCGTCCATCGTCTCGCGCTGGTCGGTGGTTTCGGGATATTGCTCTTCGCGCGTGGAATACCGTTCGATCTCCGACCAGGGCGAGACCATGCGGATGCCGGGCATCAGCGGCACCGGGTCAACGGTGCCGAAGGCGTGACGCACGCCGACTTCGCCTGGATCGATGACCACCATCATCGCCGTCACCGCGATCGCCGCGCCTAATGCGACGCCGATGATGCCGAAGATGCGGAACGCCGGCGCGGCCTTGTTCTCCTTCGAGGCCATGGCCACGACGAAGAAGATCAGGCCGATGAACGCGACGATCCCGCCGAGCACCAGCTTGGTCATGGACGGCTCCTGTTGAAGGGTGCGGTCAGGCGAACGGGCCGGGCGTCTTGCCGAATCCGGGGCTGAAGCCGCTCTGTCCACCACCACCGCCGCCGCGCTCGGGGCGAATCCGCGTCCAGCCGAAGTCGTCGTTGCGGGCGATGCGTTTGTGGGCGGTGAGTCCTTCGAGCACCAGCTCGCAGGCGCTGACCACCGCGGCCGCGTCGCGCTTGCCGGCGAGGCCGCAGGTCACCACCAGGTCCACGAGGCCGGGGACCACGGTGAAGCCTTCGAGCAGCACTTCGGAGCGTTCGTCGTGGGTCATCTTCAGCGCGCCGCCCTCGTCGAACCAGTGGACCACGTCGTCGGTGGGCGCGCCGCCCAGCCGCTCGTCGAAGGTCGCGCCGGCGGCGCGGCGGATCAGGTCGCGGGCGATGGCGTCGGGGCCCTGCATCTCGCCCTCGTACTCCAGCTCCAGCTTGCCGGTGATCGCGGGCAGCGCGGCGTAAACGTCGGTGATCCGCGCGACGGCGTTCTTCTCGCTGTTCCGCACCGCGCGCCGCTCGGCATTCGAGATGACGTTCTCGAGGAGCGAAATCGGCAGCCGCTGGCTGACGCCGGAGCGCTTGTCGATGCGCTTGTCGCCGCGCGCCTCGAAGGCCACGCGCTCCACCACCTCGGCCAGGAACTCCGGCACCACCACCGGCGAGCGCCCGCGCGAAGTCCAGGCCTCCTGCGCGGTGATCGCCATGCCTAACGACACTTCCTGGGGATAGTGGGTCTGGATTTCGGAGCCGATCCGGTCCTTGAGCGGGGTGATGATCTTGCCGCGCGCGGTGTAGTCCTCGGGATTGGCGGTGAAGACCATCGCCACGTCGAGGGGAAGGCGGATCGGATAGCCTTTGATCTGGACGTCGCCTTCCTGCATGATGTTGAAGAGCCCCACCTGGATCTTGGCGGCTAGGTCGGGGAGCTCGTTGATGGCGAAGAGGCCGCGGTTGGCGCGCGGCAGCAGGCCGTAGTGGATGGTCAGCTCGTCGCTCAGCAGGTGGCCGCCGCGGGCCGCCTTGATCGGGTCCACGTCGCCGATGATGTCGGCGATGGTCACGTCGGGTGTGGCGAGTTTCTCGACGTAGCGCTGCGCCCTCGGCACCCAGGCGATCGGCGCGGCGTCGCCCAGCTCTTCGAGCAGCTGGCGGCCGTACTTGGAGATCGGGCCGAAGGGATCGTCGTTGACCTCGCTGCCGGCGAGGATCGGGATCTCGTCATCGAGCAGGTCCACGAGGCAGCGGATGATGCGCGTCTTGGCCTGGCCGCGCAGCCCGATGAGGATGAAATGGTGGCGCGAGAGGACGGCATTGACGATCTGCGGCACGACGGTGTCGTCGTAGCCGACGATGCCTTCGAAAATCGGAAGGCCGGCCTCGAGACGGCAGATGAGGTTGTGGCGCAGCTCGTCCTGCACCGAACGGCCGACCCGCGAAGGCCAGACGGTCGCCTGAAGATCCTTCAGTGTTGCGGGCTTGGTCATGCTGAAAACTACAGCACTTCAGTCCGCGGGCGCGACCTCGACGAGGTTGTCGTAGAACGTCGCTCCACCACCCATGTCGGTCACGGCCACCGACGTTGTTTCATTGGCGTTCATTCCGTCGCGGGTCAGCACGCCCCACCAGATCGACGGCGCCTGGAGCACGCCGCGTTTGACCTCGGCGGTGACCACCGCCCTGGCCTCGAAGCCGCCGCGATCGTTGTAGCAGCGGACCGTCAGGCCCTCGCTGATGCCGCGGGGCGTCGCGTCGTCGGGATGGATGCGGAGCGTCGGCGCGCCGGCTTTCTTCCGCAGCGAGTCGACGTTCACGAAGGTCGAATTCAGGAACTGGTGCGCCGGCGGCGACAGCAGCGTGAGCGGCAGCCGCGCCGCGAGCGCCGGATCGGTCTCGCGCGATTCGCGCGGCGGCAGGTACTGCGGCACCGGGTCGAGCCCCCTGGCTTTGAGCCGCTCCGAAAACAGCTCGCACTTTCCCGACGGCGTCGGGAAGCCGCCCTCGGCGTAGGGCGTGTACGGCGTCGGCAGATTCAGCCGGGCCCAGCCGGTTTCGAGCAGCCGCTCGAAGGTGATGCCCTGCATGTTGGCGTGGCCGCTGGCCAGCGCCTGGCGGATCATGGTTTCGTCGCTGTCGTCGAAGCAGGGCTCGGTGAAGCCGCAGGCCTTCGCCAGCCGCCGGAAGATCTCCGAATTCGGCAGCGATTCGCCCACCGGCGGGATGCTCGGCTGGTTGAGCGACACGTAGTAATGGCCGTAGGCGAGGTGCACGTCCCAGTGTTCGAGCTGCGTGGTCGCGGGCAGGACGACGTCGGCGAACATCGCGGTGTCGGTCAGGAAATGCTCGAGGACCACGGTGAAGAGATCCTCGCGCGCGAGGCCGGCGCGGACCCGCGCGCGGTCGGGCGCGACGGCGCCGGGATTCGAGTTGTAGACCACGATCGCTTGCACCGGCGGCCCGCCGACGCCGGCATCCGGCGTGGTGAGCGCTTCGGCGACGCGGCTCATGTTGATGGTGCGGGTCCCGGGCGGACTCAGCTCGGGCTTCTCGAGCGCCGCCTTGTTGAACTTGTGCGCCGCCGAGGTGGAGAGCTGGACGCCGCCCGCGGGATGGCGCCAGTGGCCGGCCACGGCGGGAAGTGCGGCGATGCAGCGCACCGCCATGCCGCCGCCGTAGTGGCGCTGGAGGCCGTAATTCACGCGGATGAACGCGGGCTTCGCCCGGCCATAGGCGCGGGCGAGCCAGCGGATGGTCTCGGGTTCCAGCTCGCAGGTCTCCGCGACCCGCTCGACCGGAAATTCCTTCGCCCGCGCCTCGAGCTCGGCAGCGCCTAACGAGTATTTGCCGAGGTAGTCGCGGTCGGCCAGCCCCTCGGCGAAGAGGATGTTCATCATCCCCAGCGCCAGCGCCGCATCGGTGCTCGGCCGGATCATGATGTGCCGGTCGCACTGCTGCGTGGTGCGCGTGGTGAGGGGGTCGATGGCGACGACCTGCGCGCCCTGGTCGCGCGCGGCGCGCACGAAGGGCCAGAGGTGCGGATTGGAGGTGAGGGTGTTGCTGCCCCAGATGAGGATCAGCTCGGCGCCGCCGACCTGCTCGGTGTCGGTGCCGACGTTCTGGCCGACGGTCATCTGCATCGCCACCGATCCGGCCATCGAGCAGATGGTGCGGTCGAGGAGCGAGGCGCCGAAGCGGTGAAAGAAGCGGCGATCCATCGAGCCGCCCTGGATGAAGCCCATGGTGCCGGCGTAGGAATAGGGAAGCACGCTCTGCGCCCCGTGCTGTGTCGCGGCGGCCTGGAGCCGCGCCGCGACCAGGGCGATCGCCTCATCCCAGCCGATCTTTTCGAAGCGCCCTTCGCCCTTGCGGCCGACGCGGCGCAGCGGACTCGTTAGGCGGTCCCGGTGGTAAGTGCGCTCGAGGTAGCGATCCACCTTGGCACAGAGGAATCCGCGCGTCACCGGATGATCCGGATCCCCCCGCACGTCGACCGCTTTCCATCCGTCGTTCTCGCGCCGCACCGTCACCAGCATGGCGCAGGTGTCGGGGCAGTCGTGGGGGCACGCGGCGCGGACGATGCGCTCCTCGCTCATGCCGGTATCGTAGGGGAAGGCCACCGGGGTTGCAATAGCCATAGAAGTCCTGACGGGGCAACCATTTGCGGAGCGGCTTCGCGGCCTTTTTCGGAGCCCGAAACGGGGCGTGACGATGGTCACGGCAGGGCTGCTAAGCCCTTGACATACATGCGCTTTCG
>DASXPG010000141.1:0-2302 GCA_036493755.1 Gemmatimonadales bacterium
GGGTGCGGAGGTTGGAGATACGCGTCTGCCGGCGTTCCGCCTCCCTTTCTTTCGTGGCCCGGATGGAACCAACGGGCCCGGCCCGAAGCGGCCGGCCCGATGACAGGCTCCGTGAAATCCGGGAGCGACTTGCGAGCCTGAAAGCCGGTCCCGGATTTCGCTGGCGCTTCATCCGGGCTGCGAAGTCAGCAAAACTCGGGCGCGAATCGCGCCGCGAGAGTGCTTTGTGCTGGATTGGTCCGTCACCCTGAGGTGCTCGGCACCATACGAGGCCCAGCCGGCGTACGCTTGGGCGCGGTGCGCCGAGCCTCGAAGGGCGACGGCCCAGGCAGCATATCCTTCGAGGGCCGCGGAGCCTGTCATCGGGCCGGCCACTTCGGGCCGGACCCGTTGGCGGCCACCTCAGGATGACGACCCAGAGCAAGCCGCACACCTGCCGCTGCCGGGCGGTCCCCGCACCCCGTTTAGCGGAGGAAGGAAAAGCGAGCACGCGGCGCATCGCGTTGACCGGCGGCGCCCTTTCGTGTCACGTCGCGCGGCCCTAAATACCCGCGTCCAACCGCGATTCCACGCGGGTAACCCACAAACACCTGCGCCTCGCACCGGCGCTACCGAAAGACGACTGCGATTGCCGATGCCGAACGACCGCTACAACGCCGCCGAGGCCGAGCCGCGCTGGCAGCAAGTCTGGGACGAGCGCGGCATCTTCCGCAGCCGCAACGACGACAAGCGGCCGAAATACTACGTGCTGGAGATGTTCCCCTATCCGTCGGGGCGCATCCACATGGGCCACGTGCGCAACTACACGATGGGCGACGTGGTGGCGCGCGTGAAGCGGGCGAAGGGCTTTGCCGTGCTGCATCCGATGGGCTGGGACGCCTTCGGCATGCCGGCCGAGAACGCCGCCATGGAGCGCAAGGTCCATCCCAAGGCGTGGACCTACGAAAACATCGCGGCGATGAAGGCGCAGCTCAAGTCGATGGGGCTGTCGCTCGACTGGAGCCGCGAGATCGCGACCTGCGACCCGGCCTACTACAAGCACCAGCAGGCGATGTTCCTCGATTTCCTGCGCGCCGGCCTAGTCGAGCGGCGCCAGTCGAAGGTGAACTGGGACCCGGTCGACCAGACGGTGCTGGCGAACGAGCAGGTGATCGACGGCCGCGGCTGGCGCTCCGGCGCCATGGTCGAGCAGCGCGAGCTGACGCAATGGTTCTTCAAGATCACCGACTATTCCCAGGAGCTACTCGACGCTTTGGACAAGCTCGAGCGCTGGCCAGAGAAAGTGCGGCTGATGCAGAAGAACTGGATCGGCCGCTCCGAGGGGCTGCTGGTCCGCTTCGCGCTCGATCCAAAGACGACGCCCGCCGGCGAGAGCGAGCTCGAGGTCTTCACCACGCGGCCGGACACGCTGTTCGGCGCGAAATTCATGGCGCTCGCGCCCGATCATCCGCTCGCCGTCGCGGCGGCGAGGAAGAATCCGAAGCTTGCCCAATTCATCGAGGAATGCCGGCACCGCGGCACTGCGCAGGCGGAGATCGACACCGCCGAGAAGATGGGCTTCGACACCGGCATCACGGCGCTGCACCCGTTCGACCCGGCGTGGAAGCTGCCGGTCTACGTCGCCAATTTCATTCTCATGGACTACGGCACCGGCGCCATCTTCGGCTGCCCGGCGCACGACCAGCGCGACCTCGACTTCGTCAACAAATACGGCCTCGGCAACATTCCGGTCGTATGCCCGCCCGGGCAGGATGCAAAGACCTTCGTCATCACCGACACCGCCTATGACGGCGACGGCCGCATGATCAATTCGCGCTTCCTCGACGGCATGACCACCGCGGAAGCGAAGGAGGAGGTGGCGCGCCGGCTGGAGAACACTTACCTCGTCCCGCCTGCGGGGAGAGGCCGATCGCCGGAGCGCAGCGACGACGATCGGGCGAGGGGGCCTACCGGCGATACTCAGGCAGCGGGTACGCCCCCTCACCCCGACCCTCTCCCCGCGCGCGGGGAGAGGGAGAATCGTCCCGTCGCCGAGCGGCAGGTGAACTTCCGCCTGCGCGACTGGGGCATTTCACGCCAGCGCTACTGGGGCTGTCCGATCCCGGTGATCCATTGCCCGAAATGCGATGTGGTGCCGGTGCCCGACAAGGACCTGCCGGTGGTGCTGCCGGAGGACGTTAGCTTCGACAAGCCCGGCAATGCGCTCGACCATCACCCGACCTGGAAGCACGTCACCTGCCCGAAATGCGGCAGCAAGGCGCAGCGCGAAACCGACACGATGGACACATTCGTGGATTCAGCC
>DASXPG010000142.1:0-44268 GCA_036493755.1 Gemmatimonadales bacterium
AAGTCGGTCCGCGTCCCCACGCTGATTCTGCACGGTCGCTGGGATCCGGTTCCGGTCGCGGCAAGCGAAACGCTGGCTTCGCTCCTTCCCGATGCGCGGCTCGTCGTCTTTGAAGACAGCGGCCATGCGCTTTATGCCGAGGAGACGGATCGATTTGTCCAGGTCCTCGACGAATTCCTCCCGTCAACCGTCGACCGTCAACTGTGAACCAGCTTCTTCCGTGAACCGTCTTCTTCCGTGGACCGACATCGTCGCCGCTATTGGTGAGGAGCATTTCGAGCAGATCCGCGCCTCGCTGGATTTCGCGCATACCAGGGATCTGGACCGCGACGCTTTTCTCCTCAACGGCTCGGCGGCAGCGATGCTGCGCGATCTGATGCCAGCGGAAGCCCCGGCCGAGATGGTCAGCGCGTATGGCGCGCTGCTCCACATGCTCTACGTGATGTGGGCCCGCGGATGGCCGATCGTCGAAGCCGACGAAGCGCAGCTGCGCGACGCGGTCTTGAAATCGGCCCCGCTGTCTCTCGGTCCCAGCGTCGCCCGCTCTTTCTATCTCCAGCTTCCGGAACGCCTGGTCTGGGCCGAGCCGGCGGAAGGCGAGAGCCATGAGCCGCTCGATGGCATTTTCGTTATCGAGGCCGGGGACCGGGTGCACGCCCTCGCGGTCCTCGGCTTTCGCGAAGGACGCGAAGGCTTCACCACGATGGAAGGGGCGATTCGCCTTCCTGCTCCGGCGCCGGAAAAAAGGGTGGACGGCAGCGCGCCCTTCTCGAGCACCATCAGCGGCGGCGAGTCGGCGAAGTTGATCTCGGTCGTCGACGAACACGAGCTTGCCGCGCTCGCCCTGACCCGCCGCTAACGGTAGAATTCCGCGAATGAAGAGGGCGACGAAGGCGAAGAAGACGCGCACGACGCGCAAGCCGCGCCCCAAACTTCGGAAAGTGGCGAAGGCCGACGCGCGAATTGGTGAGATCATCGCGCGGCTCAAACGCGAGTATCCCGACGCGAAGTGCGCGCTGAATCACGAGAATCCGCTGCAGCTGCTGGTCGCGACCATTCTCTCGGCCCAATGCACCGATGTGCGCGTGAACATCGTGACGAAGGGATTGTTCAAGAAGTACCGGACGGCGAAAGACTTCGCCAACGCGCGGCCCGAGGAATTCGAGCAGGAGATCCGCAGCACCGGCTTCTTCCGCAACAAGACCAGGAGCATCCTCGGCATGGCGAACGCGCTGGTCGATCGCCACAACGGCCGGGTTCCCGACACGATGGAAGAGCTGACGCCCCTCCCCGGCGTCGGACGCAAGACCGCGAACGTCGTCCTCGGCAATGCCTTCGACAAGAATGAAGGTGTCGTCGTGGACACCCACGTGACGCGCCTCTCGGGCCTCCTCGCGCTCACGAAGCACACCGATCCGGTGAAGATCGAGCAGGACCTGATGAAGCTGGTGCCGCGCGAAGAATGGACCCTCTTCTCGCACCTGCTGATCCTGCACGGACGCTCGGTGTGCATCGCGGGACGCCCGAAGCACGAGGAATGCGTCGTCTGCGAGCTTTGTCCGGCGTGCCCCGCATGATTCGCAGCTGCTCGCCTCTCCTCTTGATAGACTAGAGGAGTCGTGAATCGACTCGCGGACGAAGCTTCGGCGTACTTGACCAGCGCGGCCCATCAGCCGGTTTACTGGTATCCCTGGGGCGACGCCGCATTCGCCGCGGCCAAAGCGGGCGGCAAGCCGATTCTCCTCGACATCGGCGCGGTGTGGTGCCACTGGTGCCACGTGATGGACGGCGAGTCCTATGAGGATCCGTCGCTGGCGGCGTATCTCAACGAGAACTTTGTCTGCGTCAAAGTCGACCGCGATGAGCGTCCCGATGTGGATTCGCGCTACCAGCGCGCGGTCCAGGCGCTCACCGGCCAGGGCGGCTGGCCGCTCACCGCATTTCTCACCGAATCCGGCGATCCTTTCTACGGCGGCACCTACTTTCCACCCGACGGACGATTCGGGCGGCCGGGATTCCGCTCGGTCCTGGAGCGGGTGCGGGAGATCTTCACCCAGCAGCGCGACAAGGTCGAGGCCACCGCGACCGAGCTGCGCGGCCACGTCGCCCAGGCGCTGAGCGAGAGCAGCCCGGGTACGCCGAGCGCCGAGGTGCTGTCGTCGGGTGCGGAGCAGATGGCGCGGCTCTTCGACTGGCGCTACGGCGGCTTCGGGACGGCGCCGAAATTTCCGCATCCCTCGGCCTGTGAATTCCTGCTGGCGCGCTGGTGGGACACAGGCGCGCCATGGCTGCGCGAAGTGGTCGAACGCACGCTGTCGGGAATGGCCCGGGGCGGGATGTACGACCAGATCGGCGGCGGTTTTCACCGCTACTCGGTTGACGAGCGCTGGTGCGTTCCGCACTTCGAGAAGATGTCGTACGACAACGCCGAGCTGCTGCGCTGTTACCTGCACGCCTGGGCGGCATGGCGCACGCCGCTCTTCCGAGAAATCGCCGAAGGGATCGTCGCCTGGAATTTCGAGGTGATGACCGATGCCGCGCGGGGCGGATTCGCCGCCTCGCAGGACGCCGACGTCGGGCTCGACGACGACGGCGACTACTTCACCTGGACCGCCGAAGAAGCCCGCGCCGTTCTCGACGAGCGGGAGTGGGACGTCGCCCATCGGCTCTGGGACATCTACCAGAACGGCGAGATGCACCACAACCCGCAGAAGAATGTGTTGTGGGTCGCGCGAAGCGCGGAGGCATTGAGTAGCGAGCTCGACGTCGGGCCATCGGCGGTGCGCGATCTCATCGAGAGCGCCCGCGCCAAGCTCAAAGCCGCGCGCTCGGCGCGGAAGACGCCGTTCGTCGACCGATCGATCTACGTGTCGTGGAATGCCATGATGGCCGACGCGTTTCTCGAGGCCGGCGCGATACTCGGCCGCAACGATTGCACTCGTTATGCACTGAAGACCCTCGAGCTGCTCTGGGCCGAAGGCTTCGTTCCCGGACGCGGCATGGTGCATCGCGTTCCGACCCACGACGCCCGGCGCCCGACGCACGATCCTTCACACGGTCCCTGGCTCCTCGACGACCAGGTCCAATCCGCGGCGGCATTTCTCACCGCTTTCGAGCACACCGGCGACGGCAAGTGGCTGGACCGCGCCCGCGAGCTCACCGACATGATGCTGGCCTTCTACTGGGATGACAAAGAAGGGGGGTTCTTCGACGCGCGCGAAGTGAGCGAAGGATTCCTGAGCGCCCGCGGCAAACCGATCCAGGACGCGCCGACCAGTTCGCCGAATGCCGTCGCGGCGCTGGTACTGCTGCGACTTTCCATTGCCGCCGATGAGCCGAAGTTCAGGGAGCGCGCCGAGAAACTGCTGGCGGCCTTTGCCGGCCGGGCGTCCGAACTCAGTATCCACGGCGCCACCTACCTGCGGGCGCTGGACTGGCTGATTTCCGGTGAATGTAAAATAGTAGTTGCCGATACTACTACCTCTGATTCGCTAGCTGCACCCGGACTCGCAGCCTATCGGCCCAGGAAGATCGTAATCCAGGTTTCCGGAACGCCGGTGCCGGGAACGCCCGCGCCGGTCGCGCTGATCTGCGCCGGAATGTCATGTGCGGCACCGGTGAAAACGCCGGAAACCCTGCTCGCCACGCTGGAATCCTTCGCTCGGCCCAAGTAGGATTCGCACATGCTGGAAGCCGCCAAGAAGCTGCTCGGTGATGAGATCGAGCGGCTCAACCATGAATTGAACGTCACCCTGCCGGAGGCCTTCAAGAAGGCCGTCGCGCTCGGCGATCTCAAGGAAAACGGCGACTATCACGCCGCGAAAGAGCGGCAGGCCTTCATCTCGGCGCGGCTTTCGCATTTGCGCCAGCGCCTCGCCAAGATCAACTCGATCGACCTCTCGAAGATTCCAATCGACAGCGCGGGGCTCGGCTCGAAGGTCGTGGTCGAGGATCAGGGTTCGAAGAAGAAGGAAGCCTACGAGCTCGTGGTTCCCGACTCCATGAACTTCGACAACCCCGAGCACATCTCGATCGCTTCGCCACTCGGTCGCGCGATGGTCGAGAAAAAGGTCGGCGACGTCATCGTGGTGCAGCTTCCCGGCGGGACCCGCAAACTGAAGCTCCTCGAGCTTCACACCTTCCATCAACAGAACGCGGACCTCGGGTCCGCCTGATCGGAGATTCAGTGTCCAAGCGATTCAAGTTCGACACCGACCGCGGAAGCTTCGAGGGCGAGCTGTACCCCAAGGAAGCGCCGGGGACCGTGGCGAATTTCGAGAAGCTGGCCAACAGCGGCTTCTACGACGGCACGCGTTTTCATCGGGTGATCAAGGACTTCGTGGCGCAGGGCGGCGATCCGCTGTCGAAGGATCCCAAGAATCCGCGCGTCGGCACCGGCGGCCCCGGCTATCAGATCAAGTGCGAGACCAAGGGCAATCCCCACAAGCACCAGGCGGGCGCGCTTTCGATGGCGCACGCGGGGAAAGACACCGGCGGCTCGCAGTTCTTCGTCTCGCATGGCGCGCTGCCGCATCTCGATGGCGTGCATACCGTCTTCGGGCTGGTGGATGGCGCGGGGATGAAGGTCGTCTACGAGATCAAGCAGGGCGATGTCGTCAACAGCGTCCGCATAACGGATACGCCGTGAACATCGCGCTCGCCGTGGTCTGCGACCACGCGCTGATCGACCAGGCGGGCAAGCTCTCGGTGATCGGGATATTCGAGCGGATCTGGGTGGAGCGCTTTCCCGCGGTCCACCCGAGGCTGCACCTGGTGCTGCGGCTCAAGGGCCGGCGCACCGAAATCGGCGAACACCCCGTCGCCATCGTGCTGATGAGTCCCGACGGCCACGAAATTCTGCGGGGCGATGGCGCGGTGCAGATCGGTGAGCCGCCGGCGGGAGTCACCGAAGTGGAGGCCGGTGCCGTCCTCGCCTTCGATGTGCCGCTCGATCGTCCCGGTACCTACACCTTCGAGATCGCGGTGGACGGCGAATCCATGGCCAGCGTTCCCGTGGCCGTCAGCCAGATGCCGAAACCCGCCCAGACCCCTCCCGGCGTGCACTAGAGGATCATGAATCGTTCCGACGCTCTGGCCCTGGTCCACGAGTACACCGCTTCCGAGGCGCTGCGCCGTCACATGTACGCCGTCGAGGCGGCGATGCGCGCCTACGCCCGGAAGTTCGGCGAGAACGAGGAGGAATGGGGCGTCACCGGTTTGCTCCACGACTTCGACTACGAGCGCTATCCGAACGATGCCCACTCACCGACCAGCGAGCATCCGGCGGAAGGTGTCAGAATCCTGGCGTCGAAGGGCTATCCGGAGCATGTGCAACGGGCGATCATGGGTCATGCATCCTACAGCGGGGTGCCGCGTGATACCCGCATGGCGCAGACCCTGTTTGCCGTTGACGAGTTGTGTGGTTTTCTCGTGGCCTGCGCGCTGGTGCGTCCCAGCAAGAGCCTGGCCGATCTCGAGGTGAGCTCGGTGAAGAAGAAGCTCAAGGACAAGGCCTTCGCGCGCGGCGTCAGCCGGGATGACATCCGGCAGGGGGTGGAAGAGATGCAGATCGAACTCGACCAGCACATCCAGTTCCTGCTCGAGGCCCTGCGCCCGGTGGAGCGGGAGCTGGGACTCGGCGCGGCAGCCTGACGGCTACGGCTCAACCGGGTCAACGGCCCGGACCTGCCCTGCGTATTCCTCTTCGGGAGTTGGACGACGCCGCACTCGCGGCGAGAGCGGCCGCGGGCGACCGGGACGCCTTCGGTGCGCTTGTGCTACGTCATCAACCCGCCGTACGACGGGTCTGCCGGGCGGTTACCGGTGACGACCATGACGCTGACGATGCCGCCCAGGACGCGTTTCTGTCCGCGCTCGACCGAATCGAAACGTATGACCGCTCCCGGCCCTTCGGGCCCTGGCTGATGCGGATCGCGACCAACGCGGGGATCGACCTGCTCCGGCGGCGGACCGTCCGGCGCACCGAGGCGCTCGACGAGGCCTACGCGGGCAATAACGATTCGCCGGCCCGCGACGCCGAGCGCAGCGAACTGCGCAGCCGGATCCAGCGGGCGCTGGCGACGCTGCCCGAGCGGCAGCGGGCCGCGATCACCCTCTTCGATCTCGAGGGTTATCCGCACGCCGAGATCGCCGAGGCGCTCGGCATACCGGAAGGAACGGTGCGTTCCGATGTGTTTCACGCGCGCCGCAAGCTACGGGAAGCTCTTGGGGTGTACGCCCCTGCTCGTGATGAGGAGGAATAGATGAAGGACTTGCTGGAACACCTGACGCCCGACGATGATGGCCGCGCCTTCACCGAGGCGGTGCTGCTGCGCGCCTCGGGCGCGCTGCACCGTCGCCGCGCCGCGCAGACCGCCCAGCGACCGGCCCTGGAATGGCTCGCCCAGTGGGCGCGTCCCTGGGTAGTCGCCGCGCTGGTACTGGTCGCCGCCGCCACCATGATCCCATCGCATCCCTGGTCGCGCGACGCCGGCGAGGACGCCGCGATGCCCGCGACCAACCAGGCCATGATCGCCTCGTTGCTGCCCGCCGACATGGCAATGGCCGCCGAGACCGAAGCGGCACCGGAGCGTTAAGATGCTACCCAAGTCGAAGATCCAGGCCATCGGCCTTCTGGCTGCCGTCGCCGTCGCGGGATTCGCGGCCGGAGCCGCCACCATGTCGCGCGCGGAGACCAAGCCGCCCGTGAACTGGCGCGAGCGCTGCACTTTTTCCGGGATGATGAAGGACCGGCTCAGCCTCAGCGACGCGCAGCGCGATTCGGTGAAGTCGATCATGCGCCGCCACCGCCCCGAGATGCACGCGGTGATGGACAGAGTGCGTCCCCAGATTGATTCCGTGCGCGCCGTGATCACCACCGAAGTCCGGGCGGTGCTCTCGCCGGCCCAGCGCATCCGGTATGACTCGATCCAGGCCGCCGATCGTGCCGAGCACGCGCGCCTCGATTCGACCCGCAATGCCGCGGGGACGCGCTGATGCGCTCCCGTCTGCTTCTTGTTGCGCTGGCGTCGCTGGCGGTTGCGGTGCGGCCCGCGGCGGCGCAGCAAACCCGTACCGTGACCCTCGCGGACGCGATCCGGCTCTCGGTCCAGCTCCAGCCGTCGATGGTCGGCGCCGAGCAGAACGTGCGGCTCGCGGAAATGCAGTACCGCCAGACCGAGGCCGCATTTCTGCCGAGCCTCTCGACGTCGTTGACCACCAGCCGCTCGGGTGGTTCGCGCGCCAGCCAGTTCGGCGTGCCGACCAACGTCGAGGCGTTTTACAGCTCGCGGCTGGGCATCACCGCCAACTGGGACCTCTTCACCGGATTCCGTCGCGGCTACCAGCGCCGAATGGCGGGCGCCACCACCGATCAGCGTGAAGCGACTCTCCACGGCCAGCAGTACGCCACCATTCTCGCGACCGAGCAGGCCTTCTATCTCGCCCTCGCGGATTCCGAGTTGGTGGGCGTCGCCGCGTCGCAGCTTCGCGCGGCGGACGAGCAGCTCAAGCTGACCAGCGAGCGGCTGCGGCTGGGCGCGACGACACGCTCCGACTCATTGCGCGCCAGCGTTGCCTACGGCACCGCCGAAGTCGCACTGATCACCGCGCAGAGCAATCTGAAATTCGCCCAGGCGACGCTCGCCCGTGCCATCCAGGTGGACGGCTTCGTCACGCCGGTGAGCGACACGATGCTGTTCGCCCGTGTGCCGAACCTCGACACCGCGGCACTCATGCGCGAAGCGCTCGAAGGCGCGCCGACGGTGCTCCAGGCGACCGCCAACACCGCCATCGCACGCGCCGGCAAAGGCGTGAGCCGCGCCGCCTGGCTGCCCACCGTTTCGCTGGCGCTCGGCAACACGTGGCTGGCCGGCAATGGCACGACGGTCATCCGCGACGCCAATACCAACGCCATCATCGACACCCTCGGGCCGACCAATGTCCCCTTCGGCGGCAACTACCTCGCCGGGTGGAACGTCTCGCTGTCGGTGAGCTATCCGCTCTTCAATAACCTGACCCGCGAGACCAACAGCGTCTCGTCCGACGTGACCTTCCAGACCGCGGTCGCGGCCGAGCGTGACGCGAGGCTCGCGGTCTCGACCACGCTGACCGAATACTTCGCCGCGCTGCAATCGGCGCAGGCGCGCATCGACGTGGGTGTCGTGAACGTTGCCGCCGCGACCGAAGACCTGCGTATGCAGACCGAGCGCTACCGTCTCGGCGCCGCGACCATCCTCGACGTGCTGACTTCCCAGGCGACGCTCGACCAGGCCCGCGTCAGCCTGGTCCAGGCCCGCTACGACTACCTCACCGCCCGCGCGGAAATCGAAGCGGTGCTCGGCCGCAGCCTGTGACCCTGGCGGCGCCGCTCCCCACCGCGGCGGAGGCGTCGCCGGAATCCACGGTCATCCTGATCCGCGGCCTCACGCGCGAGTACCGCCTCGAGGGCGAGACCGTTTACGCATTGCGCGGCATCGATCTGGTGATCCGCCCCAACGAATTCGTGGCGATCATGGGACCGTCGGGCTCCGGAAAATCGACGCTGATGAACATGATCGGCTGCCTCGATACGCCGACCGCGGGCGAGTACTGGCTCAACGGTCATCGCGTCTCCGATCTCAACGACAAGGCGCTGGCCCGGATCCGCAACAGGGAAATCGGCTTCATTTTCCAGACCTTCAACCTGCTGCCCCGCGCCACCGCGCTCCACAACGTGGAGCTGCCGCTGGTCTACGCCGCGGTGCCGGGGAAGATTCGCCGGCAGCGCGCCAAACGCGCACTCGAGCGCGTCGGCCTCGCCGAGCGGATGAACCACAAGCCCAATGAATTGTCGGGCGGCCAGCGCCAGCGCGTCGCCATCGCGCGCGCCCTGGTCACCGAGCCGAGCATCCTCCTCGCCGACGAGCCGACCGGCAACCTGGACTCCAGGACCGGCGACGAGATCATGGTGCTCATGGAAGAGCTGTACGACCAGGGGCAGACCATCATCCTGGTCACCCACGAACACGACATCGCCGAGCACGCGCGGCGGCAGGTACTCATCAGAGATGGCATCATCGCCCAGGATTCCGGGCGGGAAGGAACACCGGCATGAAGCGCTCGACGATCACGATTTCTCTCCTCGCTCTGGCCATGGCCTGCAGCAAGCCAGTGCCGCCGCCACTCTACGAGGCGGTGCCGGTGGTCCACCGCGACATCGTGGTCTCGGCCGAAGCGGCGGGCGCCGTGGAGGCGATCACCGTGATCAACGTGAAGTCGCGCGCCTCGGGGACGATCCTGAGGATGCCGGCGCAGACCGGCCAGAAGGTGAGGATCGGCGACACCCTGGTGCTGGTGGACAAGCGCGATCCAACCAACTCCTACAACCAGGCCGAGGCCGAGCTGCAGGTGGCCCGAGCGACGCTCCAGAACGCCGATTCCAATCGCCAGCGCATCGAGGCGATGTACCATAGCCAGGTCGCGAGCGAGCAGGACCGTGAAACCGCGATCCTCAACTACAGCACCGCCCAGTCACAGCTGGTGCGGGCGCAGATCGCACTACAGCAGGCCAATGACGCGCTGGCCGACTGCAATGTCCTTTCCACGGTGAGCGGCGTCGTCCTCACCAAGGGCGTCGATGTCGGCACCGTCATCGCCTCGGCGGTGAACCAGGTCTCGGGCGGCACCACGCTGCTGACGATGGCCAATCTCGATACCGTCCAGCTGCGGGTGCAGGTGGACGAAACCGACATCGGCAAGATCCAGGCCGACCAGGAAGCGGACATCACGGTGGATGCGTTTCCCAACCATCCGTTCCACGGCCAGGTACTCAAGATCGAGCCGCAGTCGACGGTGAACAACAACGTCACCATGTTCCCGGTGCTGATCTGGATTCCCAACATGGATCCGCGTGCCACGCTGTTGCCGGGAATGAACGCCGAAGTGCAGATCCACGTCGCCAACACCAGCAACGTGCTGGCGATTCCCAATGCCGCGCTGCGCACGCCGCGCGACGTGACCTCGGCGGCGCAGGTACTCGGCCTCAACCCGACCGACGTGCTGCATACGCTGGCGCAGGAGGACTCGCAGGCGGCGAAGAATCGCGGGCAGCTCGCCGAGCAGCCCTCCGGCTCGCAGAACGAGACCTCGGGCAGCATCGGCGGAAGCACGCCGCCTAACGGCCGACGGTCGACGGTCGACGGTCGACCGAGAGCCTCGAGCTCGCCGTCAGCCGTCAACGGCCAACGGTCAACCGGTCAGGGCGCACCGATGGCTCAGGGCGCCGCTCCCGGTGGCCAGGGTCGTCAACGGCCGCCGCTTCCCGAGGGCGTGACCGAAGATCAGTGGGCGGCGATTCGTGCCAAGCGGCAGAACGGCCAGGCGTTGACGCCGGCCGAGTCCACGATCGCGGCGAAGGTGCGCGCGAGCTTCCAGCAGAATGGCGGGTACGGCGGTGGCCAGGGCCAGGCCGGAGCGCCCGGAGATCGCGGTCAAGGCCAGACGGCCCAGGCGACTGCAGCGCCGCAGACCGACGCCGCACAGGGCGCGGGAGCGTCGATGGATGAAGTCCGCGCCGCCTTCCAGAAGCGGATGAGCGGCCAGCCCCTCAGCGCGCACGAGCAACAGATCCTGCAGCAGGCGGCCAGCCGCATGGGCGGCGGCGGCGGGCGACGCGGCGGAGGCGCCAGCAACAACAACTTCATCTTCGGCGGCTCGTACATCGTCTTCGTGAAGCGCGCCGGGAAGCCGACGCCGGTCCGGGTCCGCACCGGCATCACCGACATGGACTACAGCGAAGTGAAAAGTGGCCTCACCGACAAGGATACCGTCCTTCTCCTGCCGTCGGCGTCGCTGGTACAGTCGCAGCAGGACATGAAAGACCGGTTCCAGCGGATGACTGGCGGCGGCGGCGTCCCCGGCATGGCGCAACAGACGGCCCGGCCCACGACGCAGGCCCAGCCGGCCGGCCCGCGGAACTAGGAGACTCGGCGATGCTGATGCTCGAGATCTGGAAGGTGGCGTTGGCGGCGGTTCGCGCCAACAAGCTGCGCTCATTTCTCACCATGCTCGGCATCATCATCGGCGTGGGAGCGGTCATCACGATGATCGCGCTGGGGTCCGGCGCGCAGAAAGCGGTCGAGGATCAGATCTCGGCCCTGGGGACCAACCTCCTCAGCGTCATGCCCGGCCAGTCGTTCATGCGCGGCGTGGCCAGCGACCAGCGCGTCAGCCTCACGGTGGACGACGCCGATTCGATCCGCGCCTCATCGCGGCATGTGACGGCGGTCCTTCCCGAGCTGGGCCGCTCGCTCCAGGTCAAGCAGGGCAACAAGAACGCCAACATCCAGATCACCGCGACCACCTCCGACTATTTCCCGGCGCACAACTATTCCCTGACCGGCGGCCGGCTCTACACGCCCGGCGACGACCAGGCGCGGCGGCGCGTGGCCCTCCTTGGTTCGGCGGTTCCGGAGATGTTCGGCCAGAATCCGATCGCGATGGTGGGGCAGAATCTCCTGATCCGCGGCATCCAGTTCGAAGTCATCGGGATCCTGTCGTCGAAAGGAGCGCAGAGCTCCTTCCAGAACCCCGACGAGCAGATTTTCATTCCGCTCAACACCGGCCGCTACCGGACCCACGGCACCGACCGGGTACGCTCCATCGGCCTCAAGGTGGACAGCGCGGCATTCATGAACATCGCGATGATCGAGACCGAGCAGACCCTGCGCCGGATGCACCACATCCGTCCCGGCGGCGACAACAACTTCATGATCCGCAACCAGTCCGACCTGCTCAACACCTTTCAGCAGACGACGCAGACCTTCTCCGGCCTCCTCGCCGGGATCGCGGCCGTCTCCCTGCTGGTCGGCGGCATCGGCATCATGAACATCATGCTGGTATCGGTGACGGAGCGGACCCGCGAAATCGGGGTCCGCAAGGCGCTGGGCGCGACCCGCGGCGCGATCCTCTTCCAGTTTCTGGTCGAGGCGCTGGTGCTCTGCCTCCTGGGCGGGATCATCGGCGTAATCTTCGGCGGCGGCATGGCGATCGTACTGGCCAACAGCTTCAAGTGGAACGTGCTGATCCAGCCGTCCAGCATCGTGCTGGCGTTTTTCTTCAGCTTCGTCGTCGGCGTCTTCTTCGGCATCTGGCCCGCGCGGCGGGCATCACTGCTCGACCCGATCGTGGCGCTGCGCTACGAGTAAGCCGGGCGCCTAACGACTCTTGTTCAGGGCGTCGATCGTCCATAACGCCGTCCGGTTCGCCGTCGCTCCCCTTTCATGCGCCACTTCGTCCGGCGTCACCGCGCTCGCGGTGTTGCCGAAGTGGCCGCGCACGTAGGTCAGCACCGCCGCCAGATCGCTGTCGCTCAGTACCGCCCGCTGGGGCGGCATGACGCCATTGTAGTTCTTTTCTTCGACGGTGACCGGCCCCTGGAGGCCGTTCAACGCGATGCGGATCAGCTTGGCCTTGTCGCCGTTGATGTAGGGCGAGCCGGCCTGCGGCGGATAGGTCCCCGGAATTCCCTGTCCATTCATCTGGTGGCACATCTGGCAGGTCCGGGCGAAGACCTTCTGGCCCTGCGAGGCTTCGGTGGCGGACGCCTCGGCCGCCGGGGGCGCCGTATCGGCGGCGGGACGCGCCGAGGGCGTTTCGGCCTTGTTGCAGGCGCCGATAGCGCCGAGGGCCAGCGGGACGATGACGCGGCTCACGAGCCGGGCGTGCTTCATTGCGATCTCCGTTCGAGGGTTCATCTCTCAGAGGTCCCGCTTCGCGAAGACGACAAAGGCCAGCGTCGACGCGACGGCGGTGGTCAGCAGGAATGGTATCACATCGCCGGGCGCAAAGCCGTCCGCAAGCAGCCGCTGGGGCCGGTAGTACATGAACAGCGACAGTGCGCGCGTCCAGTGGATCGGCGCCCAGGCCCGCGCCAGGTAGTCGAGCGCGAACGAAACCCCGATAGTCGCCGAGACGATGCCGAGCACCGTGCCGCCGCTGCGGCCCGCGGCTGAAATCAGCAGACCGATGCAGCCAAAGCTCAGGAACAGCATCCAGTCGGCCGCCGCGATGCGCAGAAAGAGGTTGGCGTTGAGGCCCAGAGACGGCCGGCCCGCAATGCCGGTCGCGGTACCGGCCCAGCCCATCAGCAGAATGAATGCGAGCCCTGCGGCCAGCGCCAGCACTGCCGCCGTAACGGCGGACCATCGTGGCACCGGGCGCGCGGCCATGAGATCCATCGTGCCGCCACCGATTTCGCCGGCCAGCGCGCCGGCGCTGACCCGCGCCACCCACGCCCCCGCCAGCAGGATCCCGAATGGGTGCGCCCAGCCGAAGCTGAGGGCGCCGCGCGGATTGAGATTCGCGGCGATTTCATTGCCGAACATTTGCATGAACGCCGGCGGCAGCAGCTGCAGCAGCTGCTGGATCGCGCCCGCCTGCGAAGGACTGGGCGCAAGTTTTGTGAAGAGCCACTGGAAAAGAAAGAAGGCCGTGCCCAGAACCAGTAACGCGACTCTATGGCGGCGCCATGCATGCCCGAGAAGCGCGAGGATGCTCACTTGTAGTACTCCAGGAACGCATCCTCGAGGTGCGGCGCATCGGCTTCCAGATCGGCGATCGGAAGACCCGCGAGCCGGGTGATCAGCGCGGGCAAATCAGCCTGAGTGACGAGCATGGACACCCGCAGCGCATCGTGCTCGACGATGCGTCCGAAGGGCGACAGCTCGCCGGGCGCGACCTCCCGGCTGAATCTCACGACCACCCGGCGCAGCTGGGCACGCCGGGCTTCGTCCACACTGCCCACACTCACCAGCTTCCCGCGTCGCAGCATGGCGACGCGGTCGCAGACCCGCTCCACTTCCGGAAGAATGTGCGAGGAGAAAAAGATCGTCGCTCCTCCGGCCCGCGCCTCGGTCAGGGAGTGATAGAAGGCCTGCTGTACCAGGGGATCCAGGCCCTTGGTCGGCTCGTCGAGCAGAATCAGCCGGGGCTCGCACTGCATCGCCTGGATCACGCCGATCTTCTGCTTCATACCGTCCGAATACGCGCCCACCTTGCGGCCCAGGTCGGCGGCGCTGAAGCCGAAAAGATCGAGCAGCGCGGCGCGCCGCCCCGGCGCCCGTCCGCTGAGCCGCGCCAGAAAGTCGAGCGTCTGCGCGCCGGTGTACCAGGGCCAGAGCATCAGGTCGCCGGGGAGGTAGCCGACATCGGCGCGCACCGACGCCTCTCCCGCGGGACGGCCGAGGATACTCGCCGTCCCCGACGTGGGCGTGATCAGTCCGAGGAGGCAGCGGATCGTCGTCGTCTTGCCGGCGCCGTTGGGGCCCAGAAAGCCGAAGACCTCGCCCTCGTCGACGCGGAGGGTGAGGTCTTCCAGGGCCAATACTCGGCCGAAGCGGCGGCCGAGGCCGCGCGTTTCGATCGCCGCCGCGCTCACATCCCCCGGCGCCGGGGGAACAGCTCGAAGGACGGTGGCACCATGCCGTTGAGCCGGAAATAATCCACCAGCTCGCCGCGGGTCCAGACCGAGTGCTCCAGCGCCGCCGCGAACACCTTCCAGCGCGGGGTGGGCGCGCCAAAGAAGCGCACCGTGTCGGCGTATTCGGCGGCCGACATCCCGCTCATTACGTCCCGCGCGAAATCATAGGAGCGGTTGATCGCCGTGCGCATCACGGCTCGGCGGCCGAGGTAGGCCGTGCTGTCGCCGAGATTCGGCGGGCGCGATCCGCGGGCCGTCGCGGCGAAGCTGCTGACGGTCAGTGCCGCATGCGCGATCTGCTGCATGAAGTCGCGGACTTCGGGGACCGGCTTGTAGTGGAGCAGCCGCTCGGGCATCGAGTCGAGCATCGCGAGCGTCATCTCCCGCTCGCGCTCGAGATCCTCGAGCTGAATGTCCCTGAAGCTCTGGGGCGGCAGCGGCATCGCCGAATGGCCATGGCCGTGCAGCGCCGGGGCAACGCGCGCATTGGAGCGCGACTGGTGCGCCAGCGCGGGCAGCGTGATGAGGGTCGTCATAGCGGCCGAGACGACGCCGAGCCGGGCCAGCTTCACGACAATCATGCGGCCACCGGCTCCACGCGCATGTGGATCGCGTCGAGCTCGTCGTGCAGCGCGGCCGCGGAAGGCGGGCGCTCGTTGGGATCCTTGCTCAGCGTCCGCAGGATGATCTGCGCCAGTGCGTCGGGAACATCGGCATTGAGGGATGCCGGCGAGACCGGTGTCTCCTCGAGCTGTTTGGCGACGAGCGTGATCGGCGAATCGGCGATGAACGGCGTCCGGCCCGTCAGGCACTCGAAGAGGACGCAGGCGGCGGCGTAGAGGTCGGCGCGGAAATCGACGTTGTCGCCGAGCAGCTGCTCGGGCGCCATGTATTCCGGCGTGCCGATCGCCATTCCCGCCTGGGTCGCACCCGGTTCGGTGCGCGTCGCCAGCCGGGCGATGCCGAAGTCCATGACCTTCAGCGTGCCGCCGGGATCGAGGATCAGGTTCTGCGGCTTGATATCGCGGTGGATCACGCCCTGCTCGTGCGCGACTTCGAGCGCCCGGCACAGCTGCTTGCCGACCGTCAGCGTGACGTTCACCGGCAGATGGCCGCGGCTCTGGATCAGGTGCTTGAGCGACTGGCCCTCGACGAATTCCATGGTGATGTAGTACACGCCCTCGACTTCGCCGAGATCGTGGGTCCGCACCACGTTGCGGTGGGTGATCTTTCGCGCCAGCCGGATCTCGTCCTTGAAGCGCTGGAGCAGCGCGGGATCGGACGCCATCGCATCGCCCTTGAGGGTCTTGATGGCGACCGGCTCGCCCAGTTCGCGGTCCATCGCGCGATACACCACGCCCATGCCGCCCATACCCAGCACGCTCTTGATCTCGTAACGGCCGGCCAGCGTCTGGCCGACGGCGAGCATGCCGGTGCTCCCGGCGATCGAGCGCACCATCGTCGGCGAGGCGACGTCGCCGCCCGCGGTGTAGATCGGCTGCGTGGCTGCACCGCCGGCCGAGCCCGAGAGGAAGTCGACGAGCTGTTGCTTGGCCTGCAGCTCTTCCACCATCCGCTTGAACGCCGCCGCGAGCTGGCCGATCTCGTCCTTCGACGTCGCCGTCACTTCGGCGGAGTAGTCGCCCTCGGCCACGCGGTTGGTGGCGTCGACCAGCGAGCGCACCGGCGCGGCGATCTGCCGGGCAACCAGGTACGAGGCGGCCAGCGCCAGCAGAATTCCGGCGGCGGCAATCGCATAAAGAATTGTCTGGAGCCGTTTGTAGGCCGCGAGCTCCTCATCGAGCGAGCGCAGCGCCAGGTACCCGCCCATCGGACTGCCCACCCCCGGATTGACCAGGGTGCGGTTGAAGCCGACCAGCGGCACGTTGTCGATCCGTGCTTCGACCCGCGACTCGGCATTGGACGCCGACATCTGGTCGGCGTGGACCGTGCCGCGGATCGCCTCGTCCAGCGCCGACGACCGCGGCACCGACGACGCCATCACCACCGGCTTGCCGCCGTCGCCGAGAACGAAGAAGACCATGTCGGACCCGGTGGCCCGCTTGATCTCGTCGGCCAGCGAATCGGTGACCTGGTGTGTCGCCAGCAGCACCGCCTGGACCACGCCGGTCTCGGTCGGCGGCACCTTCAGCGGCGTCGCCACCGCGAGGTACATCCGCTGGTCGGCCTGGTTGACGTAGCCGGCGGTCTGCCGGCCCTGGAGCGCGCCGCCGATGAGCGGCGATCCGCCTAACGAGTCGCCCGCGGCGCCGGGCCGGTCGGTCCGGCCCAGCAGCACGCCGTGGTTATCGGTGATCAGGGTGTAATCGGCGCCCAGGATTTCCTTGTAGTTGTTGGCCTGGTCGAGGGGATTGCCGCTTCCCGACTGGATCGCCGCGATGAAGTTGGGGTTCTGCCCCGCCGCCGCCGCGCCGCTGGCCAGCTTGGCATTCTCGGCCTCGATGAAGCGCCGCGCCACCTCGCTGGTATTGGCGAGGCGCCGGTCCAGCGAGCGCTCGGCGTTCTCCTTGGCCAGCACGCTGATCAACGCGAGCGTGACGCCCAGGATGGCGACGACCACCAGCGTGGTCGCGGCGAAAATCTTGAGAGTGATGCCGAATCCGCGTGCGCGATCAGTACCGCTCACGCGTGCTCCCGCTGCCGTATTCCTGGCCGTACTTGTTCTTGTGCTGGACGTACTGGTAGGTGGCCGCGTCCATGCGCACGTCCACGTTGGCCAGTCCGCCGGCCGGGACGACGATCTCCTGCGTCGTCTCACCGCCCCGCTCGTGCCACGCCTTCAGGGTGTAGTTGCCGGGCGGCACACTGGGAATCGTGAAGCTGCCGTCGGCACCGGGCTGGGCGAACCAGCCATTGTCGCGGACCACCACGAAGCCGCTCATCCGGGGGTGGATGTTGCAGTACACCCGCACCAGGCCGGCGTGGGTGAAGCGGTGGTTCTCCGCCGCGCCGCGTCCGTAGAGCCCGAGGTCGAAGATGTTGTTGGAGTCGCTGGAGAAAACGTTGTGATTGAAGGGGTCGAGATTGG
Organism: Gemmatimonadales bacterium; assembly: GCA_036493755.1. Lineage (GTDB taxonomy): Bacteria > Gemmatimonadota > Gemmatimonadetes > Gemmatimonadales > JACORV01 > DASXPG01. Next base: position 17,508 of record DASXPG010000142.1, read on the forward strand.
GAAAGTTCACCGTGGTCCCGACCGGCACCACGATCACCCGGGGCCGGAACTGCCGGGCATCGAGCGACATGTCCATCGTATGGCTGGAGGCCGGAGACCTCGGACCCCGCACGATGTACACGACGGCATCGCCCAGGTCGGTCGCCGGATGCCCGCCCACGTCCATCACCTGGAGTCGTCCGCTGACCTGCGCCTCCAGTCGCCCGGCACCGGCCGGCAGGGCCGTCAGAAGCGCAGCCGTGACCTGGCACACCGCCCAGAACCCCGCGGTGGACAAGCATTTATGTATCTTGTGCATGGGTCGAGTTTGCTCTACCGCTGTCACCACGTCAAGCTCGTGAGCCTCGTCAAGGAGCTGCATGAACCCCCGCGTGCGTGCCCTTCTCTTCGTCGTTCTCCTGATGGCCGCGGCGCTCCCCAAAGGCCTGGCTGCCCAGACCCCCGCCGACACCGCGTCAGCCCGCATGGATTCGCTGGCCGCGCGGCTCGAGAAGGCGGAGCAATCCATCGAGCTGCTCACCCACCGGCTCGAGGAGCAGAACCAGTCGAAGGTCCAGTCCCGCTCGCGCAATCACGTCGAGATTTCGGGGCTGATCCTTTTCAACGGCTGGTACAACGATGCCCGGGTCAACAACACCAGCAATCCCCAGTTCGTCGCCACGCCGCAGGATTCTTCCGGACTGCCTAACGCCAATCTCGCGGCCGCGGTCCGGCAGTCGCGGCTCGGCTTCAGCATCAGCGGGATGCGCGCCGCCGGCGCCAACCTCAGCGGTGACATCCAGCTCGATTTCGCCGGCGGGCAGCAGCCATCGTCCGGCGGGAGGACTTTCCCGCTGCCCCGGATCCGCACCGCCGTCGTGCGACTCGACTGGCGCCACCTTGGCCTGCTGGTCGGGCAGGATGTACAGCTCATCTCGCCGCTCAATCCGGTTTCGTTCGCCGCGGTGTCGACCCCCGAATTCACCGCCGCCGGCAACCTCTGGTTCTGGCTGCCGCAGGTACGCCTTACCTATGAGACGGGGACCAAGGTGCGCGCCGGCATCCAGGTCGCCGCGCTCGCGCCGGTAGCGGGAACGCCGCAGCCCGGCTTCCTCGACAGCGCCGACATCGCCGAAAAAAGCCGCAAGCCTTTCGTCCAGGGGCGCGTCTACGTGGGCTGGGGCGACGGCGACGCCGAAAGCGAGATCGGCTTCGGCGTTCATCACGGCTGGATCGCGACGACCGGAGACACCGACCTCACCAGCCAGGCCTACTCGGTGGACGCGAAGATCTCCCTGGGCGAAAAGATCCAGCTGCTCGGTGAGGGCTATTTTGACGGCGAGGCGACCGCGGGCCTCGGCGGAGGCGGCATCGGTCAGGAATTCGGGCTCGGCGGACGCCCGGTGAAATCGCGGGGCGGATGGGGCCAGCTCAACCTGCGGCCGTCATTCACGTGGGAGATCGGCGGCGGCGCCGGTTTCGACGATCCCGACGACGCGTTCCTCACTCCGATGCAACGCGGCCGGAACATCATCTACGAAGGACACATTCATTGGCGGCCGGGCGGCGGCTTCATCGCCGGCACGACGTTCCGCCGGATCGAGACCACCTACGCGCCAGGTACGATTTCGGCGAATCACTTCAACGCGTTTGTGGGGCTGGCCTTCTAGCTATCGGTTCTTCGCGCCGCTGAAAGTGCCGAGCTGAAAACTCGACCCGTCCGACGAGACGAACCAGATATCGCCGTGCAGTGAGGTCCCCTGAAGCTGGCCGCGCAGCTGTATCCGGCTGCGCGGACCCTGCGAGAACTCCACCACCACGCTGTCTCCAGCAACCGGCCACCAGCTGGCCGCCTGGCCACCCCGTCCGCGATGCGGCGCCCGGGTGTAGCCGGGCATGGTGATGGTCGCCAGGTGCTGCGGCCCGCTCGCTTCGGCCGACGGTGCCAGCGAGCCGTCCATGCCTAACGTCATCGCCGGCTGAACCGCGCGAGGGTTGCGGGGTTCGGGCCGGTTACCGCTCTGGATTGCAACCTGCAGCCGCCACGTTCCGGCGGCGGCCGAAGGTGTGAGCACGGCGACGGGTGCGGCCGCCGGCGCTACGACGGGAGCGGGGGGCGACGCTGCCGGCTGGGGATGAGAACAGGACGCCAAAGCAGACAATAAGAACCAAGTAGCAAGACTGAAACGCGTGAACGTCTTGATACCTGGCTCTTGGCTCCTGCTACTTGATTCTGTACCGATCATCTCACCGCCGCGCTGTCCAGCTGCCCGATCGTCGCCGTGCTCGGCGGACGCGAAGCCTGCAGCCGCCGCGCCGTCGCCTCGGCGCCGCGCAATACGCGAAGCAGGTTGAGGCCCAGCACCTTTTCGATATCCGCATCACTCCACCCCCGCCGCACCAGCTCGGCCGTGAGGCGCGGGAACGTGCTGACGTCGTTCAATCCTTGAGGCGCGCATTCGATGCCATCGAAGTCGCTGCCGTAGCCCACGTGATCCACTCCCGCGACGTCGCGGATGTGTTCGATATGATCGGCCATGATGCTGAGCGGCGGCGCCGGCGGCTCGGGGTGGGCGCTCTCCCACTGATTGATGACCCGGCGCACGGCGGCCGTATCGCCACCGGCCTGCGAACGTGCCTGGCTCGCGGCCGCGGCGCGCTCGCGATTCCACCGCACCCGGACGGAATCGACGAAGTCGCAGTAAAAGTTCACCATCACGACGCCGCCGTTGTGGGGCACCATGCGCAGGATGTAGTCGGGGACGTTGCGGCGATGCTCCGACAAGGCCCGCGCCGAGGAATGCGAGAAGATCACCGGCGCCTCGGAATTACGCAGCACCTGCGCCATCACCGAATCGGAGACGTGGGAGATGTCCACCAGCATGCCCAGCCGATTCATCTCGCGCACGACCTCGAGCCCGAAGGGCGTCAGGCCGTTGTGGCTCCTGGTTCCGGCGTTGGCGTCGGCCCAGGCGAGATCGTTGTTCCAGGTGAGGGTCATGTAGCGGATGCCCAGATCGAAGAACATTCGCAGCGCACCGATCGAATTCTCGATCGAGTGGCCGCCCTCGATTCCCATCAGCGAGGCGATTTTTCCTTCGCGGTGCGCCCGCTCGATGTCGGCGGCGGTGCGCGCCGGAAGGAAAACCCGCGGCCAGCGCTGCTCCATCCGCTTGATGATGTCGATCTGTTCCAGCGTGACCCGTGTCGCGCCGGCGTGGATCATCGTGTCAGGGACGTAGATCGACCAGAACTGGCCGCCCATGCCTCCCGCCCGCATCCGAGGGATGTCGGTCATGAAGCCGATGTCGTGGCCCAGCGAGTCGGTGCCGGTGAAGAGCGGCAAGCCGGCCGCCATGTCGTGGCCTTCGAAGGAGCCGTGGTACTGCGCGCGGACTTCCCAGGCGAAATCGTTGTGCCCGTCGATCATCGGCACCAGCCGGTGCAGCTCGCGCGCGTGGCGCAGCTGGGCCGAATCCGGCATCTGCGCCGCCAGCGGACCGGCGCCGGCGAGGGAGACGGTCAGGAAAATCCAGGCTCTCATACAGCGCGCCATTTCCGTTTACGGCTGGTGAAAGACGATGGCGCCGGGTCCGAAAACTCCGTCCGACACCCTGAGCACATCCTCGATCGCGGCAGTGAAAATGGACAGCAGTGCGGAGGTCTCGCCGGCCGTCAGCGTATGGCCACCGGCGCCGGTGAGGATCGGCGTTTCCGGCGTCCCACCGACGGTCGCGACGGTTATGCCGTTGAATTTCACGCCGCCCGTCAGGTTGCCGGTGCCATTGAGGAAGTCGCCGCTGGCGGACACCTCCGCCGTATTGTGGCCTTTCGTAATACGGGCCACGACGTTGTCGGTGATGTCGGTGCCGCTGAGATCGATCTCGGTATGAATCGCCGCGCCGTCGTTGCCGGTGAGGTCGTTGCTGCTGTTGACGTCACCGCTGGCCAGCAGCGAATTGAGGAAATCGAACCCCACCTGCACCGTCGCGGTGCCGTCCTTCATGTAACCCTTGGCCTCGGCCGAGCCGGTATTCGTGCCAGTGATGACCGTGATGGTGTACTCGGCGATGGTCGTCGATGCGAGGCGCAGCAGCAGGCCGAGCTGGTTGAGCTGCGGCGTGCTCTGATCGGTCAGGTCGAGGTAGCCGAGCACCGCGAGATTGGGAGTGGGCTGCCCGGTCGACTGGTCGGCGAAATAGAGAATGATGCGAATGCCGTTGGCCGGCGCCCCGGCCTGGTTGCCGATGATGTACATCTGCGCGCCGGTATTCCATTCGAGCGTCTTCCCCAGCGCATTCGAGGGAAAGAGAGCCTGGGGAGCGGCGGCGAAAGGAATTGTCGAGCGAGGGTGATTTCGAAGGTTGGCCGGCGTGCGGAGGATCCTGCTCAGGCTCGGCATGGCCACCGAGACACCGGCGAATTGCGGAAAGCTCGCCGACAGAATGGAGATGCTCTGGAAGGCGGCGTTTTGCTCGAAGGTCGATGTCGCCGCTGACAGGCTGCTCTGGAGAGCCACCGCGTCGACCGTGCTCGGCGAGGAGCTGTCGCTGCAGGCACCGAGAGAAACAACGAGACCGGCCGCGGCCGCGGACATCAGACGCTGCAAGGCGGACATGAACCCTCCGAAGAGATGTCGAGCCGTCAGAATCTAATGCCCGCGGCCGAAGCCGGAGTGATGCGTCTTACACTGCTTCGATCTCGGCCACGGAGCGCTTCAGAATCTCCACGATCTTGCGCGTCTTCTCGTCCTCGGGACCGGCGCGCCACGCTTTGCGGTAGGTCTGCCGCGCGAGGTTCGCGAAGGCCTGGTTGAGATCCACCATCGAGCCGCCCGCGAAGCCGTGGACCGCATCCTTCACGCGATCGAGGATGTCGTCGAGAGTGCTCTTGTGTTCCTCGAGGAATGCTTCGCCCTCGGCGGTGATGTGGTAGACCTTCTTCCCTTCCGTTTCCACCACTTTGACATAGCCCTGATCCTCGAGCAGCTGGAGCGTCGGATACACGGTGCCCGCCGACGGCACGTAGCAGCCGCTCATCTGCTCCTCGAGCGCCTTGATGATCTCGTAGCCATGACGCGGCTTCTCTTTGACGAGTCGCAGAATCACGAACTTCATGTCACCCGACTCGAACATCTGCCGCCGTCCGCGCCCGCGGCCCGGCCGGCCGCCAAACCCCCAGACCTTTGGCCCGAACCCGCCCGCGAAGAAATCGCTCCAACTGTCGCCACGGTGTTCCATTACTGTCTCCTTAATGACGATATGTCATACGCTATTACTGACGACATATCGTACGAAATAGCGTGCGATATGTCAAGCCAAGCTCGCCGGGAAGGGATGCGCCGGTAGATTCTCCGCGATGCCCAATCGTCCTCAAGCGGAAATGGAAGTCGCCGCGGCATGCATGCCGAACATCAGCAGGCGTGGCCGAAGGCGGCGTACGATTGGAGGCTTGGTCTGGCTCGTGATCACGCTGGTGACGTGGTGGATGCTGGCCAGCCGGCACGTCGCGCCGCTGACCTATCTGATCATCGCGCCGCTCAGCGCCGTCGCCGCCCTGTATTTCTTCGAGGTCAAAGAGAAAACCTGCGTGCTGCTCGCGCCGGTCGGGCTGAAGGAAAAAGAAGAAGGCGGGCGGGGACGACTGGAGCAGGAATGGATTTCCATCGTCCAGCGCCAGGCGAGGAAGGTCTGGATCGAGACCCTCGCGACGACCGCGATCGTTACCGGTCTCGCCCTGGCGCTGGCTTCGTGGCGCAGCTGATTCGCTAGACCTTCGCCTCCGAGCGGAGCATCACTTTCGGCATCTCGCGCGGGGCGCGGATCAGGCCGTTCGGTTCCTGGCGGAGCTCGAGGCGCGGCATCTCAACCATCGGCATCATGTCGCTATCATCGTCGTCGTTGAAATTGTCCGGCCGCACCCGCCACTGACCGCGGCGATTCTCGGGCATCTTGCCATTCACCGTGATGCGGCGGTGCTGGCGCATCACCTCGAAGGCCACCGATTCCCCCGCCTCGTAGGTCGAGAGAATCCGCATCGCCTGGGGGGGGCTGCCGGCATGCCGGCCACCGATCGAGGTGATCACGTCGCCGGCGCGCAATCCGAGGGTGCTGCCGCTGTCCGCCGAAACCACGAGCAGGCCCTCGGGAATCCCGAGTCCTTCGGCGAGCTGCGTGTTCACCCGCACCAGCTCGAGGTCGCCCAGCGGCCTCATGTCACTCATGATATGAAGTTGTCCGGCGCCTCCCATCCCCATTCCCATCCCGTCGTCTTCGCCGAAGCTGAGGCCACTCATCCCATTGCGCATCATCGGACGTATCCGCTCGACCATATCGTCCATCTCGGTGCGGTCGGCGACCAGCGACAGGTTCATCGGACGGCCATTGCGGGTCAGATCGAGCCGCACGGTGTCACCCGGATTGAGGCGCGACGCCAGGTTGATGAGGCGCATGCCGGGGCGCGACTGCTCCTCGTCGTCCCCGCCGCGGCGATTGTCCGTCGCCGTGACGGGCGTGCCGTTGAGCCGGGTGATGATGTCGCCGGTCTGCACGCCGGCATGGTCGGCCGGCCCGCCGGGGGTCACGCCGGAAACCCGCGCGCCCATGCTGTCGTGCGACGCATCGGGGCGCAGGTCCACGGTGATGCCCAGCCGGCCATGATGCTCGAGGGCGCTCATCTCGCCGCCCGGGCCCTGCTGGAATATGAACGTCCGCGGCTCGCGCCGGGCGCGAACCGAATCCTGCGCCACAGCGGCGACGGCCACCGCGGAGGTCAGGGTCAGCGTGAGAACCGTGATGCTGGAGAGCCGTCTCATGTTCAACCTCGGTGATGTGGTGAGATTCTACTGCGTGTGTGGCTAGAGACCGGCCGCGGCGGCGCGGGTGATGTGCACATCCACCAGTGCGCCGAGGACGCCGGCCCGTTCCTGCCAGAGATTCGCGGCGCCGCCGTCATTCTTCCAGACACCGGGCTGCGCCAGCTGCTGATCGATCCTGGAGAGCTGATCCTGCAGCTCGGCGACCACCGCGGCGGCGTCGCTGTTGAGCGCTTGCTGCTGCGGGTGCAGCGACTTGAGCGTCTGCTCCAGCGCCTGGGAGCGCGCCATCGCGCGATCGAGCGAGGCCGACTCGGTGGCGGCATCGGCATGGCGCGGCTGGATCGCGAGAAACGTCAGACCGGTCAGCGCCAGCGCCGCGGCAATGCCCGATGCCGAGCGCACCCAGCGCGAACGCCGCTCCCGCTTTGCCTGCGCCGCGATCATCGGCCAGCGGTCCCGCGGCGGCGCGAAAGCCGGCAGCGCCTTGAGCCGCGCCCGCAGCTGCTCCAGCCGGAACAGCTCGGCGGCACAGGGCTCGCAGCCCTGCGCGTGGCTCCGCACCCAGTCGGTGCCTTCGCCGTCGCGCAGCGCGATCAGCTCGTCAATGTCGGCGTGACGATCCATCAGCCTATGCTCCTTCACCGAGCCAGGCGCGCAGCTTCTGGTGCGCCCGGGCCAGCTGGGATTTCGAGAAACTGGTCGTCATCCCCATCAGCTCGGCGATCTCCTCGTGGGTATAGCCTTCCACATCGTGCAGCCAGACCACGGCGCGCGAGCGCTCGGACAGCCGCGACATCGCGCTCTCGAGGTCGAGCCGGAGCGGGACATCATCGGCCCGCGTGCCGGTCCCCGTCTCGTCATCCAGCTCGTCGGCGGCGCGAACCTTCTCGCGGCGATACCGCATCAGCGCCTTGCTCGCCGCGATGGTCCGGATCCAGCCCCAGAGCGACCCGTCGCCGCGCCAGGTGCCTAACGAGCGGCAGACCTCGAGGAACGTCTCCTGAAGCACATCCTCGGCGTCCTCGGCGGTGCGGGTCAGGCGCCGGGCGAGGGTATACACGCCCGCCTCGTACGCCCGATAGAGGTACTCGAGCGCCCCGGAATCTCCGGCTCTGGCTCTGGCGATCAGGCTCTTCGCTTCGGCCAGCGGGATGGTGTCCGCCATGACGGTCACACTACTAGAGATGCATCAGCGGGGGGAAGAGTCGCAGGTCGAAGAGGGAGGATCGGCGCAGCCTGTGGCTTTCCATTAACTCACTATGTGACAATTAGTTACGAAGGAGTCTCTTGCCCCCGACGGGGACTCCGGCCTTAGTGCGGTGTTCCGGCTGCTCGGACAGGCGTGGAGCGGGATACGATTGCGGCAAGCCGCTGGCATCGCAGTGGCAGGTCCCCCAGTAGTAGACGTCGCCGGCCGATGTCAGCCCTCCGGCGATGCCATCGCCCGCGGCGATCGCGATGTACGCGCCGGAATTGAGTACCGGAACGGGAGTCGGTGAGGATGGAAGGTCCCGGTAGCCCATGCCATTGCCGAGGTCGTCGACGTTTTCTCCCCAGCACACGCCGCCGCCCTCCATCAATATGCCGCACGAAAATCGGTCGCCGATGCTGATGCTGCGAAACCGGGTGGCTGGCTGGGAGCGCAACGGAGCGAGCTCGCCGTCCCGCTGCCAGCACCAGAGGCCGCCATCCGCTTCGAGGCCGCAGGGCCCCATGCCGCCGGCCTCGATCTGCACGAACGTATGGGCGCCGGCGACGCGATTCGGCGGAGTGAACCAGGCCTCCCGGATCGTCCAGCACCAGGCGCGGCCGTCGGCCGTCAAGCCGCAGAAATTGCCGCTCCCGGCATCCATCGACACCAGCGCCGGCGCGCCCGCCAGCACCCGCGGGACGCGCGCCAGGCGCCTCGCCGCCGACAGCCCCCAGCACACCAGCGAACCGCCCACGGCGCTGCCGCACACGACGTTGTCCTCCATGGCGAACGACCGGAAGGCGTAGTGCGAGGCGACCGGGCCGAGCCGGGCGACGCATTCGACGCCCCCGCACGGCTCGTTAGGCGTTTCCGCGGTGATCGGCCCCTCTCCCGGACCGCCGGTCATCCCCTCGCAGTAGAGCGCGCCCGTGGCGGTCAGTCCGCAGGCCATTTCGCCCGAGGTCCTGATGCTCACCAGACCGGGATCGCCGTCGAGGGGGCGAAGCGAATCGCTGTCGTTGTGGCCGGTGTTACCGAGGAAGAAGTGCGCGAAATGCATGCAGCGCGCCTGGCCACCGACCATCGCGCAGACCAGGTGCTCCGCCGAGATGGGCGAGGAACGTACCTGCGCCGCGGCCGGCGAGCCGATCACCAGGGCCGCGAGAAGAACGCGGGCGTTCTTCACACCACCAGGCTGACGAGCTTGTCGGGAACGAAAACGACCTTTTTCACCTCGACGCCGTCGATGAATTTGCGCACGCCCGCGTCGGCGAGGGCCGCCTTGATGGCGTCGGCTTGCGAGGTAGCCCGGGGGAGAGTGAGCCGGGCTCTCACCTTTCCGTTCACCTGCACCACGACCACCGCGGTCTGTTCCTGACCGGCGTCGGCATCGTACGCCGGCCACCTGGCATCCATGACGCTGCCGGTGCAGCCCAGCCGCTCCCAGCATTCCTCGGCGAAATGCGGTGCGTAGGGCGCGAGCATGAGCACCAGCGGCTCGATATGCGCGCGGGAGGGCGAGCCGTCGCGCAGCGCGTTGACGTATTCCATCATCGACGCGATCGCGGTGTTGTAGCTCAGCGACTCGGTATCGATGGTGACCTTCTCGATGGTCCGATGCATCAGCCGTGTCAGCGCCTTGTCTTCCTGCGGCGACTGCGGCGACTGTGCACTTCGTATTAACCCCCAGACCTTGTCCAGAAATCTGCGTATTCCGCTGATCCCCGCGTCGCGGAAGTCCCCGCCCTCCTGGTACGGCCCGAGGAACATGAGGTACATGCGGAAGGTGTCCGCGCCCCATTGGTCGATATAGGGTTCGGGGACCACGACATTGCCGCGCGACTTCGACATCTTCGCGCCGTCCTTCACGATCGTGCCGTGGGCGCGGAATCTCGCGAATGGCTCCTCGAAGCCGAGGCGGCCCATGTCGTGGAGCGCCATGGTGACGAAGCGCGAGTAGAGAAGGTGCAGCACCGCGTGCTCGTTGCCCCCGATGTACGACGTCACCGGCAGCCACTTCTTCGTCAGCTGCGCATCGAACGGCACATCGCTGCGATCCGCGGACGGATAGCGCAGGAAATACCACGACGAGTCGAGGAAGGTGTCGGAGACGTCGGTCTCGCGCCGGCCCGGCTTGCCACAGATGGGACAGGGCGCGCGATACCACGACTCGTGGCGCGCGAGCGGCGAGATCCCTGAATCATCGGGGCGGGTGTCGGTGACCATGGGGAGCAGCACCGGAAGATCCCGCTCCGGCACCGCGACCGGCCCATGCTCGTCGCAATAGATGATGGGAATGGGAGGACCCCAATAGCGCTGGCGCGAGATGCACCAGTCGTGGAGCCGATAGGTCCGCGCCGCTTTGCCCAGTCCCTTGCCGGCGAGGCGCTCCGTGATCCGCGTCTTTGCCTCGGCCCACGCCATCCCGTCGAATTCGCCGCTGTTGACGAGCCGGCCACCCTGAATGTCGGACTCGGCCCGGGTGAGCGGGGTCTTCGCATCCTGTTCCGGTCCGGCGACGACCCGCGGAATCGGGAGCTTGTACCTGCTGGCGAAATCGAAATCGCGCTCGTCGTGACCCGGCACCGCCATGATGGCGCCGCTGCCGTATTCCATGAGCACGTAGTCGGCGATCCAGATGGGTACGCTGGCGCCGGTGGCGGGATTGCGCGCGTAGGCGCCGGTGAAGACGCCGGTCTTCTCTTTGTCGCCGACCTTGCGCGACACGATGTCCCGTGCCGCCACCTCGCGCTTGTAGCCGTTGACCGCGTTGCGCTGCTCCGCGGTGGTGATCGTGTCGACGAGAGCATGCTCGGGCGCGAGCACCAGGTAGGTCGCGCCGTAGACCGTGTCGGGACGGGTCGTGAACACCGTGATGCGCTGCCCCCCCGGCGTCTCGAAAACCAGCTCGGCGCCCTCGGAGCGGCCGATCCAGTTGGTCTGGAGGAGCCGCGTCGATTGCGACCAGTCGAGCGTCTCGAGGTGGTCGAGGAGCCGGTCCGCATAACGAGTAATCGCACAGTACCACTGGTCGAGGAAACGCACCTCGACGAGCGAGTCACACCGCTCGCACCGGCCGGCGATGACCTGTTCGTTGGCGAGAACCGTCTTGTCCCTGGGACACCAGTTGACCGCGCCGCGCCGCCGCGAGACCAGCCCCGCATTGAAGAGCTGGAGAAATACCCACTGGGTCCACTTGTAGTAGCCGGGATCGGTGGTTGACAGCTCGTAGCGCCAATCCGTCATGATGCCGACCCGCTTTACCTGGGTCCGGAAGCGGGCGATGTTCCTGGGGATCAGCTCGGCCGGATGGATGCCGACCTTGAGCGCGAAATTCTCGGAGTGGATGCCGAAAGCGTCGAAGCCGAACGGCTGAAAGACGTGGTCGCCGCGAAGCCGGCGGAACCGGCCGTAGATATCCGCGCCGGTGAACGCGAAGACGTTCCCGACATGCAGACCTTCGGCCGACGGATAGGGGAACATCATCAGGTTGTAGAACGGACGACCCGACCCCGCGAGATCGACGCGATTGGTGCCGCGCTCTTCCCAGCGCGACTGCCACTTCAGCTCGACCGCGGTCGGATCGTACGCGTCGACGGCGATTTCAGTCATAAGTGGTGGAAATTAGCGGCTTGCGGGCCCGTGAGGCCATCCCTACCTTGACGCGCGTGACGCCTTCGGCAGCCCGCCAGGAGCGTTCCCTCGCCAGCGTTGTCACCTCGATCGGTTTCGTCCTCGGGACGCTGGTCGTCGTGGGCGGGGCCTTCGGCGTCTACCGCATCGCCGGCTCCTATCTTCGCGCCGATGCCGACCACCGCCTCTCCGCCATCGGCGAGCGCACCTCCTGGCTCGTCACCCTCTACCTTCACGACCGCCGGGAATTGCTCCAGGCGATAGTCTCGACGCCGGCCGTCGTCGCCGCCGCGCATGCCGGATACCAGCGTGCCATCCAGCAGAAACTGCAGCTCAAGAGTATCCCCGAGCTGGAGCGTGAGTTCAGCGCCCCGCGCTCGCTGGACGTCGATCCCGCCCTGAACGAGTATCTCCACGATGTCGCGCAGCGGGGCGAGATCGGCGAGATCTTCGTGACCGATGCCAACGGCTTCAATGTCGCGGAGTCGAACCGCACTTCGGATTTCGTCCAGAACGACGAGGAGTGGTGGCAGCGCAGCTCGCGCGGCACCCCGTGGATGGGGGAGGCGGCCTTCGACTCGAGCGCGGGGATAGCCGGAGTGGACATGGCGGTGCCGGTACCCGGGTCCGCCGTCTCGGGTCACTTCGGGGTGATGAAGGGGCTCATCGATCTGCGCCGCCTTCAGGTGATCATCGCCGCATCCGACACCACCGTGACGACCGAGATCGTGGATCATGCCGGCCGCCTGGTGATCGCCAGCAGCGGCACGACGCTCGATACCGTCGCCTGGCTGGCCGGAGCACCAGCCACCGATACTGCGGCATTCGCCAGCTTCCTCCAGGGCCGCCAGCAGACCCGCGCGGCGCTGGTACCGGTCAGCGGAACCAAGTGGCGCGTCGTGGTGCGCGAACCCGAGAGCAGGCTCTACAGCGCCGAGAACATTCTGGGAAGAATCAGCCTCACCGCTGCCGTCATCCTGCTCGCTCTATTGTTTACCGCCATCACCATCACCGGCGGATGGCTGCAACGCCGGCTCACCAGGCCCGTCGCCAGTCTCGCCGCCGCCGCCGGCGCGATCGGTCAGGGCGACCTCTCCCACGAGATACCGGTGCTCTCCGGGACCGCTGAAGTCTCGACCCTGCGTACCGAGCTGAGCGGCATGGTGAGCGCGCTGCGCCGGCTGGTCGGCGCCATTCGAGCCGCCTCGGACGAGACCGCCGCGATGGCCGCCGAGATCTCGGCATCCACCCAGGAAATGGCGGCCGCCGGCCAGGAAATGGCCAATACCACCCAGGACCTGACCCGGCGGGCGCAGGAACAGTCGGAGTTGGTGCGGGCCGCAGCGGGCGACACCAACCGGATCCTGGGGATCGCCCAGCGGCTGGCCTCGACCGCGCGCGAAGCCGCCGAGCGCAACAGCGCCCTCGCCAACCTCTCGGCGACCCATCGTCACCAGCTCGAGGCCAGCGGGGACACGCTGGAGCAGATGGCCGCCGACGTGGAGCAGGGCGCCGCCGAGGCGAAGGCGCTCACCGAGGCGTCGCGCCAGATCTCGCGCTTCGTGACGCAGACCAAGGCGATCGCGACGCAGACCAACATGCTGGCCTTGAACGCCGCGATCGAGGCCTCGCGGGCCGGTGAGAGCGGCAAGGGCTTCGCCGTCGTCGCCGACGAGGTTCGCAAGCTCGCGGTGCAGGCCGCGCAGGCGGCGGTCACCACCGAGGGGACGATGCAACAGGTCCTGAAGCGCGTGCGGGCGACCAGCGAGATGATGACCCGTGCGGCCGCCGGCAGCGAAACCGCTCGACAGGCGGCGCGCGGAGCCGTCGAAGGACTGTCGCGCATCGCGACCGCCGCGGCCGAGAACGACCGCTGGTCCAACGACATCAGCGCCGCCGCCGGAGAATCGGAATCGCTGGTGGGAGAGATTGCGAGCAAACTCGAAGCGTTGACGGCGAGCACCGAATCGTTCGTCGCCAGCACCGAAGAAATCGCCGCCAGCTCCGAGGAGCAGACGGCGACGACGCAGGAAATCGCCGCGTCGGCCCATGCGCTGGCATCCGCCGCCGACCGGCTCGGTGCCGCGGTCCAGTCGTTCCGCCTCAAGCAGCGCAGCAGCAGCCGGAGTACCACCGACTCAGCCGCCTGATCTGGTCGCTGCTAGCCCAGCTCTACCTGCCAGACACCGTTCACCTCGGGGAGCTTGCGCAGCTCGTCGAGCACCGGCACCGGGACCCGCACGTCGACCGTAATCGCCGCGAGCGCTTCGCCGCCGGGCTTAGGCGGCCGAGCCTGGTGGTAATCGCTGATGTTCACGCCGGCCGTCCCCATGATCGTGCCGACCTTCCCGACCACTCCCGGCACGTTCTTGTTGGCAATCACCACCAGCGTCCCCTGCGGCTCCACATCCACGACGTGATCGCCGATGGCGATGATGCGCGCGCGCGACTCGCCGAGGAGCGCGCCGGTGACGGTGACCTTCCGGCCCGCCGCGGTCAGCTCGACCCGCAGGCTCTCACGGAACACATCCGGATCTCCGGTACGGCGCGTGACCCGGATGCCCCGCTGGCGCGCGAGGTGCGCGGCATTGACCAGTGACACGCGGTTGAGTCCCGTCGCCAGCAGCACACCCTTGAGCACCGCGATGCCCGCGGTGTCGGCGGCGCGGTCGTCGGTGCCGCAGTAGGAGACATCCACCGCCTCGACCGCGCCGCCTCCGAGCGTGAACGCCAGCTTCCCCATCCGCTCACCGAGCGTAATCAGCGTATGACTCTCCGCCACGTGCGATGCGTCGAGTCCCGAGAGATTCACCGCGCTGCGCAGGTCGCCCTTGAGCAACGCGTCACGCACCGCTTCGGCGATCTCGGCGGCCACCCGCGTCTGCGCCTCTTTCGTCGACGCGCCGAGGTGCGGGGTCAGGACGATGTTCGGCGCCTTGCGCAGCGGCGAGTCGGCGGGGAGCGGCTCCGGCTCGAAGACATCGAGCGCCGCGCCGGCCAGCTGGCCCGACTGCAGCGCCGCGATGAGCGCGGCATCATCGATGAGAGCCCCGCGCGCCGCATTCACGATCATCGCGCCCTTCTTCATCAGGGCGATGCGCGCGGCATTGATCAGGTGACGGGTGTCATCGGTGAGGGCGAGGTGAAGGGTGATGATGTCGGCGCGGGCCAGTACCTGTTCCAGCGGCAGCAGCTCGACGCCGAGCGATAACGCGTGCTGCGGCACGACGTAAGGGTCGAGAGCGATGACCGTCATGCCGAACCCGTGGGCGATCTTCGCCACCGTCGTACCGATACGACCCAGCCCGAGAATGCCGAGCGTCTTGCCCCGCAGCTCGCTTCCCTCGAAAGCCTTCCGGTCCCACTTCCCCTCCGACATCGAGTGGGCCGCAACGGGGATTTTTCGGCAGAGCGAAAGCATCAACGCCACCGCGTGCTCGGCGGCGCTGTTGGAATTGGCGCCCGGCGCGGTCAGGACGGGAATGCCGCGTCTGGTGGCCTCTTCGAGGTCGATGTTATCCGTGCCCACGCCGGCGCGGGCCACGATGCGCAGCTTGGTCGCGATCCCCAGCAACTCGGCGGTCACCTGGGTTTCGCTGCGGACCACCAGCGCCGCGGCGTCGACCAGGGCGTCCTTGAGCACCTCGGGTCCTTTCCCCGCGCACTCGATGACGTCGAGACCGGGGACGGCCCTGAGAATCGCGACACCGTTGGCCGCCAGCCGGTCGGCGATGACGACGCGCTCACCCACGGCGCAGTACCTCGCTCAGCGCGGCCAGCACGGCGTCGACCTCGGGCACGGTGTGGTCGCCCATGTGGCCGATGCGGATCGTCGAATCCTTCAGCTTGCCGTAGCCCGGCGCGATGGTGAAGCCGCGCGCCTCCATGCGCTTGGCGATGGCGCCGCCGGGCGGCTCGGGGTGGCGGAGCTTGAGACAGGAGACGGTCCAGGAGCGGCGGCCTTCCCGGGGGAGGTACTCGATGCCTAACGAGTCGGCGTTGGCCAGGGCCCAGGTCTCCACCCGCGTGCGCATCGCGTCGTGCCGGGCCCAGCGCTCCTCGATGCCCCCCGAGGCGATGATCCGGCCCAGCTGGGCGTGCAGCGAGTAGAAGAGCGACACCGCGGGGGTGTAGGGCGTCTGATGCTTACGGATCTGCTCATCATAAACGACGAGGTCGAAGTAGTAGCCTCGCGCCGGAAGCGACTTGGCCCGCTCCATGAAGCGCGGCGAGGCGGCCGCGAAGGCCAGCCCGGGCGGCAACGCCAGAGCCTTCTGCGAGCCGGTCACCAGGAAGTCGAGTTTCCACTTGTCGAATTCGACCGGCGATCCGCCCACCGACGTGACGCCGTCCACCAGCACCATGGCGTCGCCGGCTGCGTGGATCGCGGCCGAGATCTCACCCACCGGATTGAGCGCGCCGGTCGCGGACTCGGAGTGCACCATCGTCACCGCGTCGGCGCCGGTTTCCTCGAGCAGCGCCGTCACCTGGTCGGCCTCGAAGGTCGATCCTTCCGGAACCTTGGCGACGTGATGATCGGTGCCGCACGCCGTGGCGATGTCGGCGAAGCGCTGCGAGAAAGCCCCGTTGACCAGGCACAGCACCTTCTTCTTCACCCCGTTCTTGATCGCGGCTTCCATGAAACCGGTCGCGGAGCAGGTGCCGATCATCACCGGATTGGTGGATCGGAAGACCGACCGCAGCGGCTGATCCACCGCGGCGAGCAGCGCCTCGGTCTCGGGGCCGCGATGGCCGATCATGGGCCGGGCCTGGGCCTCGAGAATTTCGGGAAGGACCTCGGTGGGTCCGGGCAGGAAAAATTTGCCGAACGGGGCGCTCATGCTGGGATGCCGTCCTCCGTGATTTCGTCGGTGTTGACGACGCGCACGCCCTGCTCACCCCACTGCTTGAGCAGGTGATCCTGCGCGCCGGGATCGATCGCCTTCATGGCGTCCTGCACGGCGAAAAGCCGCAGCTCCGGATGCCGGGCCATCAGCCCTTCGAGGGCGTACTTGTTGCAGACGTCGGTCGCGACGCCGTAGAGCACCACGGTGCGCGGCTTCAGGGCACCGATCATCGTGTCGGTATTCTGGTTGGTGAAGACGTCGAACCAGTGCTTGTGCAGCAGCACGTCGCCTGGGTGCGCGGCGAGCTGTTTCGACAGCCGCGCGGCATCCTGCGCCTCCGGCTCGATCACCATCGCATCGCGCAGCGCCGTCTCGCCGATTTTCTCCTGGCCCGGTGTGCCGCGCATGCAGTGGAGGGGAAAGGTCGCACGGAAATCCGGCTGATCCGACAGCTCGCGGTGGCCGCTGACATGATCGTCCGCGCTGGCCACGATGCGGATGCCATGGTCGTGCGCGTAGTCGGTCAATCGCTTGAGATTGGGAATGATGGTCTCGGCACCCGGCACGTACAGCTTGCCATCCGCATGCATGAAGTCGACCTGGGTATCGACATCCCAGAAAATCACGGGCATAAGGCGAATACTACACAGAATCAGGCAGGAGAATCAGTAGCCCGCAAAACAACGCGGGACCCCAGAATCGGAGTCCCGTCGCGTTGGTCCGCCGTCCGAAGCTTAGATGCCGAAGGCTTCGGGAGGCACCGGCTTCTGCGGCTTTCTCGAGGTCCTCATCGCTCCGCGCTTCTCCTTCAAAGGGGTCTGAAACCGGCGCTGCATAGGTATGCGCCCGTGCGCATAATTATACAATCCCCTTCCTGGCACGCAAGGGCGAGTTCCAGTCGAACATCCCCGGCCACCTTTACGTCCCTGAAGCGCCGGTCGTTCCCCGGCCCCTCGAACCCGCGCAGCCTCGTTCACCGGTCCAGTGCTGCGCGATGGTCCGGGCCAGAATTTCGGCGGCCAGACGATTTGCGGTCACGCTGGGATGCCAATCGAGGCGGTTGACCCGCAACTCGCTCGGCGAGTAGGTCGCAAATGCGGAGTCGACGGGGACAACCGGCATCCCGTGCCGCCCGGCCATCCGAACGAAGGCACGGTAACGCTCCTCCTGGCGGCCACCCAGTACAACGGTTGGATCGACGGGGAGGAGGTAGACATTGGCGCCCCTGCGGCCGGCCAGATCCAACAATCTGGCAACATCCGCCAGGTGGCGATCCACCAAAGCGCTGTCGCTATACGCATCCGCGTTGGTGCTCTGCCGGGACCGTATCATTCCCCACGTTCGCGCCACGAGCTCCTGCACGCCGTAGAAATTGAAGAAGGCCAGTCGGATCGGATGCAATCGCTCTACCACCGTCCGGGGCTGCTCGAGGAAATCAATGCGCTGTGTTACACCCCGCAGATAGTCGATGTCGTTGAAGACGTACTCCAGGACGACCACGTCTGGGCACTAGGCGAGCGCGGTGGTCGCGTACGGGAATTCTTCGAGGGTATTCCGGTCGGGCGCGCTGAGATTGATGGACTCCCACGGGGCGCCGGTGACGGAATCCAGCATTCCGGCGGTGCGCTCCCCGATACGGTCGGAGGGATCGTTGATGCCGGTGCCGAACGCGAACGAGTCCCCGATGAACAGCAGTCGCGGGCGCCCCGAGTGTGGCGCGATCGAATGGGTGCCGTCCCGGAAGCCGCTCTCGTTGAGCCGCACCCATCGCTGCCGCCAGGCCAGCGACGTGTACGTGGTAATCCCCTGGGTTACGGGAGCGATCGTGGCGCGAACCCGCAGAGCAACCTCGACTAACCAGAGCATCGCGAAGACGGTCGCGATCGAGAGCGCTACCCCGGTCCGCGCTAGCGGCGTCCGCGATACCAGCCGGAGAGCCAGCCAGATTCCCATGCACCCGACGCCGGCCCACTCCAGTACTGCCGCCGCCGGAAGCGGAGAGCCGACGAGGTTCAATTCAGCCATTCTGGCGGAAGCGCCCGGAATCGCCAGTACCGTCAGTGCATAGGCGATGCCCCAGAGCGATACACCAACGTCCAGGAATGCAGAATTGCCGTCGGGCGAGCGGGCGCGAAGGGCGCGAATTACCCAGATCCCCGTCAGCACGCACGCCACGCAAAGCACGGCGGCATACGAACGGGACCACAGGCCGAGCACGTCCGGATGGGAATCCGCGCGGTACGAGAGCATCGCCAACAGCGCGAGAAACACCGAACCAGCGCTCACGAACCTCATCCCACCGGCTCCAGCCTGGGATTGGGCCGGAAGAAGCGGCCTTCTTTGGAGCAGGGCTTGTTGTCCAGCATCACCACGTCGGCGGTGAAATCGAACCGTCCCTGGAAGAGCGAGCTTCCGACGCCGTAAACATCCACCGGAACGCCGATCGCCTCGAAGTGGCGGATCTTGTCGACGTCGAAGCCTCCCGATACCAGGATCTTCACGTGGCCGAAGCCTTCGCTGTCCAGTGCGCGGCGGACATTCCAGACCAGCTGCGGGGTCACACCGGTGGGCTTGAAGCTGCCCATTTCCGGGATCACCGACTTGTCGACCATCGTCTCCGAGGTATCGAGCCGCACGCCGTAGAGTCGCTCGCCCAGCGCGCGGGCGCAGGCCAGCGACGTGCCGACGCAGTCATTGTCGAAGTCCACCAGCGTCACGACTCCCAGCGAGGGATTGGAATGCTGGACGAACTTCTTCGTGGCGAGGACGGTGTCGCCGCCGTAGGCCGCGATGAGCGCGTGCGGGACGGTGCCGATCCCTTCGCTGCCCCACCACGACGCCTGCGCGTCGGTCGACACGCCGATCGCTCCCGCCACGTGTGCCGCGTACCCGTCGCCGGTCTGCACCAGCCAGTGGTCGTGCCGCGCCGGAAAGAACATCACTTCCTTGGGCGCCGCTGCTTCGACGACGCGCCGGGTGTTGGTGCCCACCTTCGTCCGTCGCGCCAGCACGCCGAGATACAGCGTCTCGAGATGCGCGAAGGCGTCGTAGGGCCCGTCGATCTGGAGCACCGTCTCCCACGGCTTGATCTCATCCCCGTCGTGCAGCGCCTGGACCTGGATCTCGCGGTACTCGATCGAGCAGAGCTTGAGAATCGCGATCGCCTCGTCCACACCGCCGAGCAGCGCGTTCTGCTTGGCGAACACCTGCATGGTGACGTGGGAACGATGCCGGTCCGCGATCAGCACGTCGCGGGCGCGGGTAAAATATTTGTCGGTGTAATAACCCGAGCGCATCTTCTCGACCGGCAGGTGAAAGATCTCCGGATCGAGACGCGGACGTCCGTTCACGTCGCCTCGAAGTGTCGGGATTTCAGGGCCTCGAGCTCGGTACGGAGCTGGTTGGCATTCGGCGCCGCCGGATATTTCTCCAGCACTTTGCGCAGCTCCACGATCGCCTTGCCGTTGTCGTGCAGATTGTCGCGCAGGATTCCCGCCACGATCAGCGCGTATCCGAGCTTGCGCCGCGGCTCCACAATCCGCTCCTCGGCCTGGCGGAAGGCCCAGATCGCGGTGTCGAAGTCCTTCAGCTGCCGCATCGCCAGCTGGCCCAGCTTCTCGCAGGCGACGACATCCGTGGGCTCGTCGACGATCACCTGTCGATAGGCGGCCGCCGCCTTCTGATACTCGCCGCGTACTTCCATGGTCTCGATGTTCGAGTGCTGGTGCACCGACGGGGTCGAGGCGCCGTCGGGAAGGAAAACCCGGGTGATGAGGATGTAGTAGGCGCCCCAGCCGATCCACACCACCGTGCCAAGGATCATCAAAGGCGCCGACGCCAGCACGATGGCAAGAATCGAAAACGGCACCAGGATGACCAGCAGCCACTTCAGCTGGATCCTGGTATCCATCGGCTGTTTCCGGCTCCTCGTCAGGTCGGGCCGGATCGGCTGCAATGGCGAAACTGGTGGCGTCATGGGACCGGTAGGATACCGTAGCGGCTCGCGGGGCGCGACCCGTCAAGCCTTTTCTGGCCGCCTAACCTCAGAGACGCTAGGATAGTCACGTGTCCGACGCCGTTACCCCCGAATTCGTCGCCCTCCAGCAGGCGGTGGCTGGCCGCTACTCCCTCGAGCGCGAGCTCGGCCGGGGCGGCATGGGCATCGTTTTCCTGGCCCGCGACGTCGCCCTCGACCGACTAGTGGCGATCAAGCTGCTCCCGCCGGCGCTGGCCACGCGGTCCGGGCTCACGGAACGGTTCCTCGCCGAAGCGCGCACCGCCGCGCGGCTCTCCCATCCCAACATCGTGGCCCTCCACTCGGTCGAGGAAGCGTCGGGGCTGGTCTTCTTCGTGATGGCCTTCATCGACGGCGAGACGGTCGGCGACCGGCTCCGCGGCAAGGGACCGCTGACGCCGCACGACGCGGCGCGGATGATCCAGGAGGTTGCCTGGGC
The DNA here is from genome assembly GCA_036493755.1 of Gemmatimonadales bacterium. GTDB lineage: Bacteria > Gemmatimonadota > Gemmatimonadetes > Gemmatimonadales > JACORV01 > DASXPG01. The sequence goes on from DASXPG010000142.1 coordinate 38,430, forward strand.
GCTGGGCTACGCCCACGGGCGCGGCGTGGTCCACCGCGACGTCAAGCCCGACAACATCATGCTGGAACGCGCCAGCGGCCGAGCCATCGTCATGGACTTCGGCATCGCCGGCGCGGCGGGCGGCGCCGCCGAGGCCTTCGGCACCGCACAATACGTCAGCCCCGAGCAGGCCGGCGGCCAGACGCTGGACGGCCGCAGCGATCTCTACTCGTTAGGCGTCGTCGCCTTTCTGAGTCTCACCGGCCGGCTGCCCTTTGATGCCGACGACCCCCATAGCCTGCTGGCGATGCACGTCAGCCGGCCGGCGCCGCCGGTGCTGTCGGTATCGCCGGGGATGCCGCGCAAGCTGGCCCGCGCCGTCGACCGCTGCCTGGCCAAGCAGCCCGGTGACCGGTTCCCGGACGGCGAGGCACTGGCCGAATCCGTGGCCGAGGCCATCGAGCCGCCCCGCGAAATTCCGGCCGCGGTCAGGGTCTGGATGACGCGGAACACTCAACCGACGGTGGCGCACCTCTTCTATATCCCGCTGGTCACGATGCCCTCCGGCATGGCCGCCGTCTATCTGATCTCCAAGGGAACACCGCTCAGCATCCTGGCGGGTGTGGGCGTCCTGCTCGTGGGACTCTCCGGGCCCTTCGCCATCACCGCGCTGTACCGGTTCATCGAAATGCGACGGCTGCTCGGCGCCGGCTACAGCCTCGAGGACATACGGCTTGCCCTTCAGCTGCACGCCCAGCGCCGACGCGAAGAGCTGGCGGTGGAGTTCGCCGCCGAGCCGCCGCTGCCGGCCCGGATTCTGCGCCAGGTGACCAATGCCGCTGGCTGGGCGATCGCACCCACCATGCTCGTGATGTTCCTCGACCAGCGCGACGCAGCCTGGGTCGCCGCGGTCGGCGCCTGCACGGTGATCTTCAGCGCGGGGTCCATCCTCCGCACCTTCTTCCCCGGCATCCGGTTGATGACCGACCGGGGCATCGAGTGGCGGCTCAAGTTCTGGAAGAGCAAGCTGGGACGCTGGTTCGAGAAGCTGTCGCGATTCGGGCTGAAGAAGCGTTCCGTGCCGGCCGAGTTGACCTACCGCCCGACCGAGATGGCGATCGGCCTCGCCGCGGACTCGCTCTTCGAGTCGCTGCCGAAAGAACAACGCCGCGAGCTGAAAGAGCTGCCCGGAGTGCTCGAGCGGCTGCAGCGCGATGCGAGCCTGATGCGAAAGACCGTGGACGATCTCAACGGCGCGCTGGCCGGCCTCGGCGAGCAGTCTGACGCAGCGCGCTCCAGGGCGCTGCACGACGCCGGTGGACGTGGCGCCGAGCTCGACGAAACGCGGACCCGGCTCCGCGCCGAGATTTCCGAACAGCGCGACGAAGCCGCCTCGCGCCTCGCCGCCGCGGTCAGCGCGCTCGAATCGGTGCGGCTCAGCCTGCTGCGCCTCAAAGCCGGCACCGGCACCGTCACCGAGCTCACCGCCGACCTCGGCGCGGCCCGTTCGCTGACCGAGACCATCGAATACACGGTGCACGGCAACGCCGAAGTCGAGAAACTCTTCAAGCCGTACCGCACGCCGCCAGGACCACTGCAGCCGAACAATGCCTGACGCGATCGCGCCGGAATTCGTCGCCCTCCAGCAGGCGGTGGCAGGTCGCTACTCCCTCGAGCGCGAGCTCGGCCGGGGCGGCATGGGCATCGTCTTCCTCGCGCGCGACGTCGCCCTCGACCGGCTGGTGGCGATCAAGCTGCTCCCGCCGGCGCAGGCGGTGCAGGCCGGCCTCAAGGAGCGATTTCTCCGCGAGGCCCGCACCGCGGCGCAGCTCTCGCATCCCAACATCGTGCCGATCTACCTGGTCGAAGAGGCCGCCGGGCTGGTGTTCTTCGTGATGGCCTACGTTGAGGGGGACACCCTGGGAGGCCGGCTGCGCGCCAAGGGTCCTCTCGCACCGGCCGCCGGCATTCGCGTCCTCCAGGAAGTGGCCTGGGCTCTCGCCTACGCGCACCTGCGCGGCATCATCCACCGTGACGTGAAGCCCGACAACATCCTCATCGAGGCCGGCACCGGCCGGGCGATGGTCAGCGACTTCGGTATCGCCCGCGCCGGTGAGACCAGCGGCGGCACCTCGGTCGGCGAGATCCTGGGAACCGCCCAGTACATGAGCCCCGAGCAGGCCTGCGGCGAGAAGATCGACGGCCGTAGCGACATCTACTCGTTAGGTATCGTCGGCTTCTACGCCTTCTCGGGCCGCCTCCCCTTCGACGCCCCCGACGTCCCCGCCCTGCTGGCGATGCAGATCACCAGGCCGGCGCCGCCCCTCGCGGCCGCGGCGCCCGGGGTGCCGGCCAAGGTGGCACAGGCGATCGACAAGTGCCTCGCCAAGAATCCCGACGACCGCTTTGCCACCGGCGAAGCCTTCGCCGAGGCGCTGGCCCAGGCCACCGCGGTCTCGAAGGAGACGCCGGCGGCAATCCGCGTCTGGCTCCAGAAGGGCGAAGGCATCCGCAGGGTCCTTACCGGCTGGACCGCGCTCATGGGACTCGCCGCGGTCGTGGACGCCGCGAAGCTGATCATGGGCAACAGTGGCGCTTCGATATCCGGGAAGATCGGCGCCATCGCGGTCCCCTGGGCGATTTTCCTGCTCTACCGGATGTACAACGCGCAGCAGGTCTTTTCGGCCGGATACACGCCGGACGACATGCGCGCCGCTCTCAGGCAGCTCATCGAGCAGCGCCAGGAAGAGCTGGCCTTCGAGTACGACCGCGATCCGCCGCTGTGGGCCCGGATCGTTCGCTGGTCATCCTTTGCCGCGCTCGGGGCCGGAGCCGCGACCGTCGGCTGGCTCTGGCTCCCTGGTCATCCATTGCCTGATCCAGGAAGCTTCGCCGCGGTAATGGGCGGCGTCTGCGCCATCGCGTTCGGCGGGGCACTCATCGGACGGATGGTGCCGGGAAAACGGCTCCAGGCCCGCGACTCCACACTCGAGTACCGGTTGAAATTCCTCGATTCGCGCGTCGGCCGGTACCTCCACAAGCTTGCGACCATCGGACTCAAGCCGCGGGCACTTCCCGCCGGATCGCATCGCCCGACCGAAGTGGCCATCGGCATGGCGGCCGACCAGATCTTCGCGTCGCTACCCAAGGATCAGCGCAAGACGCTGAAAGACCTGCCGGGGCTGGTGCGCCGGCTCGAAGCCGAGGCGAAGCTGATGCGTGCACGGGCGGAAGAATTGCAGGCGATGATCGCGGGGCTCGGCGACGAAGCGCTCTCGGCCCTCTCCGAGACGCTGAAGGACAGCCAGGCGGCCGTCGTGGTCGGCGATCAGCGCGACCAGCTGCGCAAGGACCTCACCACCCAGCGGGACCGCGCCTCGCAGCGCCTCGCGGTCTCGGTAGCGGCCCTGGAAAACATCCGCCTGGATCTGCTGCGTCTGAAAGCGGGCGTCGGCACCGTGGATCAGCTCACCGCCGACCTCGACGCCGCCCGCGACCTGCAGCAGGAAATCGAGCTGGCCGTCGCGGCCAATCGGGAAGTGGAGGCCGCACTCCGGCCAACCTAACGAGTGGCTTTCTCAATCGCATCGGCAATTGTCCGCATTGATTTGATTCTCGCCCACAGCTTGTCGTTCGCCTCCACGATGGTCCAGGGCGCGTAAGTGGTGCTGGTGTTGGTGATCGCGTCGGAAACCGCGGAACGGTACTGGTCCCACTTCTCGCGATTGCGCCAGTCTTCCGCGGTGATCTTGTAACGCTTGTAGTCGAGCTGCTCGCGCTCCTTGAAGCGCTGCAGCTGGACCTCGGGCGTGATGTGGAACCAGAACTTGACCAGCACGGTGCCGTAGTTGGTCAATGACCGCTCGAATTCCATGATCTCCGGATACGCGCGCCGCCACTCGGCTTCATTGGCGAAGCCCTCGACCCGCTCAACCAGCACCCTCCCGTACCAGGTCCGGTCGAAGATCGTGATGTGGCCGGCCTTGGGGATCCGGGTCCAGAAGCGCCACAGGTACTGATGTGTCGCCTCATCACCCTTGGGGGCGGCGATGGGAACGACGGTGTAGCCGCGCGGATCGAGGCTGCCGATGATCCGCTTGATCGCGCCGCCCTTCCCCGCCGCATCCCAGCCTTCGCAGGCGATGATCACCGGACGCCGGGTCTCGAAGCAGCGGTACTGCAGCTCGCGCAGCTTGAACTGCAGCTCCTTCAGTTCCTCCTCGAATTTCTTCGGCGCCAGGCTCCGGGTCAGGTCGACCTCGTCGAGAACCGTCTTCGCTTCCTTCAGCGCCGGGATGACCGGTGCCGGCTTGGCGCGCTTGCCGCTCTTCCCCTGCTCGGCCTTCAGATCGAGCGCCGCTTGCAGCGCATCGATCACCACGTTGAAGATGCGGAGCCGCCGGTAGTGCTTGTCGGTCGACACGACGATGGTCCACGGCGCGTACGCCGAGCCGCTGCGCTCGAGCATCTCCTCGGCGGCGGCGAGATAGTGTCCGTAATGCTCGTGTGCCTTCCAGTCCTTCCGCGTCACCCGCCAGCGGTCGTACTTGCTCCCTTCCATCGCCTTGAAGCGTTTCTTCTGCTCCTTCTTCGAGATCTGGAGCCAGAACTTGATCATGACCATGCCGTCGTCGGTGAGCATCCGCTCGAACTGATTGATCTCGTTGTATGCCGATTGCCATTCGCGCTTCGAGGCTGTCTTTTCGACCCGGTCGTGCAGCACCCGCGTGTACCAGGAATGGTCGAAGATGCCGATCTCGCCGCGGCCGGGAATGCGGTTCCAGAAACGCCACAGGAAGGGATGGAGCCGCTCAGCATCGGTGGGCTCGAAGATGGGATGGACCTTGTACCCGCGCGGATCGAGCCGGCCGACCAGTTTCTCGATCGAGTCGCCCTTGCCGGCCGCATCCCAGCCTTCGAAAACGATCGCAACGGGAATCCTTGCCTCGAAGATCGCGCGCTGCAGATTGTCGAGCTTGTCGCGCAGCGGGCGGAAGGCCTTCTCATAGGCCGCCTTGTCGACCCGCCGTGGCGGATTCAGGGTTTCGAGCATGGCGCTATCTAGCATGCGTCGCGGCTTCCCGGCAATGGACCGCGCGCGCTATCTTCGGGGCGCACACCCAGCTTCACGGAGCCAGAATCCATGTCGTCCGATCTCTCGCGCAGAGACTTCCTCCTCGCCGGCGCCGCTTCGGCGCCTTTGGCCGCAAGCCTCGGCCGACCCGGCGCGTTCCCATCCCCCGCACTGATTCTCCCGCCTGATGCTCATCCGGTGGTGATTGCCTCCATGACCGGCATGGGCGGTGTACAGCGCTCCTACGAGATGATCATGCGCGGCGGCGACACCCTCGACGCCGGGGTCGAATGCGTGAAGGTCCCGGAGCTCGATCCCAACGAGACGTCGGTCGGTTATGGCGGACTGCCTAACGCCGAAGGCGTGGTCCAGCTGGATGCGTCGTGCATGCACGGCCCGACCCGCCGGGCCGGCGCGGTCGGCGCGCTGGAGGGGATCAAGACGCCGAGCGAGGTGGCGAAGCTGGTGCTGCTCTACACCGACCACGTGATGCTGGTGGGTGAAGGTGCGCAGAAATTCGCCGTCTCGTTCGGCTTCAAGGTCGAGGACCTGCTCACCGAGCGCTCGCGCCAGGCGTGGCTGCGCTGGCGCGCGAATCTGAACCCCGCCGATGCCTACACCGACATTCCCCCCGACGCGACGCTGCCCCGGTTCACCACCGGCACGGTGAACTGCGATGTGATCAATGCGCGCGGCGACATTTCCTCCATCACCTCGACCAGCGGCCGTGCCGGGAAGATTCCCGGCCGGCTGGGCGATTCTCCGATCCACGGCGCGGGCCAGTAC
>DASXPG010000143.1:0-3733 GCA_036493755.1 Gemmatimonadales bacterium
TGATCGTCGCGCAGGTCCCCGCGATCGTCTGGACAACCGACCTGGATCTGCGGATTACTTCGCGCTCCGGCGCCGGGGAAGACTCGGGCGACATTCTTCCCGAGCGCGCTGTGGGCGCCTCGCTGATCGAGCAATACCAGAGCCAGCTGGTCGGCGCCGACTCCCTCGAGGCTCACAGCCGCGCGCTGGGCGGCGAGTCGGTGTCCTACCAGATCCGCTCCGGCGGTCGGGTCTACGACGCCCATGTGAAGCCGCTCTACGGCGACGGCCAGATCACCGGCGCAGTGGGACTCGCGATGGATGTCACCTCGCGCGAACAGGCGCTCGACGAGGCGCGACGCTCGCGGCGCGAGCTCGAGGATTTCTTCGAGCACGCGACGGTCGGCATGCACTGGGTCGGTCCCGACGGCCGGATCGCGCGTGCCAACCAGGCCGAGCTGGAAATGCTGGGGTACAGCGCCGAGGAATATGTCGGCCGGCCATTCCACGAATTTCATCTCGATCCCGAGATCGCCGACAACGCCTTCAGGCGTGTCCTCGCCGGCGAAACGGTGATGAACCTGGAAGCGCGGCTGCGTCACAAGAACGGCTCGCTGCGCCATGTATTGATCAACACCAACGGTCTCTTTGAAGACGGCAAGTTCGTCCACAGCCGGGCGATCAGCCGCGACATCACCGAACGCAAGATCGCCGAAGAGCAGCTGCGTCACGGCGCGATGCATGATCCGCTGACCGATCTTCCCAATCGTGCCTATTTCCTTGAACGGGTGGACCAGGCGGTGCATCGCGCGCGGCGCGAGCAGGGTTACCGCTTCGCGGTGCTCTTCCTCGATTTCGACAACTTCAAGCTGGTCAACGACAGTCTCGGCCACACCGTCGGCGACCAGCTGCTCATGCAGATCGCCGAGCGGCTGCGCAATTGTGTGCGGCCCGCGGATATCGTCGCCCGCCTCGGCGGCGACGAATTCACCGTGTTGCTCGAGGAGGTGGGCGGGCTGGCCGACGTCGAGCAGTCCGCGCGCCGCATCCAGCGCTGCCTGGCGACGCCCTATCAGCTGGGGGGCCGCGACGTGCATTCGACGGCGAGCATCGGCGTCGCCCTGGCCGGCGATGGCGACGGCGCCGAGACGCCGGAAGATCTGCTGCGTGACGCCGACATCGCGATGTACCGAGCCAAGGCTCAAGGCCGGGCCCGTTTCCAGCTATTTGACGCCTCGATGCGGATGGGCGCCCAGGTGCGGTTCGGCCTGGAGAATGACCTGCGCACGGCGATCGAGCGGGGCGAGTTCCGGCTTCTCTTTCAGCCCATCGTCGAGCTCAAGACCGGCCGCATCCACGCCTTCGAGGCGTTGACGCGCTGGCATCACCCCGAGCGCGGCGTGATCCGTCCTCCGGAATTCATCCCGATCGCGGAGGAGACGGGACTGATCGTCGAAATCGGCAACTGGGCCATCCGCGAAGCCTGCTGGCAGGCGCGCCGCTGGCAGCGCTCGACCGGCGGACAGGGGCCGATCCGCATCAGTGTGAATCTCTCGGCCAGGCAATTGCGCAATCCGCGGCTGGTCGAGGATGTGCGCGAGGCGCTGCGCGAGGAAGGTCTCGAGGCCAGCAAGCTGCGGCTCGAGATCACGGAGACGGCGCTGATGGACGACGTCGAAGCATCGGTCACGATCCTCGGCCAGCTGCGCGCCATCGGTGTCGAGCTGCACATGGACGATTTCGGGACCGGCTATTCGTCGCTCGCCTATCTGCCCCGGTTTCCGATTCAGACCATCAAGATCGACAAGTCCTTCACCCACCGGATGGGTCTGCGCCGCACCGACCAGGAAATCGTGCGGTCGATCGTGGACCTGGCGCGCAACCTGGGGATCGGCGTGATCGCGGAAGGGGTGGAGAACATCACGCAGCGGGGCCGGCTCATCGAATTCGGCTGCCAGCTGGCGCAGGGTTTCTACTTCGCCGAGCCGCTCGAAGCCGCGGCGGCCGGCGCACTGCTCGAAACGTCGGGCGTCGCCACCGGCAATGGAACACCGGTGATGCCGACGCCGCACCACTGATGACGATCACCACACCAAGGAGGAAACGATGATGCGATTCACGAAACTGGCCGTGGCCGGGTTCTCCGCCGCGGCGCTCGCCGCCTGCGGGCATGCCAACGCCGAAAAGGCCGATCCGGAGCAGGCCGCGCAGGTGGCCGCCGACTCGGCCCGGTCCGAGGGCGCGCCGCCCGCCGAGGTATCGCGCCGGGCCGAGACCGCTCGTCGCAGCGCCCGGACCGAGCGGGCGCGCGAGCGCCGGCTGGATACATCGACGACCGCGGTCACTCCCGCGGCGCCCGCGGTGTTGCGCCGTACCGTGAATGAAGGAACGCGGCTCGAGCTGGCGGCGGTCACCGATATCTCGTCGCAGAAGAACAAGGCCGGCGATCCATTCACCGCGCGCGTCGTGAGCGCCGCGCTTTCCGAAGCCGGCGATACCCTCATCCCGGTGGGCGCCGAGCTGATCGGTCGGGTGAGCACGCTGAAGTCGGCGCCCAACAATCACTCTGACGGCCAGCTGGCGCTGGAGTTCACCACCGTGCGCTTCGGCGGCCAGGACTACCCGATCGCGGTGAGCGTGGCATCGATGGCCACGCACAACGTGTCGCGCGGCCTCACCGTGGATGATGCCGCGAAGGTGGGCGTCGGTGCGGCGGCCGGCGCGCTGGCCGGGCGCCTGCTCGGTCATCGGACCGGAACGGCCGCCGGCGGCGCGGTCGTGGGCGGAGCCGCGGGAGCGGTCTACGCCAACCAGACGAGGGATCACGACATCGCCCTCTCGCCGGGCAGCTCGATCACGGTGGTGCTGAGCAGTCCCTTTACCCGTGATATCGCCGCTCGTTAGGCAGCTCCCCGCTCGACGCGGATGCCGTAGCTGAGGGGCCGGGCTGGAGGAGCGATCCTCCAGCCTTCGGCTTTGTGGGCGGGGCGGCTTCCGCTACCTTGCCGCATGACGTTCACCGCATTCGATCTCGATCCCGCGCTGCTGAAGGCCGTCCGGGAACTCGGTTACACCCGCCCCACGCCGATCCAGGATCAGGCCATCGGTCCCGCCCTCGCCGGCAAGGACGTGCTGGCCTGTGCCATGACGGGCAGCGGCAAGACGGCGGCGTTCCTGCTTCCCATCGTGCAGCGGCTCATGGCGCGGCCGCGGGGCGCCACGCGGGCGCTCATCCTCGCCCCGACCCGCGAACTGGCGGCGCAGATCCACGCCTCGCTCGAAGAGCTGGCAGTCCACACGCCGGTCACCGGCGCGGCGGTCTTCGGCGGCGTGGGAATGTCCCCGCAGGAGCACGCCTTCAAGAGCGGCGTGGACATCATCATCGCGACTCCGGGCCGGCTCCTCGACCACTTCCGGCAGCCCTATGCGCGGCTCGACAAGCTCGAGGTGCTGGTGCTGGACGAGGCGGACCGGATGCTCGACATGGGATTCCTGCCGGACATCCGCCGGGTGCTGCGCCATATCCCGGCGAAGCGGCAGACGCTCTTCTTCAGCGCGACCATGCCGGCGGAGATCCAGAAGCTCACCCGGGAAATGCTGCACGCGCCGGTGAGCATCAATCTCGAACGGAAATCGGCGCCGGCGGTGGGGATCACCCAGGCGGTCTACCCGGTGCCGCAGGAGCTCAAGCCGGCGCTGTTCGTCGCCCTCCTGGAACGCGGCGAGATCCGCGAGGCGCTGGTCTTCACGCGCA
>DASXPG010000144.1:0-12965 GCA_036493755.1 Gemmatimonadales bacterium
CGTGATTCGAGACCCGCTGTGGCAGAACATCATGCTCGAGCCGGCGGCTGTAGCCGTCGTCGACACGCGGGCCTTCCAGCGCCTGCGCTACGTCCGCCAGCTCGGCCATGCCTTCCTCGTCTATCCCGGCGCCACCCACTCACGGTTCGAGCACGCCCTCGGCGCCTACGGCCTTGCCAAGCGCGCCCTCGCCGGTCTCAGGGATCGCGGCGCCCTCGCCGGTATCGATGAGCGCGACACGCTCTTCATCCGGCTCGGCGCGCTGCTCCACGACGTTGGGCACTATCCCTTCAGCCATGCGCTCGAGGAATCGGGACTGGCGTCGCACGAATCGATCGCCGGCGCGCTGCTCGCCGCCGAGCCCCTCGCCGACGCGCTCGCCGCCGCCGGGATTGAAAATCCCGCGAAGAGCCTGGGCGCGCTGATCTGCGGAGCGAGCGATCATCCCCTCGCCGGCCTGATTTCAGGATCCATCGACCTCGACAAGATCGACTACCTGCGCCGCGATGCGATGATGTGCGGCGTGCCTTACGGCGAAGTGGATGTCGATCGGCTCCTGACCTGCCTGACGGTCGTCGAGTCCGAGGGGCATCGTACCATCGGCATCGCGGAGAAAGGCATCGCCGCGCTCGAGTCCCTGCTCTTCGCCAAGTACCAGATGTACCGCAATGTCTACTGGCATCACGCCGTTCGTTCGGCGACGGCGATGTTCAAGCGGCTGGTCCACGAGGCCATCGCCGATCAGCTCCTCGACCCTGCCGGCATCGCCGGGTGCACCGACGACGGCCTGATGCACGACCTCGTGCAGAGCGACCGGAGCGGGCTGGCCGATGGGCTCCGCGAACGCCGGCTCTTCAAGCGCGCACTCGAGCTGATTCCATCCGAAGCCGGTTTCGAGATGCCGGCCTGGCTGCGCCGCAATCCGACCCGGCTCGCCAGGGCTGAAGATCGGCTCGCGCATGCGGTGGGGCTCGGGCCGGCCGAATTGCTCATCGACCTGCCGTACAAGAAAGCGATGCTGGGGCTGGACCTGCCGGTGCTGCGGCGCGACGGAACGGTGGAGCGGCTCACCCGCGCGGGCTGGCCGGGCCGCATGGACCTGCCGCCATTCTCGGAGGCTCTCGCGGAATCAGCCTGCCGGCTGCGGGTCTTTACGAAGCGGCCGATTTCACTGGAAGCAGATCAAGTCGCGGGGCTTCTTCAGGCGGGTTAGGCCGTTCACGGCCTGGTGTGCCGAGAGCGCGCTCTCAGCGCGCGGCCAACGTTACGGCCTGGTGTGCCGAGCGCGCTCTCAGCGCGCGGGAATTAAGGCGTCGGCACGCCCCCGGTCGGCGTGCGGCGCTTGCCGATTGCCGGCGCCTCGCCGGTCGTGGTGCTCGGCAATTCCTGCGCCGATTCGACTTCGTCCACGTGCACGATGATACAGGTGATGTTGTCGAGGCCGCCCCGCCGGTTGGCTTCGGCGACGAGCTTGTCCACCCACCGCTCGGGCGTCCCCTGCGCCTGGAGAATCCCCGCGAGTCCGTCGTCCTCGACCATGCCGGTGAGGCCGTCGCTGGCGAGCAGGAACACATCGCCGGGCTTCACGATGCCATGGAAAATGTCGGGCATCACGTCGGCGCTGGCGCCGACGCAGCGGGTAATCACGTTCGCGTAGGGATGCGTCCGGGCCTGGTCGGGCGTGAGGTAGCCGAGGTCCACCTGCTCCTGCACGTAGCTGTGATCCTTGGTCAGCTGCTTGAAGACGCCGTCGCGCAGCATGTACGCGCGGCTGTCGCCGACCTGGCCGAGGAGGTAGCGGTTGCTGCCGTGGAGCACGAGGCAGGTGGCCGTGGTTCCCATGCCGCGCTTGTCGTGCTCGGACAGGGTGCGCTCGAAGATCGCGCCGTTGGCCGCCCGGATCGCCGCGGTCATCCGGGTACTGGCCTCGGGGTCGCTCAAGCCCTTGAACGAGCCGAGGTCGCGGGAGATGAGCTGCACCGCCATCTCGCTGGCGACCTCACCGGCCGCGTGGCCGCCCATGCCATCGGCGACGACGAACACGCCGCGCTCCGGGATCATGAGGTAGTTGTCCTCATTCCCGGACCGGATCAGTCCGACATCGGTCTTGGCGGCGCAGACGACGTGCATGGCTGCCTAACGTCCCTGCGGAGGGTTGCGGTCGTCGATCTTGATCGCCGAAATGGCGCGGGTCCCCTGGCTCTTGTTCATCCCGGCGTCGTCGTCGGTGGGCTCGAAGACCAGCTGGATGTCGCCGAAGCGGATGAAAGCGCCCGGCGCAATCGGCATGTCGCTGGTGATCCGCTCGCCGTCCACCATCGTGCCGTTGGTGGAGCCGACATCGGTCAGTACCCACACACCCTCGCGGCGGGTGAGCTTGGCGTGCTGGCTCGACACCGAGTCGTCGGGAATCACGAGATCATTGTACTCGGCCCGGCCGATGTTGACGATCGGGACTCGCACGTAGAGCCGCTGTCCCTTGAGCGAACCGGAACGCACCAGGAATTTCGCCAGCGACGGTGCCGGCTTCGCCGCGAGACCCGCCAATCCGCCCTGTGGCGACTGCGGCGTCTGCACACTTGGTGGGGCCGTCTTTGGCGGCGCCGGTGGCACCGGCGATCCGGCCCGGCCACTCGGCGGAGCTGCGGAGCTCGGCGGACCCGCGGAGTTCGGCGGCAAAGCGACATCTTCGCCGGTGCGTGGCGACGTCGTGGACGACGGCCGCGCGCCGCTCGGGAAATAGCCCGTAGATACCAGCTGTGCGGCGCCGGGCTGTCCGGGGGCGGACGGCGGCGCAGCCGCCGGAGGCGCGGGCGGCCGCGGTGGCTGGGCCGCGGGCGGAGCGGGCGGCGCCGCAGGCCGAGGCGGTTGCGCGGCGACTGGAGCAGCCGGCGGAGTCGCGGGCCGCGGCGGAGCAGCGGCCGGAGCGACTGCCGGCGGAGCCGCGGGCCGCGGCGGCGCTGCTGCTGCCGGAGGCGACGGCGGCGCCGATGCCGCCACCCGCAGCGGCTGCATTGGAGCCTGTGGCGTTGTTGGGCCGGCTGGAGTCACGTATTTCGGAGGTGACGGAGGTGACGGAGGTGACGGAGGAGAAGACTGCGGCGCCTGTGGCTGCGCTGCCTCCAACGCGGCATCCGCGTAGAACCTGAATTCCTCTTCACCCAAGCGAATCACGTCGGCGCGAGCGAGAAGGCGCTGATTCTGCACCCGTTCACCATTCACGAAGGTCCCGTTGGTCGAGGAATCGACCAGGATGTAACCACGCGGTGACACCACGATCTCGGCATGGCGCCGCGACACCTGCGATCCAGCGACGACCACATCGGCGCTGGCGTCGCGCCCGAACTTGAGCGATCCGCCGATAACCTGGTACTCGCGGCCATCGGTCAGCGACACGATCCGTCCGCCCGTCGCGGCCGTCGCCTTTCCCGGTCCGCCGGGCTTTTTTCCGCCCGCCGGCACCAGGTCCTGGAGCTTCACCGCCGAGACGTACTGGGTGCTGCCGCTCTTCCGCTCGTCTACGAAGAGAAGGTCGACGCCTGCGAGGGTGACCTTGTCACCGTGCAGCAACGACTGAGGCAGAGGCCCGAGCATCACGCCATTGACCTCGATATCGCCGCCATCGGGCAGCTTGCGGATCGAGACCGATTGATCGGGGGCGGTAGTCAGAACAGCATGGCGGAGGGCAATTCCGGCGCCTGCGAGACGGAGATGACAGTCGGCCCCGGTTCCGACGAGCATTTCGCCCGCCGGGACCACATGCCGCTTCCCGCCGTACTCGATAAACGCCACTAAGCTGTCCTCTCTGCACTGTGATGGCTGGGGAACAGATAACCTATCCGCCCCGCAAAAACGGTGCAACTGCGGGCCCGGTCACAACATGGGCGTTAGCGACGGTCCCAGTTGCAGATGGTACAACTTCTCGTACAAGCCGCTCTGCGCGAGGAGGCTCTGGTGGGTGCCACGTTCACGCAACACCCCCTGATGCAGCACCAGGATCTCGTCGGCGAACTGCACCGTCGACAGGCGATGCGCGACCACGATGCACGTTCGGCCACTCATCAGCTCGCGCGTGGCCTCCTGGATCGCCGCCTCCGCCTCGGCATCCACCGAGCTGGTTGCCTCGTCGAGAACCAGCACCGCCGGCTGCGACGCCAGCGCCCGGGTGAATGACAGCAGCTGCCGCTCGCCCACCGAGAGACTCTGCCCGCGTTCACCCAATCGATGAGACAATCCATCGGGCAAACGGTTGATGAACCGGTCGGCGCCGACCCGTTGGGCCGCGGCCATCGTCGCTTCATCGGTCATCGGACGGCCAAGCGCGATGTTGGAGCGCAGGTCGCCGGTGAACAGGAAAATGTCCTGCTGGACGAATCCGATCGCGCCGCGCAGCTCGGCCTGGCTCAGCTCCCGGATATCGATGCCGTCGAGAAGAATCCGGCCTTTCTCGACGTCGTAGTAACGCATCAGCAGGCTGAGGATCGTCGTCTTCCCCGCGCCCGTATGCCCCACCAGCGCCACCGTCGTTCCGGGCCGCGCCACAAAGGAAACACCCTTCAGCACCCACCGGTTCTTTGCCTGCTCCGGACTCCCACCCACTCCGGCCGCTGGCCCCTGGCCTTGAGGGTAGCGAAACCAGACATCCTCGAAAGTGACTTCCCCCCGAACGGGATACCTAAGTGTCTTAGGGGTTGGCGTATCGACGATCGCTTCGGGCGTATCCAGCAGCTGGAAGATCCGCTCGCTCGACGTCACCGCCGACTGGAGCGCGTTGAGTTTTTCGGCGAGATCCTGCATCGGCTGGAAGAAGCGCCGGGCAAGCTGAAGAAAGGCGGCGAGCACGCCGATCGTGAGCCCGCCGATCAGCACCCTGTGTCCGCCGGTGATCAGCAAACTCGCCAGCGCGACCGCGATCAGCACTTCGATGACTGGAAAGAGCCAGGCGAACACCGCGATGGAGCGCAGCTGCGCCTCGAGGTGGGCGGCATTGACCTCCTGGTGGCGCTTGGCCGTCCACCCTTCGCGGCCAAAGAGCTGGACCACGCGCATTCCCGACAGATGCTCCTGGAGAAAGGCGTTGATGCGCGCCAGTCGCACCCGGATATCGCGGTACGCGTCGCGCATTCTGACGCGGAATTTCTGCGCGGTGAACGCGACGCCGGGCAGCACGACGATCGTCGCGAGGCCGAGCCGCCAATCGGTGACGAACATCCACACCATGATCGCGCTGAGGGTCAGCGCATCGCCCAGGAGCTGGACGACGCCCGTCGTGAAGAGGTCGTTGAGGGCTTCGACGTCGCTGGTCACGCGGGTCATCAGCCGGCCGACCGGATTGCGGTCGTAGAAGGCGACGTCGAGGCGCTGGAGTTTGCCGAAGATCGCCATGCGCAGATCGAGCATCGCGTTCTGGCCGATGCGCGCCGTCAGCAGCATCTGGGTGTAGTCGGCGACGAACTCGATCAGCAGCGCGCCGGCGAGCAGCAATGCGAGGGTGCGGGCGAGTCCGACGTCGCGCGTCGGGATGGCCTTGTCGATCGCGATTTTGGTGAGGGTCGGGCCGGCGAGCTGGAGCATCGCCGAGACGACCATGAGGCTGAAGGAAACGGCGACCTTGCCGCGATACGGACGCAGGAAACCGATCAGCCGGCGGATCAGCCGGGCGTCGTAGGATCGGCCGAGGGTTTCTTCTTCGTGGATCGATGCGGTCACGCCGGAGCGGCCGCCTCGCCATCCGCCGCCGCATCAGCCGCGTCGAGCCGGCCGTTGAGGAGCTTGTAGAAGACGACAGTACCGAAGATCACCGTCGCGTAACTCATGGTGAAGCGCCAGATGATGGTATAGGCCGGCAGGAACGCGTCGGGGACGTAGACCTGCATCACCGCCGCCGAAATCGCCTCGGCGGCGCCGGCGCCGCCGGGGGTCGGCGCGAAGTAGAGCAGGAACGACACCACGACCTGGCTGACGAGTACTTCGATGAAATTCGCCGGCAGACCAAGAGCGCGCATCGCCACGTAACCGGCGAGGAGCCGGTTGGCGTGCGCGAGTCCGCTGGTCAGCACGCCGACGAACATCTGGAGCCAGCCGCTCGGCGTGCGGAAGTATTTCACGGTGCAGTCGTGCATCCGGTCGATGCCGGCGCGCATTCCATCGACCCGCTTGGCCCACTTCTCGCCGCGATGGGTCTCGAGCCAGTTGACGATCCGGTGGAAGAGATTGGTCGTGACCCGGGGAAAGCCGAGCGCCAGGATCAGCACGATGCCGATGGTCATGAACATCGCGGCGCTGGCCTTGAACACATGGTAGAGCGAGATCCCGCCGATGACGTTATGCCCGGCGAGCGAGGTGCCCGCGCCGAAGACCACCGCGAGCGGCCCGGCGATGGCGAAGAAGATCACCGTGGTGAGGAAGCTCATCACCGTCGAGGTCATGGCCTCGGGGACCGGCACGCCGAAGCGGCGCATGGTGTAGATCATCGTCGGGCCGCCGCCCGCCTGCGCCGGCGTGAGGTATGCGGCCCAAGCCGTGAGCCCGCCCGCCGCCACCATTCCCCAGAACGGCGCCTTGGGATAGACGTGCTTGGTGAGGAGCCAGATCCGGAGACCGCCGCCGAGCCAGTCGGAGGAGGCGAGCAGCAGCGCCACCAGCATCCAACCTGGCCGCACCTGCGCGAACGCCTGCACCGTCGTGGCCCAGGCTCCGGTCCTGATCAGCACCGCCGCCACGCCGAGAATCGAAACGGCGAAAAAGATCTGGAGCCCGCGCTTGAGGGCGCGCGGGGTGAGCAGCGAAGCCATGGCGAGAACGTAGCCCACGAAGAGCCAAGTACGAAAGAGCCAAGTAGCAAGTACTTGGCTCTTGGTTCTTTCGTACTTGTTAGTATTCCGGGTTGTGGACCGCCAGCTTGTCGTTCGGGGTGCCCGACAACACAACCTGAGGGGATTTACCCTCGCCCTGCCGCATCGCCGCCTGATCGTGCTGACCGGGCCGTCGGGGTCGGGGAAATCCTCGCTCGCCTTCGACACGATCTATGCCGAGGGCCAGCGGCGCTACATCGAATCGCTGTCCACCTACGCGAAGCAGTTCCTCGAGCGGATGCCGCGGCCCGACAGCGACGGCGTCAGCGGCATCGCGCCGGCGGTGGCGATCGAGCAGAAAAATCCCACCACCTCGAGCCGCTCGACCGTCGGCACCGCCACCGAGATCTATGACTACCTGCGGCTCCTCTGGGCGCGCATCGGGCACGTGCACTGCGTGGCGTGCGGGGGCGAGGTTCGAGCGGAAACCGTGCAGGAAGTCGTAGACAGGTTGACAGTCGACAGTCGACAGTCACCAGCCGGCATGCCGTCAACCTTTACAATTGCGTTCCCACTTCCCCCCGCGGTAAAAGCCAAGCACGCCCAGGTCGTCGAAAACCTGACCGCGATGGGATTCGTCCGGATCATCCTGAATGGCGCCCTCGTGCGCCTCGACGAGCTGCCGAAGAAAAGCGATCTGGCGAAATCGAAATCGGTCTTGGTCGTGGTAGCTCGGATCACGCCATCGGCCGAGGACACCGAGCGCCTCGCCGATTCCATCGCGACGGCGTTCGCCGAGGGCGACGGGATCGTGGTCGCCATTGCCGCCGACGGGAGCGAGCGGCGCTTCAGCAATTCGCCGCGCTGCCTGGCCTGCAACACCCCGGCGCCCGTGCTGACGCCGGCGCTCTTCTCGTTCAATCATCCGCGCGGCGCCTGCCCCGGCTGCAACGGCTTCGGCGCGGTACTCGAGTACGACGAGCGGCTCATCGTCTGCGATCCTTCGCGCTCGCTGAGCGAAGGCGCGATCGACCCGTGGACCAAGCCCCGTTACGAGGGCCGCCGCAAGACGCTGCGCAACGCCGCGCTCGCCGCGGGGATTCCGGTGGATGTGCCCTGGAAAGAGCTGAAGGCCGAGCCGAAGCGCTTCCTGCTCCACGGCCGCAAGGGCAACTACCTCGGCATCTTCCCCTTCCTCAAGCGGCTCGAGGCGAAGCGGTACAAGCAGTACATCCGCGTGTTCCTCAGGCAATACCAGATGGCCATGGTCTGCCCCGCCTGCCTGGGGAGGCGGCTGCGGCCTGAAGCGCTCGCCGTCACTGTCGCGGGGCGCACCATCGGCGACGTCGCGGCGCTCACCGCCGAATCGTTAGGCGCCTGGGCCACCAGCCTCGAGATCTCGGCCCACGAACGGGCCGTCGCGGCGACGATCCTCGAGGAGATCGTGCAGCGGATCGGCGTGCTCAACGACGTGGGCCTGGGCTACATCACGCTGGACCGCCAGACGCGCACCTTGTCGGGCGGCGAGGCACAGCGGATCTCGCTGGCCAACGCGCTGGGCGGCAAGCTGACCGACACCCTCTACGTGCTCGACGAGCCGACCATCGGGCTTCACCCGCGCGACACCGACCGGCTGCTCACGCTGCTGCGCCGGCTGGCCGACCAGGGCAACACGGTGCTCGCCGTCGAGCACGATACCGCGGCGATGCGTATCGCCGACTGGCTCGTCGAGCTGGGACCGGGCGCGGGCGAGCGCGGCGGCCAACTGGTCTTCCAGGGCAGCTACGACGCGATGCTCGTGTCGCCGACGCTGACCGGACGCTATCTCGCCGGCGAGAAATCGATCGCCGTGCCGTCGGTGCGCCGGCGCGCCGGGCCGCGCTGGGTGACGATCCAGGGGGCGCGCGCCAACAATCTCGCCGGCATCGACGTCGCCATTCCGGTCGGCACGCTGACGGTGGTGACCGGCGTGTCGGGATCGGGAAAGTCCACGCTGGTCACCGACGTGCTGTATCGCCACCTCGAGCGGCACTTCGAGGGAAAGCACAGCGCCAAGGAGCATCTCGGCGAGCTGGTCGGCGACGTGAAGCGCATCACCGGGCTCGAAGCGCTCGAGGGGGTGGTGCTGGTGGATCAGTCGCCAATCGGTCGCACACCGCGCTCGAATCCGGTGACCTATGTGAAGGCCTACGATGAGATCCGCGAGTTCTTCGCCGAGCAGCCGCTGTCCCGCTCGCGGCGCTACACCGCGGCGACATTCTCCTTCAACGTTTCCGGCGGCGGGCGCTGCGACGTCTGCGACGGCGCGGGACACGTGCAGGTCGAGATGGTCTTTCTCGCCGATGTCTTCGTGCCCTGCGAGGCCTGCGGCGGCAGCCGCTTCAAGCGCGAAGTCCTCGACGTGAAGATTCGCGGCTACTCGATCGCCGATGTCCTCAAGTTCACCGTCGACGAAGCGATGCGCCGCTTCCGCCACCAGGAACGACTCGGCCGCGCGCTCTGGCATCTCTCCGAGGTCGGGCTGGGCTACCTGCGGCTCGGCCAGCCGGCGACCACGCTGAGCGGCGGGGAAGCGCAGCGGCTCAAGATCGCGCGCGAGCTGTCGGCGGCGGGAAAAAAGAAGGGACGCAAGCTCTACATCCTCGACGAGCCGACGACCGGCCTCCACGTGGACGATGTGCGGGTGCTGCTGGGCGTTCTGGACCGGCTGGTGGACCAGGGAAACACGGTCCTGGTCATCGAGCATCACCTGGACGTCATCAAACGAGCCGACTGGGTCATCGACCTCGGACCGGGGGCCGGGCCTCTGGGCGGGAGGGTCGTCGTGGCCGGGACGCCGGAGGCCGTGGCGGCCACTGAGGCCAGCGTGACCGGCCATTTTCTGGCGCCTTCTCTTTCGCGTCAGGTGAGCGGTTCATAGATTCGTCCATGCCCTTCACCGCCCTCAAACACTCGACTTTCAGCCTTGCCTTGATGGTCCTCGCGGTCTCGGCCTGCGGCGGCGGAAGCCCTCCAGCGCGGCTGGTGCCCCTGACTGGCGACTCGACCAACGCCCACACCCTCCAGCCCGGTGATGTGGTGAAGGTCCAGGTCTTCGGGCACGACGAGCTGTCGGGCGAATTTCCCATCGACGAAAACGACACCCTGCTGCTGCCGATCGTCGGCGGCTTCTCGGTCGCGAACATGTCGGTGCAGGATCTCCGGGCACGGATCCGGCGCGAGTTCGGCCAGCTCTACACCCAGAGCTTCGTCGCGGTGACGCCGCTCTTCCGGGTCGCTGTGCTGGGTGAAGTGGTCCACCCTGGGCTCTATAGTGTGGATCCGACGATGACCGTCTACACCGTCCTCGCCCAGGCGGGTGGGACGATGCGTACCGCGAATGAGAAGTCGATGCGGCTGATCCGGGGTGGCGAGCAGCTCGCGATTCCCATGGACCCCACATCGCTGGCCACGGCCACACTGCGGGAGCTGGGGATCCGCTCAGGCGATCAGATCATCGTCCCCCGCAAGCCGGTCGGCTACGACACCTGGCTGATCGGGCTGCAGCTGTTGAACGTGCTCCTCGTCGCCTATACGGTGTTCAGAAAGTAGCGATTTCCGTTGACTCGGGACCGCGCCCCGTCTAGCATTCAGGGCTGATTCCCGAGTAGCTCAGTCGGTAGAGCAGCCGGCTGTTAACCGGCGGGTCGGGGGTTCGAGTCCCTCCTCGGGAGTTTGAAGAATCAGGCGGGAGAATCAGAAGAATCAGGTGGCAGAATCAGTCCAAACTGCTCAGGGGCCCGGAGGAATCCGGGTCCTTGCTGTTTCTGGGCCTGATTCCGACCTGTTTCTGCTTCTTCTGATTCACCCGCCTGATTCTGGTTTCTGGAATAGATTTCGCCTGGTAACCATGCGTTGCATACTGGAACATACCTGACCGCAGTCACCGCAGAACACCCAGTTCCCAAGGGTCGTTACCTCGCCCTCCTGGCGCTGGGAGCCCTCGGCGTCGTCTACGGCGACATCGGCACGTCGCCGCTGTATGCGTTGCGCGAGTGTCTGACCGGCCCGCACGCCGTCGCCGCCAGCGAGGCCAATGTCCTCGGGCTGTTATCGCTGATCTTCTGGTCGCTCTCGATCATCATCTCGATCAAGTACCTCGGCCTCGTCATGCGCGCCGACAACCGCGGTGAGGGCGGTATCCTCGCACTGACGGCGCTTTTCGGTTCGTTGCGCGAAGTGAAGCTCGGCGTGCCCCGGCCCCTCTACATGATTCTCGGCATCTTCGGCGCCGCGCTCCTCTACGGCGACGGCATGATCACACCGGCGATGTCGGTGCTCTCGGCTGTTGAAGGACTCAAGATCGCGACGCCGGTCTTCCAGCCGTGGATCATCCCGATCACCCTCGCGATTCTCATCGGACTTTTCGCGGTGCAGTACCAGGGAACCGGCCGCGTCGGCGCCGCCTTCGGACCGATCACGCTGATCTGGTTCGCGACCATTTCCCTGCTCGGCCTGCGCGAGCTGATCCACGCGCCGGGAATTCTGCGCGCGATCAATCCCTGGTACGCCTTCGCGTTCCTGGCGCGCGACCAGTGGCACGCCTTCGTGGTCCTGGGATCGGTCTTTCTGTGCGTGACCGGTGGTGAGGCGCTCTACGCCGACATGGGGCACTTCGGCCGGAGGCCGATCCGCCTTGCCTGGTACTCGATCGTCTTTCCGTCGCTGCTGCTGAATTATTTCGGCCAGGGCGCGCTGGTGCTGAGCAATCCGGCCGCCGCCGAGAATCCCTTCTACCTGATGGCTCCGCACTGGGCTATTCTGCCGCTCGTCGTCCTGGCGGCGAACGCGACGGTGATCGCATCGCAGGCGGTGATCTCAGGCGCCTTCTCGCTCACCAGGCAGGCGGTGCAGCTGGGTCTCTGCCCGCGCCTCCTCATCCGCCACACTTCGGCGCGCGAAATCGGGCAGATCTACGTTCCCGCGGTGAACTGGGCGCTGTTGATCGCGGCGCTCGGGCTCGTCCTCTTCTTCCAGACGTCGAGCAATCTCGCCGGCGCGTATGGTGTCGCCGTCACCGGGACGATGGCGATCACGACCCTGCTGCTGAATCGCGCGATGAACCGGATCTGGCATTGGCCCCGGCTGCTCAGCGCCGTCGTCACCGGGTTGCTGCTCAGCGTTGACCTGGCTTTCCTGGGATCGAACCTGCTGAAGATTCCCGCCGGCGGCTGGTTCCCGCTGGCCGTCGGCGTGCTGGGCTACATGCTGCTCTCCACCTGGCAGCGGGGCCGCACGCTCCTCAACATCCGGCTCAACGAAGTCGCGGTGCCGCTCCAGATTCTCCTCGGCGACATCGCCGCCGAGCCGCCGCATCGCGTCCCCGGAACGGCGATCTTCATGACCGCGCAGCCGGAGGGGGTGCCCTACACGCTGCTCTACAATCTCCGGCACAACCAGGTGCTCCACGAGCGCGTGATCCTCATGACCGTCGTCATGACCGAGGTACCGCGCGTCCGCCGCTCGGAGCGGGTGAAAGTCGAGACGATGGAACAGGGGTTCTACCGCGTCAGCGCGCACTACGGCTTCATGGATGAGCCGGGGGTCCACGAGATACTCGAGCGCTGTGTCGAGGCGGGGCTGCCGATCGCGCTCGAGGCGGTGACGTTCTTCGTCGGACGCGAGACCCTCTTCGCGACCGACCGGCCGGGGATGCCGCTGTGGCGCGACAAACTCTTCGCGCTGATGGCGCGCAATACACCGCGAATCACGACGTCGTTCAATATTCCGGTCGATCAGGTGATCGAGATCGGGGCGCAAATTGAGCTATGAGGCCTTTCAGCAGCTCGATATGCGGGTGGGGCAAATCGTGCGGGCCGAAGTGAATGCCGAGGCGCGGCTGCCGGCGTACAAGCTGTGGATCGACTTCGGGCCGCTGGGAGAAAAGACCTCGAGCGCCCAGCTCACCCAGGTCTACACCGCCGAAGAGCTGATCGGCCGCCAGGTGGTGGCGGCGGTGAATCTGGGCGAGAAGCGCATCGCGGGCTTCAAATCGGAAGTGCTGGTGCTGGGTTTGCCGGATGCGCGCGGTCACGTGGTGCTGCTCCAGCCCGAGCGCGGCGTGCCGTTAGGCGGAAAGGTCTACTAGCCGGGTACGATGATCGCCTTGGTCACCGACGCCGATGCGACGGC
>DASXPG010000145.1:0-11485 GCA_036493755.1 Gemmatimonadales bacterium
CCCACTGGCTGGTCAGACGGCCACCGTTGCCGGAGAAGCGGGTCACACTGCCGCCGACCGGCACGTACCAGACCATCTTCTTGTTCACATCGGTGGAGAAGGTCAGATCAACGCGCGGATTCAGCGCGGTGGTGCTGGCACCCGTGAAGAAGCCGAGGCCAACGCCGAGGTTGACGCTCTTGGAGAGCTGCTTCCCGAGGTTGGCTGCACCGCCGGCGAGGACACGCCCCGTCGACGTATGAATGCCATCGGAGATGAGTGTGCCGAGCACTCCGTTGTCCAGGTACATGATGCCGCCCTGGATTCCGAACGTCCACGCCTTGTCGCGTTCGCCGCCCATGTGATGAGCCATCATGGGACGCGCAGCAGCAGGCGCAGGAGCAGGACGCGCAGGCGGCGTCGTGGGACGCTGCGTCGGCGCGCCGGCCGGTCGCGGACTCGCCGGCGGCGGCGATGCCGGACGCTGTTGAGCGATCGCCAGCGACGGCACCAGTGCCGCCACCACGCTCACAGCTCTCAAAACTCGGTTATGCATGTGTTCTCCCCGGAGAGTGAAGTCTTTTGCTCACATCAAAACAAACGGTGAAATCAATTGTTGCCGTGCCGCGGGCGAGCATTCCGTCGGCGCGTTGACGCGCGTCTGATTATTGAACGACAATACCGGCAAGAAGAGCCTGCCAAAAAAGCCGGTACCAAGTCGGACTAGTTTCGCTATTCCCCCCCTAAACCGCAACCCCGCCTCAAGATGGGTGTCTTGCGGCTACTCCCGGACAAACTTCGCCGCGAGCGCCAATTGCTCAGCGCTGGAAGAGAGCTGGATGGCGCTCCTGGAGAGGCTTTCTATGGCCTGGAGCTGCTCCGCCGCCGCCGCCGCAACCACCTGGGCTTCCGAGGCGGACGTCTGGGCGGCTCCTCGGAGCTGCGTGAGCATCCGTTGCATCTCATCTGCTTGCAATGTGTTACGTCGGGGAAACTCGATCATTCTGCTGGAGAGATTGGCCGCCACTTCGCTGGCGCGGACGATGGTCTCCAATTCATTGATCCACCCCTTGGTCGCGGTCGCGATGTCGCTCAGCTCGGTCCGCATCCGGTCGAGAAGCACCGCCGCATGGTCGATCACCCGGCGTGTCTCCGAAGTTGTCCGCGTCGCCTGGGCCGCTTCGCGCGCGCTCTGCTCAGCCATGCGGCGCACTTCATCGGCAACCACTGCGAACCCGGCGCCATGCGTTCCCGCCCGCGCCGCTTCGATGGTCGCGTTCAGCGCCAGCATGTTGGTCTGGCTCGCGATGGTCCCGATGGTTTCGGCGAATTGCCCGACCTGGTCGGCGGCGTCCATGAGCCGGCCCACTTCGGCTGCGCCCTGCTCGACGGTCTCGCTGATCCGCTCCAGCGCCGCGGCGGTGCTCGTCGTCGCCAGGCGAACGGTTTGCGCGGTCTTCTCCATTTCCTGCGCCGCGCGATGCGTCTCCTCCCCCGCCGCCGCCGCGTCGTGCGCGCTGGCGCGCAACTCCAGCATCGCCTGCTCCGCCTGATCGACCAGCTCCGCCGCTCCGACCGCGCCGGTCTCGGCGCGCTGAGTCGCGGCGGTAACCTCCTCGGAGCTGGCGTGGATCTGCTGGCTCGTCGCCGTCATCTGCTCGACGTATTGCGCCGTCTGCTCGGATGAATCCAGCAGCGGCGCGACCAGCATGTGCAGCCGGAGCGAGAGCGCGAGATTCGGAGCCAGTGAGCCCAGCAACAATGCATCGATATCGCGGTACATCGTTGGCTCACTGTGGCGAATGCTCCATGCGCCCACCAGCCGCTCGCCCTGGTACAGCGGAATCAGGATCTCGGCGCCGCGCCGCTCGTCGTCGGGAAGCGCGACCTGCTGCATGCTTCCCGCGGCCGAGACCACGGCGCCCCGGCGGCGCAGCGCCTCGCCCGTGAGACCCTGGTCGGCGTGATAGCGAATCGCGCCGCCCTCCCCGCGCGCGGTGTCGGTCACGATTTCCATTTCGTGGCGGCTCTCGTCGTAGCGCGCGAACCCCATCTGCTCGTAGGGGACCAGGCGTTGGGTGAGCTCCCGGATGATCCGGAAATTCCGCTCCAGCGACATGTCGCCGGCGATCGCGCGCGCGAGTCGCTGGATCAACGCCAGCTCATCGGCCTTCACGCCACGTCCCGCGATCCAGTGCGCCAGCGCCGTGGACCCTGTGAGGAGCACCCCCGCCCCGATTTTCCAGGCGATGCCGGCATGCGCGTCCATGCCCAGGAGCCATGCAACGGCGAGCGACGCGCTCAGCGCGTAGACCACCGCTTCCCAGCGCAGCGTTAGCCGGGCATCGACCCAGGCCGGAGATTTGGCCGACGCGGCGAGCTCGAGGTAGAAGGTCGCGTTGACCACGACCGGCAATGCGATCAGCAGAAAAAGCATCGGCACGGTATTCGATGGCGAAAGCGCCGCGAGCCCGAGTGCGCCGTCGAGCGCGCGATCGTAGAAGAAGCCGACCAGGGTCGTTCCGGTGGCGAGATGTCCGGCGTTGACCGCCGCCGACCGCAGCCGCAAATGCCGGAAAAACAGGTCGCCGGTGGGCATGCCGACCACTGCGACCAGCGCCCCCCAGGCCCAGCCATGTCTCAGGATCGCGAAAATGACCACGCCCAGCACGAACGACGCGAACCCTTTTCCGGGAAGGGCCAGGCCGAATCGGCGGGTCGCGGCGGCGGCCGCGATAGTGAGGATCAGCTCGAGCCAGGGAAACGGCTGCGGGAAGCTTTCACTCCAGATCGCGGCGACAACGCTCAATACCGCGCCCAGCGTCACGGCGACCTGAATGAGCGTTTCTTTCCCGATTTCTTGCTGCGCCACTCTGGCTGTCAACTCATTCCTTTGAATTAGTTTACGTTACTGACTGATCAATCAGTTAGTATTGATGATCCGATTTTATGAAGGCCATTGGAGCCAGGCGTCTACGCGCCATGGCGAAGCGAGGTTAAGGTTCGATCCGGCCAGCGTCAAGCAGAATCTTCAGGAGCGTCGATGAGAGTCCGCATTCAGTTCTGTGTAATGTGAAATTACCATCCTCGGGCCGTCGGTCTGGCGGCCGAGTTGCGCGGCAAGTTTCCTGGCGTCGAGATCGAAATGGTGGAGTCTTCGGGTGGAGTGTTCGAAGTGACGGTCGATGGCCGGCTGGTGTTCTCCAAAAAGACGTCAGGCCGGCACGCGATGCCGGGCGAAATCCTGAAGCTGATCGGTTGATGCGCATCGCGCTCTCGACCGGAGGCGGCGACGCCCCGGGACTGAACGCCGTGATCCGAGCCGCGGTTCTTGCGGCTATCAATCGGGGCTGGGCCGTCTATGGAATCCGGCGCGGCTTCGGTGGTCTGCTCGGCAATGACGGCGTGGTGTCGCTGGATGCGAATTCGGTGCGCGGGATTACCCACCTTGGCGGCACCATTCTCGGTACCACGACCCGCGGCGATCCCTTTTGCTGGCCCGTTCCCGAGGCCGACGGCTCGATCAGCGAAGCCGATCGCTCCGACGAGCTGATTGGCGCGTTCGCCGCTCACGGATTCGGCGCGCTCATCACCATCGGCGGCGACGGGACGTTACGCATCGCCCAGCGGCTGTTCGAAAAGGGGCTTCCGGTGGTCGGCGTGCCCAAGACGATCGACAACGACGTCGACGGCACCGATTTCACGTTCGGCTTCGATACCGCGGTCGCGACGGCGACCGACGCCCTCGACAAGATTCACTCGACGGCCGAGAGCCATGATCGCGTGATCGTGGTCGAGGTGATGGGAAGGCATGCCGGCTGGATCGCATTGCACGCCGGGGTCTCCGGCAGCGCCGACGTCATTCTGATTCCCGAGATTCCCTTCGACATCGACAAGGTCTGCGCCAAGATCAGGGATCGCGACGCACGCGGCCGGCATTTCAGCGTTGTCGTCGTCGCCGAGGGCGCGCGGCCGATGGGCGGCGTCCGGGTGGTGCGCGGTGCCGCATTGCGCGCGGGCCAGATGGAGCGTCTGGGCGGTATCTGCACGCACGTCGCCGATCTGATCGCCGCGCGCACCGGCAAGGAAACGCGGACCCTGACCCTGGGGCACCTCCAGCGTGGCGGATCGCCCACCACCTTCGACCGCCTGCTGTCGCTGCGCTTCGGCGCAGCCGCAGTTCGCTGCGTCGCCGCACGCGAGTTCGGCGTCATGGTCGCGCTTCAGCCTCCGAAGATCGTCGCGCTGCCGCTGGCCGAGGTGCTCGCGCGGCCCAAGCTCGTCCCCCTGGATTCGGACACCATCCTTACCGCGCGCGACATCGGCGTCTGTCTGGGCGACTGAGCCATGCAACCCGCCCGCGATCACTATCTCCCGCCAGACCGTTCGGCGTACGACGACGCCCGCCCCGCCACCGGCCGGATCATCGTCATCGCGCCCACGCGCGCTGCGTGCGAAACAATCGAGCTCGCCCTCGGCCTCCGGCTGCCGACGATCCTCGAGGAGCGGCACGGCGAGCAGCTCCGCTCGCTCGCCGCCGGAGGCCTGGGATTCGGCATCGTCGCCGGCACGGGAACGGGAAAGACACTCGGCATCAGGCCCATCGCCGAAACGATCCTGAAGGCGCCGCTCAGGATCGGCGTTGTCAACCGCGAGCGCGAAGCCACGCCCGAAACGCCGACCTGGAATGTGGTGATCGTGACCACCGGGATTGCCCGCCGCTGGTTTCAGGCGGGACTGATCACCGCGCGCGATACGCTGGTCGTCGACGAAATCCACCAGACCTCGGCCGAGCTGGAACTCTGCCTCGCCTTGGGAAAGCGCGCCGGCTGCCGTTTCATCTGGCTCTCGGCGACGGTGGATCCCGCCTTCTACGCGCGCTATCTGGAATCGCGCGCCGTCATCGAGAGCACGGCGTTCGATCCGGCCAAGGCGGCAAAAGTCCGCGTTCTGCCGATGCAGGCGCGCGAATTCCTCGACGCGCGCTTCCTTCGCCGGGTGATCAAGGACGAGCGCGGCGTCGCGGTCTTCGTCCCGACCCGCGCCGAAGTCGAAACGCTCGCGACCGAGCTGGGCGAGCGCTGGCCCGCCCTGACGACTGCCTTCTACCATGGCGGCGAGCCTATCCGCGTCATCCGGCCATTCCTCGATGGAAGCGCCGGCAAGCCTTACCTCCTCGCGATGACCGCCGCCGGCCAGTCGGCGCTCAACATCCGCGGCCTCGACACCGTGGTGATGCTCGACGCCCGGTACCAGACCGTGATCGAGCGCGGCCGCAGCGTGCTGACCCGCCTGCCGCTCGGCGCCAACGAGATTCTGCAGATGGCGGGCCGGGTCCACGGCCGCGTCGCCGGCGGCGAGGTGGTGATCCTCAGCGACCGGCAGATCAATTTCGATCGACTCGTTCCGACGCCGCCCGAATTTCAGCTCGCCGGTGACGCCGAACGGGTGGCCCTTACCTGCGCCGCCCTCGCCGTGGACGCGCGCGAGCTCGACCTCCCCGTTCCGCTCGACCGCCGGGCCTATACGGATGCGATCCGCAAACTGGAAGGGCGGGGAATCATCGAAGGCGGCCGGCTCACCAAGTACGGTGCGCAGGTCGAAGAGCTTCCCGTCGAGCGCGAGTGGGCCGAGCTGTTGCTCGCCGCCGACGCGGAGCTGCTGCCGGCGATTGCGGTGATCAGTGCCGTTGAGTCGCTGCACCGGATGACGCGCGAGGAACGCAATCTTCGCGGCTTGCTGATCGCGGGATCGGATCACCTGACCGCCTACAACGTTTTCGCCGAGGCGGTCAACCAGCACGGCAGCGTCGGCGAAGTGTACGGTTTGCCGCGACACGTCTTCGGCGCAGGGCTCGAAGCCTGGGCCGAGCAGCGCGGTGTCCTGATGAAGGCGATCGAGGATGGCGCCCTCGGTATGGCGTCGGTGTACCGCGCCCTCGAGCTGCCATTGCCGCCGCAGCTGGAATACGCCGGAGACCGGATGCTGCGGCGCTTCCAGGACCTGCTGGTCCGGGTAATGCCGCTCGACCTGGTCATCGATGAGGAGGCCGCGGATCACACGCCGGTGCGGGTCTCGCGAGGATCGGTGTGCGGGTCGTGGGGTGGAATCGCGGGAACCATCCGCTATTTCGCGGATCGCTCGGGAACGCCACGCGCCGCGATCGAGGGTACCCAGCTTCCGCTCGACATGATCCGGCGGGCCGCGCGTTCCGAGGACCCCGAGGTCATGTACGACAGCCGTCACAAGCAGACGCCGTTGGTCGCCATTCGCCGGCTGCGATACTTCGGCTTCGAGCTCGACCGGGAGCGCGAGATTCTCGAGGTCATTCCGCCCGAGCTCGAGGCGCAGGCCCGCGCCGCGTTCGTCGAAGCGCTGATGACCGGCGCGGCGCGCCACAAAGATGCCCGAACCCTGCGTCATGCCCTCGATCGCATCGGCGAGCTCAATCGCCGATCCGGAGGAACGCTTTCCGGCACCGACGGCTCGGCGGTGCGGACCATGATCGCAGCCCGACTCGAAGGGCTTCGGTCTCTCGACGAATTCCAGCGCGCCGATCTTACGCTGACGGTCGACGATTTCGTGCCGGCGGATCGTCGCCGCGAGCTCGAGGCGTTGCCCTCATTCGTCGAGATCGCCGGCGAGCGCTGTCCGCTGGACTATGAAGTCGAGGACGGTAAGCCGATCGTGCGGATCCGGCTGCGGGAGAATCTGGCGCGGCGCCTGGCCAGCCACGAAGTGCCGCTGCTCGATCGGCCGGTCGCCTTTACGGTGGTGCGGGGGAAACACGCCGCCGTGCGGGCGTCGACCGTTCAGGATTTGCGGCGAGCGCTCAACGCGGCCGGACGGGGGCAGCAGCGAGAAGGGTCAGCCAGAAGGCGTCGTAGGCGGTCCTGACCACCGCGGGATCCTGCCCGCCTAACAGTGCAATCACCAGGCCATCGAGCTGCGCATCGAGCGCCGCGGCAACTTCTTCGCTGCCGGCGCTCGCGGGTGCGCCAAGCTCGCGCAGGAGTGAAGGCAGTCGCCTTACGATGGCATCCCGTGCCGCCGAGCGCGGCGCGGTGAGCACCGCGGCGACCCCGGGCTCCTCCCGGGCGTAGAGCACCAGCTCCAGCCAGGCGCGCTCTTCTCCATCGTCAACCCCGTTCACCAGAGCCAGCCACAATTCATCCAGCGCGCCGAGTCCCGTTCCCGACGACAATGCCGAGCCCCGCCGCAGCGCCCGCCGGTCCGCGACCCGTTCGGCCGAGGCAACCAGGAGCCGGCCTTTCGTGTCGAAGTGGTAGTGGACGAGGGCAGTCGAAACGCCGGCGCGCTCCGCGATCAGGCCTATGGTAAGGCCTGACAGCCCAACCTCGCCGATGGCTCGGCAGGCCTCATCTACCAGTCGTTCGACCGAATTTGAGCCTGGACGCATGCTAACTGACTAATCAGTAGGCTAAATCGTCATCAGTCAATGGTTTGTGAGGGAACTCGCGCTTTGCCAAAAGGAAACTCTAGAGAGGGAGCGGCGTAGATTGAGGTAATTCCAACCCACGGAGGTAGTGCGTATGAACTCGGAAATCTTTGTTAGTGCTTTGGACGCCGTGAGTGATGGAGTGCTGTTGTGTGATCGCCAGGGCCAGGTGCTGCATGCCAATCGGCCGGCGCGAGAGATGTTCGGCACGACCGTGCCGTCGTCGCGCGCTGAGCTGCATCGGCATCCGCTTGGGCAGACCGCGCGTGAACAGCAGCTGAGCAACGCCGCGGTTGTGATCATCCCTCGCTTTCGCGTGACGCTGTCTTTGGCGGATCGCGAACGGCAGGCGATCGAGCAGGCGCTCTCGGAGTCCGGCTGGCAGCTGGCGGTTGCCGCGCGGCGTTTGGGTATCAGCCGCACGACCCTCTGGCGCCGGCTGAAGCAGTACGGTCTGGCACGCCCCGCCGAAATGGTGGGCGTGGACTAAGCTGTCCGCTGTTGCCGGCGCCTCCACGGGCGCCGGCAACGGCACCCTCGCCAGGCATTCCGCTCCACTTCCACTTCTTCTAGTTTCCCGCGGATGCGCGGGCTCATCGGTTCAATCATCGGCGCGTCGTTCGCGCTGGCCGTTGTCGCCTGCGGGCATTCCGGCGCCGACGATCTCGGCCGGCTCACGCTCGAACGCACCGCGCCAAACCCCGCCCATCTCGGAACGATGCCCGCGCGCGCGCTGTACTGCTCGCGCGACACCATGCTGACCATCGTGACCGAAGGCGGGGCCTGGAGTACCGCCATCGCGGTGCGAACCGAGTGGCCGCCGATTTCACACGCTCCCATTACCTCGCCGCCGCCGGTCGTAGGCGCCGCGGTCGCCGCGGTCCGTTCGGTAGGCGACAGCGTTCGCACCGCGCTCACCGCCACGGATGGCAACGTGACCATCGAAAGTGGCGTCCCGATCTCGGGGCATTTCACGATCGACATGGGCCGCGACCTGCTGGTGCCGCATCTCAAGGGGACCTTCGAACGGCTGCGCGTGGATACCGCCGGATGCGTCGCCGGCTGACCCGGTCATGAGTGTCGGCCTTCCCGAGGGTCTGAACGTTCACCTTGACGCGATGACCACCTTGGCCGCGACACTCGAAGGCCACCTCACGCCGCGCGAAGCCCGATTCCTCTCTCTCCTGGGCTCGGTGCCGACAGCCCGCGGCGACATTCTCGAAATCGGCAGCTTCAAGGGAAAGTCCGCGATCCTCCTCGCGAAATCGGCGGCCTTCGCCGGCGCGAATACGCGGGTCGCGGCGGTGGATCCGCTGACCATGCCGTCGGAAACCGATCCCCGGGATGGCGATGCGCGGACACTGCCGGGAATCCTCCGGGAGAACCTGCGGCGTCATGAAGTCGAGGGGCTGGTCGACTTCAACCAGATGACATCGAGCGCATTGGCGCCGTCATGGCAACGGCCCTTGCGCTTGCTCTGGATCGACGGCGATCACACCTGGCGCGGCGCCGCCGCGGACTTTGACGCCTTCGTCCCCTTTCTCCGGCCCGGTGGAATCGTCGCGCTGCATGATGTGCTGAATCGCTTCGACGGTCCGTTGCGCGTCGTTTGCGAGCGCATCCTTTCGTGCGAAACATTCGGGGCCTGTGGACTGGTCGGCTCAATCGGCTGGGCACAGGTAGCTCTCGATGCCGCCTCGGCCCAGCGATGGGCCGCGACGAAGGAAAGCCTGCGGGCGCGGCTCGCCGCTCTCTCGCCCTACGTCCCCCCAACCCAAACCGCTTCGCTCGGCAGTCGCCTGGCGTTCAAGGTGCTCCGCTGGCGCGTCCCGCATCGGGCGCTGGCCGCTGCGGAATGGGCGAGGCTGGTGGATCGCGCTCCGGAGAGTCAGTGATCTCGCGGTCATCCGGCTTGTGAATCCGTGACTCCGCCACTGTCCGGCTTCTCGTTTGTGCGCAACGCGATCAAGTACGGCTATCCCGTTGCCGAGGCGCTGCGCTCCGTCGCGCCACTGGTGGGTGAGTTGATCGTGGCCGTGGGCCAGAGTGAGGACGACACGCTCGCGTTGGTCCGCGGGTTGGGCATCCCGCATCTGCGCATCATCGAGACGGTATGGGACGACTCGTTGCGAATAGGTGGACACATCCTGGCGCAACAGACCAACGTCGCGCTCGCCGAGTGCCGCCATCCCTGGGCCTTCTACATCCAGGCCGACGAAGCGGTGCACGAGCAGGACTACCCGCGCATTACTGCGTCGCTCGCGCGCTGGGCCGACGATCCCGGCGTCGACGCGCTGAGCTTTCGATTCATCCACTTCGAGGGCACCTACGCCTACATCAACAAGGTGCGTTACCGGAGCCAGTGCCGGCTGATCCGCAACAACGGCACCCTCGAATCGGTGGGCGACGCCGCGGGTTTCGGCCGCAAGGACGGTAGCAGGCTCCGGACCCGGGATAGCGGGGCGTCGATCTATCACTACGGTTGGGCGCGCGCGCCGGAGCTGATGCGCACCAAGACCCTGGCCTTCGACCGTCTCTGGCTCGACGACGATGCGGTGGCCAAACGCTGGAAGGACGTTCCCGCAGAGGCTTTCGGACAGATCGATATCGCCTTCCGGTTTCGGGGAACGCATCCGGCGGTCATGAAGGAAAGAATCGGCGCGGCGAACTGGACGGTTCCTCCGGGTCGCCGCCCGCTGCTCGACACCCCGCTGCTGAATCCCCGCTTCTATGCCGCCTGGCTCCAGAAATGGCACATCCTGCCGCGCCCATGATCCCGATCTCGGTCGTCATCATCGCGAAGGATGAAGAGCGCAACATTGGCCGCTGCCTGGAATCGGTTCGCGGCGTCGCCGATGACGTCGTGGTGGTGGATTCGGGCAGCACCGACCGCACCGTGGAGATCTGCCTCGCCGCCGGCGCGCGCGTCGTGAAGCATCCATTCGCCGGCCATGTCGAGCAGAAAAACTGGGCGCTGACCCAGTCGCGCCATCCGCACGTGCTTTCGCTCGACGCCGACGAGGCCCTCACGCCCGAGTTGGCCGAGTCGATGGCGGCGGCAAGGAACGACTGGCGGTTCGACGGATACTCGATGAACCGCCTGACGAACTATTGCGGCGCCTGGGTCCGGCACTGCGGCTGGTATCCCGACCCCAAGCTGCGTCTCTTCGATTTGCGCAAAGGCGCCTGGGGTGGCGTGAACCCTCACGATCATTTCGAGATCACCGATCGCTCGGCACCGCTCGGTAATCTGCGCGGCGATTTGCTGCATTACAGCTACTACAGCGTCGACGAGCATTACCGTCAGATGGAGTACTTCGCGCGGATCGCCGCCCGCGAGCTCCACGCCCGCGGGACCGGCGCGTCGGCGCTGCGGCCGGCGATCGCGGCATCGGCGCGATTCATCCGCAACTACATCCTGCGGCGCGGCTTCCTCGATGGTGGCACGGGGCTGCGAGTCTGCCAGGTCGATGCCTGGGGTGCGGCCCGCAAGTACGCACTGCTGAGGGAGTTGGCCGCCGGTGGAATGAGCCTGCCGGGGGGCGGCGATGCCCGGTAGATTTCACCCCGCATGACCGACCAGACCTACTTCCGCAAAGGCTTCGGACTCAAGGAAGCCATCCAGGGCGCGCTGACCGAGGATTATCACAGCGGCCTGGTGGACGAAGTGCGCGCGCGCGGATACGAGCTGTCGGCCGGCGGCATCACCGTCAGGCTGGCCCGCGAGTTCGGATTCTGCTACGGCGTCGATCGCGCGGTCGAGTACGCCTACGAGACCCGCCGCAAGTTTCCCGACCGCCGCATCTTCCTGGTCGGCGAGATCATCCACAACCCTCACGTCAACGCCAAGATCTCATCGATGGGGATCGTCCTCATCGAGCGCGATGGCGAGGGAGATTTTGATTTCTCCGGCGTTACGGCGTCCGATGTCGTGATCCTTCCGGCCTTCGGCGTCACCAAGGAAGCGTTCGACCGGCTCCGCGAGCTGGGCTGCGTCCTGGTCGACACCACCTGCGGCTCGGTGCTCAACGTCTGGAAGCGGGTCGA
>DASXPG010000146.1:0-28915 GCA_036493755.1 Gemmatimonadales bacterium
CCACGATCGAAAGCGTGGTCGCGGCAATGGTGAACCGCAAGGCATTGAATGCCAGCGGCTCGATATCCGCCAGCACCGCCTTGAGCACGATGTAATTCACCCCCCAGATCAGCACCATCAGCCCCATGAGGGCATCGGTGCGGGAGAAGCCAACGGGGCGGGCAGGGGCCTCGTTCAGGGTGATCTGGGTCACGACGGAAAGCTAGTCTGGAAGCGGATTTAGCGCTTCCCTGAGGCTCCCGAAAGGGGACCGAATTCACTAGATTTAGTGCTGTGCTTCGCCGCTCATTTCTTGCCCTGACATTCGCTGCCGCCTTCGCCTTCCCGGCGATCGCGCAGGAGCGTCCGCGCGGCCCGCTCGCCTCCGAGTTGTCGCGCTACATGACCTCGCGAACCTGGCGCTACGCCACCTGGGGCGCGCTGGTCGTGAGCCTGACCCACGGCGATACACTGTTTTCCTGGCGCGCCGACGAGCACTTCGTCCCCGCCTCCAACGCCAAGCTTTTCACTACCGCCGCGGCGCTCCACTACCTCGGCGATGACTACCAGTTCCTGACCGTGCTCTTCGCCGACGGCCCGATCCGCGGCGGCGATCTCTACGGCGACCTGGTGCTCTACGGCACCGGCGATCCAACCTTCGCCCTCGACACCGCGAGCCTCGCGCCGTTCGCCGACAGCGTCGTCCTCGCCGGCATCCACCGGATTCGAGGCGACATCGTCGGTGACGCCTCGTTTCTCGGCGCCGAGCTGAGCGGGCCGGGGTGGTCGCCGGACAACCTCGACGAGTCGTACGCCGCGCCGCCCTCCGCGTTAGGCGCCGCCGAGAACATCATCAAGCTCATCGTCGAGCCTGGCCGCCGCGCCGGCCAGCCGGCGACCTACCGGCTCGAGCCGGCCAACGATTACTACCACATCTCGAATCTGGTCCTCACGAGCGCGCACGGCCGCACCCACATCAGCGTGCGGCGGGGCGAGTCACGCGGTGTGGTCGAGCTGACGGGCACGATTCCCGTGAGCCGCAGCGCGTGGACGACGTCGATCGTGGTGCAGGATCCGGCCGTGTTCGTGGCCGGTCTGCTGCGGCAGCTGCTCGCCGCCCGCGGCGTGACCGTCACCGGCAACACCCGCGCCGTGACCGAGGACGCACCGGCCCGCGCGCACCTGATGCTGCAGCGCTCGCAGGGAGCGCGTGACGCCTTCGCCGGCGCCATCGCGGTGCGCCGCTCCGAGACGCTGGATGACCTGGTCTCGATGATCAACCACCGCAGCCACAATCTTTCGGCCGAGCTGGCGCTGCGCAGCATCGGACGGCGAGTGGGAAATTCGGGAACCTTCGCGAGCGGCGCCCGGGCGGTGCGGAGCTATCTCACCGACAAGGTCGGAATTCCCGCCAGCGCGGTACAGGTGACCGACGGCTCCGGGCTCTCAGTCCTCGACGCCACCACGCCCCGCGCACTGGTGCAGCTGCTTTCCTATGAGCGCGGCACCGGCGGAAGCCAGGCCTTCTTCAAGTCGCTGCCGATTTTCGGCGAGTCGGGTCGCCGCAGGATGACCAGCACCGCGGCGGCCGGTGTGCTGCGGGCCAAGACCGGCACGCTGACCGGCGTGTCGGCACTTTCGGGTTACGTGACGGCGTCGAATGGGGAGGAACTGGCCTTCTCGCTGATCGTCAACAACTCGCCGTCGACCAGGCGCGCCCGCGCCGTCCAGGACAGCATCGGCGCGAGACTCGCGCTCTATGCGCGCGAGCAGGCGCCCGCTCGGGCCTCAGGAAACTAGTCCGCCAGACCGGGAATTCCTTCCCGACCTTTCGCGAGTCTCACGCCCCGTTCCACCGACATCTCGACCGCCTCGCGCGCCATCTGCTCGATCTGAATCGGCGGCGCTTCTATGCTTCCCGCGGTGCAGGCAAAAATCACGTCGCCGTCGAAGGCCGTGCCGATGGGCACGATCCGCCGGGCCAGTGCGTCGCCGCCAACCTTGGCGACGCCGCCGAGCTGCACGCGGCCCATCTTGGCGTTGGTGGCGATGACCACGAGCGTGGTCTGATGCGCGTTCGAGTTGCGATACGGCGGTGATAGTGCGCCCGCCGTCATCCCGCCGCGCGCCAGGTAGGCCGCCGAGCCGACGAAGCCGCCCGCCTCCTTCCGCGCACCGGCGATGATCGCGCCTTTTTCGTCCGTCACATCGCCGAAGGCATTCACCACCGCGATCGCACCGACCACGACATCTCCCGACCGCACCGACCACGATCCGACGCCGCCTTTCATCGCGAACTTGGGACCCAGCGCCTTGCCCACCGTCGCGCCGCATCCGGCTCCCACCGATCCCTCGGCAACCGTCGTCCCCGCCGAGCCGCAGGCCTGCATCCCCATCTCCGGCGTGGGCCGCGCATCGAACACGCCCAGCGGCATCAGGTCGAAGATCACCGCCGCCGGCACGATCGGAATCACGCCGGGCCCGACGGCGAAGCCGCGTTTGCGCGACTCCAGCCAGCGCATCACGCCGTCCGCGGCGGCGAGTCCATACACCGAGCCGCCGCAGAGCACGATCGCATCCACCCGCCCCGCCAGTGATTCGGGACGGCAGGCGTCCAGCTCGCGCGAGCCGGTCGCCCGCCCTTTCACGAACGCCGAGCAGGGCATGCCGCCGTCGGGGGCGAGCACCACCGTGCAGCCCGTCGCGCCACGCTCGTCGGTCGCGTGACCCACGAGAACGCCGAGGACATCGGTGATGGAGGGGAACATGCCGCAACTATGACGCTTTGCGGCCTTTCGTCAAGCGCGGGCGGCTTGTTACCCTTCGCCATGCCGAGC
The DNA here is from genome assembly GCA_036493755.1 of Gemmatimonadales bacterium. Classification (GTDB taxonomy): domain Bacteria; phylum Gemmatimonadota; class Gemmatimonadetes; order Gemmatimonadales; family JACORV01; genus DASXPG01. The sequence continues at coordinate 2,817 of DASXPG010000146.1, forward strand.
GCCAAGCAGCCGCCGCGAATCCTGGTCACCGATGACGATGAAAGCGTCCGCAACGCGCTGGCCCGCTTCATCGCCAAGAGCGGCTACGACGTGATGCAGGCCGAGAACGGCGAGGCCGCTTTGGAGATCCTGAAACACGGCAGTTTCGCCGGAATGCTCTGCGACATCCGCATGCCGGGGATGACCGGCGTGGAGCTGCTGCCCCAGGTCATCGCGCACGATCCCGATATCGCCATCATCATGCTCACCGCCGTCGGCGATCCCGGCTCCGCCATCCAGTGCCTCAAGCTTGGCGCCACCGATTACCTCATCAAGCCGGTCGAGCTCGAAGAGCTGGCCCACTCGCTCCAATTTGCGCTGCGCAAGCGCGAGCTCGAAGTGGAGCGGCGCGAAATGGAGAAGTGGCTGGCGCGCGAAGTCGCCGACAAGACCCGCGAGCTGCACGAGCAGTCACGGCAGGTCGAGCTGCTTTCGCTCTCCATCCTGATGGCGCTGGTCGACGCCGCCGAGCCGGTCGGGGCGGGCGCGCGGAACCATTCGATGCGCGTCGCCAATCTCAGCGCCCACGTCGCCGCCGAAATGAAGCTCGAGGCCGGCGCGATCGAGCAGGTACGGCTCGCCGCCCGGCTGCACGACCTGGGACGGGTGGCCGCGCGCGACGAGCGGCTGCGGCAGATGACCAACGAGCACGAGCGCGAAGTCGCCGCTCCCGACGGCGACGCGCCGCTGGTCGCGGCGCGCATCCTCGAGCCGCTCAAGCGTCACGCCGACGTGGTGGAATTCATTCGTTATCAGGATGAGCGCTTCGATGGAAAGGGACGGCCCGGCAAGCGGCGCGGCGAAGACATTCCGGTCGGCGCGCGGATCATCGCGGCGACCAAGCTCTACGACCAGTTGACGGAAGCGACCGATTCGGGGAGCGCGATTGCGGCATCCGAAGCCGCGCGCCAGCTCCGGTCACTGGCGGGAACGATGCTCGATCCTCTGGTAGTGAAAGCCCTCTCGGCGGTGCTCGAACGCCGCACCAGCCCCAAGGCCTAGCTTTTCGGTTCCACGTTGGGCGGAAGGTTCGGCGGCTCCGGCTGCCCCAGTTTCCCGCGGCACTCCTTGCACACCGTAATTCCCCGCGTGTCGCAGATGATGCAGATGAAGGTCCCGCAGTTCGAGCAGGGATAGCCCTCGCTCGCCCGCTCTTCGTTCTCGCAGGACCGGCAGACCATCATGTCACGCTCGCCCATGCCCCCTCCTTGCCTAACCGACCAGCGCCGGTGCGCGCCGCAGAATCTCCAGCACCGCGTCGGCTTCGCTCGCGCCGAATTGCGTACCGCGGCCCTTCTCCACCTGCGCGATGATTTCCGCCGGGTCCATCTTCTCTCGCCAGGGTCGCGGCCCGCTCATGGCCGCGACGGCCGCCGCTGTCCCCAGCGCCCGCGCCTCGGCGGGAATGTCCTCGCCCTTGAGGCCTCCGGGATAGCCGTTGCCGTCGATGCGCTCGTGATGCGCCGCCACCGCCGCCACCATGGTCCGGTCGGCGCCGAGTCGCTCGATCCAGCGCGCGCCCAGGGTCGGATGCACGCGGATCAAGTGTTGCGACGTCCGGTCGGGCGGCCCCTCGGTGTGCTGCTCGGCGATGGGCACCGCGAGCATGCCGAGGTCGTGGATCCGCGCCGCCAGCGCCAGTTTCTCGGCATCGAGTCCCAGCGGAACCGCGAGCTGCGCGACGATGCGCGCGGTGCGCGTGGAATAGCCGGCCCGGAAGGGATCGGCTTTCTCGAACGCATTGACGATCTCGCCCAGAACGAGGAGCACCGGGCCGGCCGCGCGCGACACCGCCGCGGCGCCCAGCACCCGGCGCAGGCTGCGCAGCTCCACGGCCATTGACGCTTCGTGGGCCAGCAGCTCGACATCGAGCGGTTTGCGCGCGAATCCATCGGCGCCGCGCGAGAGCGCCGCCGCGCCGCCGGTGCCGTCGCCGTCGCCGGCCATCAGGATCACCGCGGGCGGGTCGGCCACCTCCTGGGCATCATCCAGCAGCTCGAGCCCCGAGCGACCCGGCATCTGCACGTCGCTGACCATGACGTCGAACCGGCCGGCGGCGAGCTGTTTCCGGGCGTCGTCGCCGGAGTTGGAGGTCACGCAGATCGCGCCATCCTTCTCGAGGCGCCGGGCCACGGCAGCGGCGACGGCGCGCTCATCGTCCACTACCAGGACGCGCACGGCGGCCAGCGGCGAGGTCATGGCTGCAACCTACCCGTCACCATCCCGGCGGCGCCAGCACGTGCAGCGCGCCGCTGAGCATTTCGGAGGTGACCGGCGTGGTGCCCTGGGGATCACCGTCAGCCTCGGCCGCCATCACCGGCTCGGCAGTGATCATCACCATGTGTCCGCGGGTGATGGTGACGCCGGGTTTTCCGGCGGCGGTACCGGTGGCGAGCCGCCAGACCATCACCCCCGCCTCGACGAAATTTCTCGCGTCGATGATGATCACATCCTGGACGCCGTCGTCGAGCCGGATCTGCGGCGCGAGAGCGCGGCCGCTGGGAATGATCATGCCGCAGTTGGCCAGCAGCACGATCACCGCCTCGCGCTCGAACACCACGCCATCCGCTTCCACGCGCACATTCGCGATGGGCATGTCCATCGCCAGCTTGATGCCGGTGGTCACGTACGCGAGCATGCCGTAGCGCCGCTTGTGGTGGCGCTGGGTGCGCACCATCATCTCGGCATCGAAGCCGATCCCGCCACAGACCGCGAAGTGCCGCACGCTCGACGCCGTGGTCATGCGGCCGACGTCCACCGGCCGGGAGCGCGCCGCAAGGATGATCGCCGCGGCCGCTTCCGGATCGTTGGGGATACCCAGATTGGCGGCGAGGCGGTTGCCGGTACCGGCGGGAATGATGCCTAACGGACGCCCGGTGTTCACCAGCGCCGGCGCGATGTCCATCAGCGTGCCGTCGCCGCCGTGGGCGATCACCAGCTCGGCGCCGTCGTCGATCGCCTGCTGCGCCAGCTCGGCCCCATGGCCGGCCTCTTCGGTCGGAACCAGGTCCAGCGAAAACCCTCCCGCGCGCAGCCGCGCCAGGGCGTGCTGCAGCCCCCGCGACGCCCGCGATGCGTGCGGGTTGCTGATGACCACGGCGCGGGTCAACGCCCGCCCGATTGCCAGAACAGGTCGAAGCCGAGCTGGTAGAGGGTCTTCAGGTTCGCGAGGGTTGCGACCGTGCCGCACTGCTGGATCACCGGCTCGAATGCCGCCGTGGCGCTCCAGATCGAGGAGAGCCGGTACTCCAGCGTCACACCGACAAGCTTGGACGTCAGGACCTCGCAGAGTCCGGCATTGAGGGTGAGGAAGGTGCGTTCGTTGATCTGCGCCCCGGCTTCGATGCGCGCCGAAGAAGTGCCCCCGTTGCTGGTCGCCCGGCCGGTGCCGGGGGTGATGGTCAGGTAATTGATGGGCAGCCCGAGCTGGTTCACCAGGGCCTGGCCCGCACCGCTCAGAAAACTGCCGCCGATGACGCCCAGCTGCGATGTCACCCCCCCGACCCCGAGATCCGGCGCGCCGGCCCGCCCGAACACGAGGTACGAGGCGATTTCGGTCTCGGTCAACGGGGGCTGTGCGTCGCTGGTGAGCCGCAGCCGCGGATACAGCAGCGTCCCTTCGATGTTCGCCCTGACCGTCAGCGGCGAGCCCTGGTCGGAGCGCGCCACGTATTCGGCGGTGACGTTCATCTCCGGATTGAAGTCCGGTGTGCCGAAGAAACGTACCTCTCCCTTGGTGACGCGGAAATCCCGGGTGACCGCCACGGCGCCGTTCCCCAGCGCGAGCTTGTAGTCGCCGCGCAACGCGCGCAGCGTCCCGTCGATGCGATAGCGCGGGATGTTGTCCTCGAAGCTGCGCGAGACCACGATGTTGCCGTCGAGCTGGATGTTGGCTTCCGTGGAGCGGAGCCAGACATCGGGGCCCATCGTCACCGAGAGATTCGCAATGCGCAGGCTGTCGAAGAAAATCGTGTTCCCCGACGGGGCCAGATCGGCGCCGGCGAGGTTCGAATCCACCATTGCCCGGAATTCGGGATCGTCGAGGCTCACGATCCGCTTCTCGACCAGGTTGGCGAACTGCAGCGCCCCCTTGTCGGCCACCAGGCTGCCGGTGAGCGTCGCGCCGAAGAGCGGACCGCTCAGGGTGTCCTTCCCCGTTGCGACCAGCGAGCCGAAACCGGAAATGTTGAAGGCGTTGAAGCCGGCCATATCGAGCCGCATCGACACGTCGGGATGGGTCAGCCCGCGGTTGAAGCTGAGCCGGCCGTCGAGATCGAGGGTGCCCCCCGCGCGCAGCCTCCCCCGGACCACCCGCAAGGTGCTGTCGCCCGGGGCCTCGAGGCGCAGGTCGACCGAGTCGTAGTTGGCGCCGATCGACGGAACCCGCACCGCGCCATCCTTGATGTCCACGAAACCCGAGAGGTTGGGCGCCGCCCAGGTGCCCAGGGCGTGGACGTTCAACGCCATCGTTCCGGAGACACCCGTGATGGTGCTGGTCAGCGCGTTGAAGACGCGCATGTCGAGAGTGTCGGCCTGGGCGGTGATGTCGATCGGACCGGGAAGCTCGCGCTGCTCGACCGAGCTCAGCGACAGATCGAGCGGCGCGGTGCCGTGCAACGACACGATACGCACCGAGTCGCGCCACAAGCCGCCGCTCAGCGTCAGCAGCTTTTCGTGGTAGTCGCCCTGCACGAAGACCCGGGGCAGGTTGTAGTCGCCGATGCGGCCGTCCTCGAGCTCCACGCTCATCACCATCGCCGGCGCATGGGCGTCGCCGGTGATCCGGGCATCGGCGCTGACCGCGCCCTTGATGCCGGTCGTGTCCTGCTGGAGGATGCCGTAGATGTCCTCCAGCGGCACGCTGTCGGCGTCGAGAATGAAATCCGCGGCGCCGCTCCGGGCCAGCGTCCCGTGGGCCCGCAGGAACGCGGTCCCGGAACGGAAATCGATGCTGTCCATCGTGACGCGGCCGTTGCCCGCGCGAATCGTCGCCGGCGCGGTGAGCTGCCAGCTGTGCGCCGGCAGTTCGAAAGCCAGGGTATCCAGCCGGATGGTGCGCCGGGTCGAGTCGCTCCAGGTCGTGACCCGGGTCCGGAGCTTCGATTTTCCGAAGCCGACCTCGGCACCGGCGGTGAGGCTGTCGAAGCGGCCCTCGACGGCGAGCGTGACCGGCCGGTAGCCTAACGAGCCGACGGCGATCGAGTCGGCGGTCATCCGCCCCGCCACCCGGAGCGTCCCGGCGCTATCACTGGCCAGCGTCCCCTGGACCTCGATCGTTCTTCCGAAGTCCCCCGCGACATTCACGCCATCCACCGATGCGTCGGCGGTCAGCGTCCACGCCGCGAGGTTGCCGACCATGCTGCCGTTGATCGCGCCTTTGCCGTCGAGCTTCACGATGCCGCTGTCGCCGCTGTTCGAAAGCCAGCGCACCAGCGGCTCGATGTAGCCGATGGTGTCGGCGTGGATGGCGAAGTTCAGCGTCCCGCTCGATCCCTTCGCCCTGCCGATCGCGCCCGAGGCCTCGAGTCCGCCACCGTTGAAGGCCAGCTTCGCCTGGTCGACCTGGATCCGGTCCGGCCGCAGTGATATCGCGAAGGTGCCGGGACCCAGCGCCACGCCGCCGGCGGTCACCCCGCTGAGGTCGAGCCCGATGGTTCCAGTCGACGCGCGCGTCGAATCGCTGGGCGAGACGATGTCCACCCTCCAGGCGCCGCCCAGCGTGCTGACGGGGTTGTAGTCGCGCAGGCCGTGCAGGTCGAGGGAATCGAACGTGCCGGAGAGCCGCAGCACCGCCGCGCTGTCGCGCAGGCCGATCATCCCCTTGGCGGTGAGCCGTCCCGCCGGTCCCGCGAGCGCGAGGTCGGCGTCGAGCGAATCGATCGGGCCATGAATCCCGGCGTGTCCCTGGAGCTGGCCGGTGAGCGGAATCGCCGGATAGGTCCGCCGCAGCAGGTCGAGCGAGAGCGAATCGATGTCCACGACCGCATCGATCCGCGTCGTATCGCCGAGGCCCAGCATCACCGCGCCCCGCAGCTGTGACGCCTGGTTGCTGTCCGCATAGTGGAGCAGCGTCCCGTTGAACTGCGCCGAGCGCCACGGCCCTTCGAGGATTCCGGTCGCGCGCAGCCGGCCGGCCAGCTTGATCGACGGCGCGAACTGCCGGATGGACGCGAAATCGGCGTCGGCCCTGCGCAGCACGAAGGCGCGGAAGTCCACGCCGGATTTTCCGCCCATCACCAGCCGCCCGGCCACATCGAGATTGTTCACCGGATGACCCTCGGTCTTCTCGTCCGTCCAGTCGAGCGTCGAAACGAAGGTCATGTCGGAGAGCCGGCCGCCGCCCTTGAACGCGCCGCGCACCAGGCCCCGCACCGGCAGGTCGCTGACGAAGCGGTCGAGGAGCGCGAGATCCAGCGGCTGCAGCTCCACGTCGATATTGCGCGCCGTGCCGGTCTGGTCGCGGCGGATCAGCACGATCCCCTTGCCGCGGATGACGCTGCGGCCGGTGTGGACGTCGGCGTGCCTGATATCGGCCTCGACGGTACCGTCGGCGGAGAGATGGACCATCGCCGCGACCTCGCCGCCGCCGCTGTCGGGAAGGATGTCCACGATGCTGCGCACATCGCTGAAGGTCACCGGACTCGCGTTCACGGCGAGATCCAGCGCCAGCCGCGGTCCGCCGAGCCGGAACTGGCCGGCGATCGCGGCGCGGGTCCCCGGCAGCGTGACATGGTCCACGTCGACCCGCAGCGTGTCGCCACTCAGCGAAAATTTGCCGTCGAGCCTCTGGAGGTGGAGCCGCGGATTGTTGAGATCGCCGGCGAGCCGCTTCACGTCGGCCTCGAGCGCCACCGAGTCGGGATGCGACAGCCGCAGCCGCGAGAAGTCGGCGGTGAGATGGTCGACCTGGGTGAGTTCGGCCTCCTTGCCCTTGGGATGGGTCCGCAGCCGCACCGTCCCGGCGACGATGGCCACGTCATGCAGCACGATCAGCGGCCGCCTGGTGTGGGTGGTGTCCTTGCTCGAGCTGCCGCGGAAGAGATGCTCGACGTTGAGCTTTCCGTCGGGACCCTGGTCGAGATCGATCAGCGGTTCCACCAGCGTCACCGAGCTGAGCCGGTACTGGCCGCGCAACAGGTCGATGATGTTGTAGCTCACCGACAGCCGCTCGGCCTGGATGACCGGCTGGCCCGCGGTATCGGCCAGCACCAGCCCGTTGATGTCCGCCCGCCGCCAGAGCGGACCGCCTAACGAGCGGATCTCGACCCTGCCGTCCACCGCGCCGGCCATCGCCTTGACGACCAGCTTCCGGACCAGGTCGTGGCCCGGCGCGCTGGCCAGGAGACCCAGCACCACCACGATCAGCAGGACCACCAGCAGTCCGCTGATCCGCAGCACCCGCAGGACCACTTTCCCCGCGCTCAGAACGCCAGCCCCACGCTGAAGTGCCACTGGAGGCGGCCGATGAAGGTGCTGCTGCGCGGCTTGCCGGGATAACCGGCCGGCTGATCGACCAGCTGGCCGTTCTGAACCAGGAAAAGTGGCCCTGGCTCGGTCGTGTACCCGTTGTAGGCCGAGGTGAGACGCATCGGGCCCAGCGGCGTGTCGATCTGGAAGCCGATGCCCGGCGTGATCTTGTAGCCGCCCGCTCGATAGGTGGTGCCGGTGAAGTCCCATAGCTCGCCACCATCGACGAACGCCGAAAAGGCGATGCGTCCGCCGAACAAGGGCGTGGGGAACCGCATCTCGACGTTGCTCAGCACGATGCCGCTGCTGCCGATCGGCGACGACCGCAGTCCGGCAAGCTGTCCCGTCGACGTGGTACTGTCGAAGACGTAGACCTGCGGACCCATCTCGTTGCGGGCGTAGCCGCGCACCGTCGTCGGCCCGCCGGCGTAGAAGCGCTCGGACGGCGGCACGTAGCGGATATCCACGCCGCCGATGTTGCTGAGCCCCTGACGGATGATCCCGCCCCGCAGCCGCGCGCTGAGAATGCGCCTATGACCCACCGGCCGGTACACCACCCCTTCGATCACGGCGCGGTCGAATACCACCTGCGACAGGAACAACGGCGATGCGCTGGTCAGCTCGACGGTGAGGGTTCGGCCTCGGGTCGGCTCGATGGGCGAGTCCACCCGCTGGTTCACGATCGACAGGGTCAGCGCGCCTTGCCGCCTCGCCTCGCGGAACAGCCCGATCGTCGTGGCGTCGCACTGGTTGAAGTAGGCGCAGAACACCGCCGGTTCGGCCGTCGTCTGGTCCCGGCTCAGCCGGTAGCTCAGCGTGACGGGCAGCCCGTGGCTGCCGAAGCCGTACTTCAACGACAACTGCCCGCCGATGCTGGTGATGCGATAGACATCGAATTCCGAGCGGCGCTCGGCGAAGCCCTGGACCGAGACTATCGCGCCGCGCAGCAGCGTGGTCGGCTGGCTCAGCGTGACCGAAGCGAGATAGTTGAGCTGGTCGGAGAACTGGTCGTGGCGCAGCTCGCTGCAGAGGCTCTGCTGAAGACCGAAATCCAGCGGCGACGCCGCGCCGATCTTGGAGAGCCGCGTCACGATGTCGAGCCGGCGCGCCTCGCCCAGAAAATTCAGCCGGGTCAGCGTCCCCGATGCCCGGAGACAGTCGATCGTGCCGTAGCCCACGCCGGCCTTGAGCCGCGTCGGAATGTCTTCGGCGACCTGGACTCCAACCCGCACCAGGGAGTCCTGATTGTCCACCGTCGAGTCCGGAGTCGAGATGCCGACCCGCGCATAACGAAAAAGCTCGCTCTGGTAGAGCGAGCGCTGGGTGTTGAGGAGGGAGGTGAGACGGTATTCGTCGCCGGGACGGATCGTCAGCTCGCGCCGCACCGTCGCCTCGTGCACCCGCACGTTGCCCGAGATCTTGATGTCGCCGATGCGGGCGTGGGGTCCGGTGAGCACGTCGTATTGCACCGTCGCGATCCGCGTGACCCGATCCACCGTGAAATTCCGGAAGACAATCGCGTAGGGATAGCCGCGGTCGCGCACCGCGATTGACACCGAGTCCCCCGACTCCTCGAAGGCCACGCGATCGAAACGCTTTCCCTTCTGGAGCGGGAGCGATCCGACCAGGTTCGCGAAGCCCTTGATGCTGTCCACGCCGGTGACGGAGACCGAGTCCACGATGATCGGCGGCCCCTCGGAGATGATGAACGTCGGATCGATCAGCCGATCGCGCCGGTCGACCGTGGTGTCGATCTTCGCTTCGTAAAATCCCTGCTGGCGGTAAAGCAGCTGGAGCCGGACGACGTCGCGCTTGAACTCGACTTCGTCGAACGGCGACCGGTCACCGATGTGAAGGAAGCTGCGGAAGAGCCAGCCCGAAGAGCTGGTGGCGATCGCCGCGGCCAGGAGATCGCCGTCCAGCGCCTTGTTGCCCTTGAAATGGACGGTGCCGACGTACAGGCTGTCAGGATGACCCTGAGCGGCGAGGGAGCCGACCGCGAGGACGGCGAGCAGGAGCACGTTCTCAAGGGTGCGGCGCACTACCGTCAGTTTGGCAAGCCTTGCGTTTGAAGTCAACTCTTTGCCACTCTTCAAGATGCGTGGTTTTTCGGGCGCCCTGCCCCTCCTCGCCCTGTCTGTCAGTATTGCTACACCACTTCGGGGCCAATCTCCGCATCGGTCGCCGCACGCGCGCACCCTGGCCAACCGGTTGGACCAGCTGCTGGACGAAGAACCTTTCGATCGCGCCCTCTGGGGCGTGGCGATTGCGAATCCGTCGGGGCGAATCGTCTACGAGCGCAACGGCGACCGGCTCTTCGTGCCGGCGAGCAATACCAAGATCGTCGTCGCGGCGGTGGCGACACTGATGCTGTCGGCGGATTTCCGCTATCACACCAGCGTCTTCGGCGCGGGCGCCGTCACCGACAGCACGCTGCACGGAGACATCGTGCTCTACGGCCGGGGGGATCCGGCGCTGTCCAATCGCTTCTATCCGGCGCACCTCACCGTTTTCGAGGCGCTCGCCGATTCGCTGCGGGCCCGCGGCATCGTGCGCATCGACGGCGACGTGGTCGGCGACGCGTCGTATTTCGACAGCCTCACCATTCATCCGTCGTGGGAGAGCTACGACCTGTCGTGGTGGTACGCCGCGCCGGTCTCGGCGCTCGCCTTCAATGAGAACACGGTCGACTTCCGCATCACGCCGTCGGCTTCAGGACAACCGCCGCTGGTCTATCTCGAGCCCGATTACGGGCTGGCCCTGTTCACCAACCATGCCCGCACCGTCGGCGTCGACGCGCCGCGAACCATCGAGTTCCATCGCGCCCCCGGAAGCAACGCCATCTGGGCCGACGGCGACGTGCCGCAGGATGCGCGTCCCTGGTCGGAGCAGGTCTCGATCCAGGACGGCGCCATCTGGGCGGCGACGGCGTTCAAGGTGGCTCTGAGCAATCGCGGCATCGCGGTGTCGGGCCGGGCGCGCGCGACCTACGACTCGACCGTCTATCGCGCCGCGCGCGCCGCCGGGGACCTCGCGGGGCACGACTCGCCCCCGCTCGCCGAGTTGCTGGAGCCGATTCTCCAGCTCAGCCACAACTGGTACGCCGAGATGCTGCTCAAGACCCTGGGCCGCGAATTCGCCGGCGTCGGCTCGTGGGATTCCGGGCTCGCCGTCGAGCGGCGCTTTCTCGCCGACTCCCTCGGCATCGACACCGCGTCATTCCACATCGCCGACGGCAGCGGTCTCTCGCACTGGAACCTGATGTCGCCGAAAACCTTCGTCGAGCTGCTGCGCTTCGTGCGTTCGCGCGAGCGCGGCCGTGCTTTCATCGATGCCCTGCCGGTCGCGGGCTCGACCGGTACGCTGCGCGGACGCTACCGCAATCGCCTGACCGGCCGGGTGCGCGCCAAGACCGGAACGATCGCGAACACCAATACGCTGTCGGGATATCTCGATGGACCGGGCGGGACCTGGACCTTCTCGATCCAGATGAACAATCACGCGGCCCATAGCCGCGACGCGCAGAAACGGATCGACGCGATCGTGCAGGAGCTGACGCGGTAGTCTACCGGCGGCTCAGATGCACCGAATCGCACCCGGTCTGTTTGATGACCGATTCGACGTTGTGATCCCTGATGCCGCCGGCCGGAAGAATCTCGATGCGCCCCTCGGCGCGCTCGATCAGCGCGCGGATCTTTTTCACACCCTCCAGCGCGGTCTTGGCGCCGCCGCTGGTCAGCACCCGGGTGACCCCGAGCCCGATCAAGACGTCGAGCGCTTCCAGCTGATCCTTCACCTGATCGAAGGCCCGGTGAAATACGGTTTCGCATCCGTTGCACGCCGAGAGCACCCGGTCACACGAGGCCTCGTCGACCCGGCCCTCATGAGTGAGGCAACCGAAGACGATCCCCGACGCGCCGGCCTCCGCGAGGAGGCGGGCGTCCCGGTCCATGACCCGCAGCTCGGCGAGGGAGTAAACGAAGTCCCCGGCGCGCGGCCGCACCATGGCGACGAACGGCACCGAGGTAAAGCGGTCCACTTCGAGCGCCGTGCCGAGGGAAGGGGTGAGACCCTCGAGTTCCAGTGCCGAGCACAATTCGATGCGATCGGCGCGCGCGCGCACCGCGGCGAGCGCGTCATCGAGGCTTCCACATGCCAGCTCGAGCAGAATCGACTCCACGTTGAATCCCCCCCGGTCCGGGCATAGCTTGCGGCCCGTGAGGATTTATACCCGCACGGGCGATAGTGGCGACACGGGATTAATGGGGGGCGGCCGGGTTCCCAAGGATGATGCCCGGGTCGGCGCGTACGGCGACGTGGACGAAACCAGCGCCGCGATTGGACTAGCCCGGACCCTGGAACCCCGCGACCTGGCCGAGGCGTTGCTTTCCGCCGTACAGCGCGACCTCTTCGCGATCGGTGGAACCCTTGCCACGCCCGACCCCGGCCGGGTCAAGGAAACCGTCCGGGACCGGCTGGCCCTGCCAGCCGAGCGGGTCGCCGCCTTGGAGCAGGCCATCGACGAGGCCGAGGCAAAGCTGCCGGCGCTGACGTCCTTCGTGTTGCCCGGGGGTTCCCCCAAGGCTGCCGCGTTGCACCTCGCGCGGACCATCTGCCGGCGCGCCGAGCGCGCGGTGGTGCATCTCTCGCACGTCGAGTCGGTGCCAGCCGACGTGATCGTCTATCTCAACCGGCTCAGCGACCTTCTCTTTACCCTGGCCCGGCTGGCCAATCAGCGCGCGGGGCACCCCGACAACATCTGGTAGCAAAGGGGTAGACAGTCTACCTCTTTGGTCCGCGCCCCACTTCGTGCGCGGGAAGCGACACGCTCTGGCTCAGGGAGATTCCCCGCCCCGCCAGCGCCGCCACATCGCCGCCGTAGTACGCCTCTTCGCCATGCGCCGAAACGTCGATGCCGGTGATTTCCTGATGCGGCGCGAGCCGCAGCGGCATCACCAGCCGAACCAGCCCGAGGATCAGCAGCGTGCCGACCAGCGCCAGCGCCACCGTCGCCCCGACGGCGAGCGCCTGCACCACGACCTGGTGCGGGTTGCCGTTGAGCCAGCCGTCGGCGCCTGCGGGGTTCACGGCACGCGAGGCGAAGACGCCGGTGAGCAGCGCGCCGGCGATACCGGCGACGCCATGGCAGGCGAAGACGTCGAGCGCGTCATCCACACCGGTGCGCGGTCGCAGAAGAATCGCGATATAGCTCGCGCAGGCGGCGAGCACGCCGATGGCGAGCGCGCCGCGCGGCGTGACGTAGCCGGCAGCGGGCGTGATCGCCACCAGCCCGACGACGATCCCCGTCGCCGCACCGACCGCCGTCGCCCGCCTGGTCCGCGCCAGATCGAGCAGCATCCAGGTCGTCAACGCCGCGGCCGCCGCGATGTGGGTCGCCGCAAAGGCGCTCACCGCCAGTGCACCCGAGGCCAGCGCCGAGCCGGCGTTGAAGCCGAACCAGCCGAACCAGAGGATCCCGGCGCCCAGCAGCGTGAACGGGACGTTGTGCGGAATGACCGGTGTGCGGCCCAGGTGATGCCGCCGGCCGAGGACGATTGCGGCGACCAGCGCCGACACGCCGGCGCTGATGTGCACCACGGTGCCGCCGGCAAAGTCGAGGGCGCCCAGTTTGTGCAGCCAGCCGCTGTCCGACCAGACCCAGTGCGCCAGCGGATCGTAGACCAGCGTGGTCCAGAGCAGCCCGAAGAGCAGGTACGCCCCGAAGTGCATCCGCTCGACCACCGCGCCGGAGATCAGCGCCACGGTAATCGCGGCGAACATCGCCTGGTACATCGCGAAGGCGAGATGCGGGACGGTCGCCGCGTAGGCGCCGTTAGGCACCGCACCGACGCCATGCAGTCCCCACCAGGCCAGCGATCCGATCAACCCGCTCCCCGGGGCGAAGGCCAGCGAGTATCCGCCCAGCACCCATTGGACGCCGACGATGCCGAGCATCGCGACGCTCATCATCAGGGTGTTGAGCGCGCTCTTTTCACGGACCAGCCCTCCATAGAAGAGGGCGAGCCCCGGCACCATGAGCATCACGAAGGCCGTGGAAACCAGCAGCCAGGCGGTGTCGCCTGAGGAGACGTCGGCGAGTCCCGGAATGGACGCGATCACGCCTCCTCCCCGCGCGGCTCGCTGCGCGCGAGCTGCTGGACCTGGTCGGCGGTGACGGGCGTGAGCGCCGCATTGTCTTCCTCGCCGGTGCGGATGCGGATCACCCGCTCGATGGATTGCACGAAGATCTTGCCGTCGCCCACATCGCCGGTGCGCGCCGAGGAGAGGATCGCCTGGATGGTCGGCTCGACGAACGGCTCCGAGCAGACCATCTCGATGCGTACTTTCTCGTGGAACTCCATCACCACGCTCTCGGCACGATAGCGCTGGATGACTTCGCCCTCGCCTCCGTGCCCGCTCACCCTGCTGAGCGAGATGCCGGTCACGCCGGCGCGAAAGAGCGCGAGTTTGACCTCGGTGAGGCGGTCCGGGCGGATGATCGCGGTTATCAGTTTCATGAGGGGTCCCCAGAACGGAGGAACGGAAAGAACGGGGAACGGGGAACGGGGAACGGGGAACGTTATATCGTGGGTTGAATTCTCGCCTCGATTCCCGCCTCCCCCCAGTTCTCCGTTCCCGCATAGTTTTCGCCATGGCGACCATCAGGGTCTTGTTGCAGGAATCGCGCGACGAATCGTACGACGTGATCGTGGGGCGGGATCTCGTCGACGGCTTGCCGGGGCTGCTGAAGGAGCATTGCCCGGCCGGGCGTTATGCGATCATCGCCGATCATCACGTCGCGGAGCTTCACGGCGGGCGGCTGCTGGCCTCGCTCACCGCCGCCGGAATCGATACGCGGATCTTCACCTTCCCCGCTGGCGAGTGGAACAAGAACCGTGAGCAATGGGCCGATCTCACCGACCAGCTCATGGAAGCGAAGTTCGGCCGCGACTCGGCGGTGATCGCATTCGGCGGCGGCGTGGCGGGCGATCTCGCCGGCTTCGTCGCCGCGACCTACCAGCGGGGCCTGCCGTTCGTCCAGGTGCCGACGTCCTTGCTGGCCATGATCGATGCATCGGTGGGCGGCAAGACCGGTGTCGATATTCCCGCCGGCAAGAACCTGGTGGGCGCCTTTCATCAGCCGCGCCTTGTCGTCGCCGACATCGCCCACCTCGCTACCCTGCCGCGCACCCACATCTCGGCGGGCATGGCCGAGGCGATCAAGCACGGCGCGATCCTCGACGCGGCCTACTTCGCATCACTCGCCGACTCCGCACCCTGCCTCGCGAAAAATCTCGATCGTCTCGAGCAGATCGTCACGCGCAGCATCCAGATCAAGGCGGGCGTGGTGTCTTCCGATGCGCGAGAAGGCGGGCGGCGCCAGATTCTGAATTTCGGACACACCATCGGCCATGCGCTCGAGACGTTAAGCGGCTTCGATCTGCTTCATGGTGAAGGCGTCGCGATTGGAATGGCGGTCGAAGCGAAGCTCGCGGAAGAATCCGGCATCGCGAAAAGCGGAACGGCGGCACAGATCATCGATCTTCTGGAGCGCTATCAGCTGCCCGACAGCATTCCCGACGGCATCGGCGCGGAACGACTCGTCGAATGCATGCGCGCCGACAAGAAAGTGCGCGCCGGACGCATTCGTTTCGCTTTGCCCGCGAAAATCGGTTCGATGGCGCAGAGTGCCGACGGTGCTTGGACGGTGGAAGTGGAAAGTGAGGTACTCGGAAGAGCTATCTCTTTGTGATTACTTAACTTAACAAAATGCCATCGGCATTTGCCGATGTGGAAATGTTCCTCCATTTGGCAAGCCCCTCTTATGCAACAACTTAGTGATGTGGATAAATTTTTCCACTTGACACCTCTTTGAAAAGTTCCCTATCGTATGGGCCAATTCTCACCGCCAAGCATCACCCGTCCGTCACACCCTGATAGCGCGAAGGGGATGTTCTTCATGCGGCGTGCAACGAGTCCGAAGCCGAAGGCGTTTTTTCGTCAGACAGCATCAGGTGCGTTCGACCAGTATCTCCAGGACATCCAGAAGCTTCCGCTCATCTCCGATCCAGCGGAGGAGAAGCGGCTCGCCCGACTCGCCCAGAAGGGCGACACCGCCGCCGCCGAGCGGCTGGTGACGGCGAATCTGCGCTTCGTGATTTCCTACGTGAAGAAGTACCAGGGACACGGGCTCGATCTCTCTGAGCTGGTGGCCATCGGGAATGAGGGCCTGCTGAAAGCGGTCCGCAAGTTCGATCCCGACCAGGGAGTAAAGTTCATCTCGTACGCGGTGTGGTGGGTCCGGCAGGCCGTTCTCAAGGCCCTCGCCGAGCAGACCCGCAGCGTGCGGATCCCGCTCAACCAGAACGCACATCTCATCCGGATGTCGCGGACCGAGATGGTCCTGGCGCAGGAGCTGGGGCGCGAGCCGACCGACAGCGAGATAGCCCGGGCACTGGGCGACACGCCGGAGAATGTGCGGACCGCGCGGCGGATGACCTCCACCGAAGTCTCGCTCGACGCACCCATCGATCGCACCGACCGTGACGCCGCCACACTGGGCGAGCGCTTCGCCGGTGTCGAAGGCAGCGAGATCGAGGAGACCACCGACGGCAACCTGATGCGGGACTTCATCGACCGCGTCTTCACCAAGTATCTCACTCCGCGCGAGCGGAAGATTCTCTATCTCTACTACGGTCTCGAGCAGGGCTCCGAGGCGATGACCCTGGAGAAGATCGGCGCGCTCATGGGCGTCACCCGCGAACGCATCCGCCAGATCCGCGAGCGAGCCTTCGAGAAGTTGCGCGACTGCCCTGAAGGCGCGGCGCTGATGAGGTTCTGGGCGGCGTAAGAGAACCAGGTACTTAAGAACCAAGAGCCAGGTATGAGACAAAAGGCCCCGATGATTCGGGGCCTTCGTCTTACTTTCGTACTTGGCTCTTCGTACTTGGTTCTTCTTAAGGTCTGCCCGGAAGCCTGATCCTCGGCCGCGGCAAGTTGATTCCGCGGCTCGGCTGCTGCGCCGGCACCGCCTCTTCACCCGGCTCCGCACCCGGCGCCGCCGGAGCGGGAGCCGCGATCAGCTGCGGCCCGCTCGTCACACCCGCCTCGGCCTTGCAGTGGTTGTCGTACTGCACCGCGGCCGCTTGGAGGCACATCTGGTCGAAAATCAGATGCGACGAGTCGCCGGTGACGTGCATGATTCCGCCGCCCTGCGTCGCCACGTAGAAATCGGCGCCCGCGACGTAGACCACCGGGTGCTCCATGAAGTTGAGCGTCTGGTTACGCGCTCCCTGGGCCGTCATCTGCTGCATCTGCGCCCGTTGCTGCTGCGCCGCCTGCGCCATCTGCTGGGCCTGTTGCGGATTCATCGCTCCAGGTTGCGTGATCCCCTGCGCCTGCATCATCTGTGCGCTGATCGCCATCAACGCCTGCATCTGCTGGCCATTGGGCTGCTCGCCGCGCGGCACGCTGCGCTGGATCGAGTCCGCCTGCTTGGCGAGGCTGCGCAATTTTGCGGTGTCGGGCCGGCCCATCGTTACGCCACCCATCCCCATGCCTGCCATCGCCGCCGGCGCCTGCATCTGGGCTTGCCCGACATCCTGCCAGGAGCCGCCAGTCCACCGCGAAAAGCCGTCCTTCCGGATCAGCACCGGTCCGCCCGAGGTCATCACCGCTGTCTCATAATCCCCAACGGGCGAAAGTCTCGACCACGACCCGGGATGGCCCATCAACAGCGTGCTGTTGTTGGGACCGCCGCGCAATAACAACGTCCCGTCGCTGCCGCTGTTGATGCCGGTCCAGCCGGTGCCGCCGATATCCTGGTCGTCGATGCTGTGACCATTCCATCCGCTCGTCGTCCAGCTGCCGCCCTGGAGCCGGGCCAGAACGCCCACCTGGTGCACCTCGGTG
The DNA here is from genome assembly GCA_036493755.1 of Gemmatimonadales bacterium. Lineage (GTDB taxonomy): Bacteria > Gemmatimonadota > Gemmatimonadetes > Gemmatimonadales > JACORV01 > DASXPG01. Next base: position 20,235 of record DASXPG010000146.1, read on the forward strand.
GGCTTGGGATCGAAGAAGGTCGTGCCGACCATGACCAGGTTCGGACAGCTTCCCGATACTCCCGCCACGCGGAAGGCGAAACCCATCCGTTGCGAGGACCACGCGCTCCCATTCCAGTGGAGCAGCGCCGGCGGCATCTGGTCGTTGTCGGATTGCACGACGGCCCAGGCATCGCTCGGCGAGCAGACGCTGAGCGCCACGATGTTGCCGTGCACCGGTGCGCGCATCGCCGTCAGGGATGCGCCGGTCCAATGGTAGAGGATCGCGTGATCGCCGCCGGCCCAGATGTCCCGCGGACCGCTGCCGGCAATGGCGTTGAGGTTGTCGCTGGTGCTGGTGGGTACCCTGATCCACGATCCGCTGCCGCCGTGGAACAGGCCGCCGTTAGGCCCCGCCGCCCAGATGTCTCCCGGCCCCGCCACATACAGCCCGGTGAATGCTCCTTGTGCTTCGGCGCGCGCGGCGACGGCCAGCGATGCCGCGAAAATCATCAGCGTGGTGAGCGAACGAGCCCGCATGAATCCTCCGAAGGGTGAACGGCCTACGTTAGCGCCGCCGGGCGAGCAGCATCAAGGGGACCTGCCGCCAACCGGGCCACTTCACGATCCGGTCGCCGGCGCGAAAGGCGATCTGCGAGCTGATTCCACCGTCGAGCGCGACGGCGTCACGGCATCCCGCGCCGGCCGCGATGAGCGCCTGTTCGGGGATGGTGAGGCCGATCGGGATGGTTCCGGCCGTCACGCCGAAGACCTCGAAATTGCTGAGCAACAGCCGCACCAGGCCATCGTCGCCCAGGCACAACGTGATGCGGCGGTCCCGGTGGGTGCGCGAAAGCTTGAGCCCGCTGGTCTCGCCGAAAACCACCCGTCCGCCCCGCACCAGAAAGGGGAGCGTCTGAAAGGCCGACACTCGGCGCGGCAACTCGCGACCGCCGGCGACGTCGGTGAACCAGATCCCGCCGGTATCGAGAACCACAACGGCATCCAGCCATCCCGCCAGCGCGCTGTATCGCGTGCCGTGCTCGAAGACGAGACCCTGGCTCGAGCCATTGGTGCGGAAGAGGCCGGTATTGGCCGCCAGCACGACGCTCGAATCCTCGCCGACCCAGTCGGTGGCGGTGCGCCGGGCGTCGGGGGGGGCGCGGCCGAGGTCAAAGCGCAGCCGCCTGGGATCCAGCTCGATGATGGCAATGCTGTTGCGCAGCGCACCGCTGCCCGTGGACCGCACTTCGAAGGAGCCGGCGCGAAGCCCCGGTGCGCTGTCGCTCCAGCTGATCGCGGACGCCAGCATCGGTTCGCGAGCCGAGGTTCCGGCTGCACCGCCGCTCCAGGGATGCCACGTGCCGCCGGCATGCACCTCGAGGAGCGGCGCTTGCGCCTGCATCAGCAGCATGAGTCCAGTGGCGATCAGCATTGCGTGACCCAAAGGTACCCTTCCCGCACCGCGCCGTCTTGCCGTCCGGGAGGTCCGCCGCCTTACATTCGATACGTCCCATGAATCATTCCTCGCTCGAAAGCGACCTGGCCCGGATCGTGGGTCCGCGGTTCGTGCGCACCGAGCGCGCGGCATTGGCGACGTTCGCCGCCGACGGATTGCCGACGCATCGCAGCATTCCGGATATCGTCGTCTTTCCCGGCTCGACCGACGAAGTCGCCGACGTGGTGCGCTGTCTCGCGGAGCGCGGTGTGCCCTTCGTCGCCCGCGGCGCGGGAACCGGCCTGTCGGGGGGCGCGCTGGCGGGGACCGGGGCGGTGCTCGTCACCCTCACCCGGCTGTCGCGAATCCTCGGCATCGATGCCGCGAACCGGCGCGCCGTGGTGCAGCCCGGCGTGATCAACGCCAGCCTCAGCCGCGCGGCGCTGCCCCACAATCTGATGTATGCCCCCGATCCATCGAGCCAGTCCGCATGCACCATCGGCGGCAACGTCGCCGAGAATGCCGGCGGGCCTCATTGTCTCAAGTACGGCACGACGACCAACCACATTCTCGCGCTCGAAGTCGTCCTCGCCAGCGGCGAGCGCGTCCGGCTCGGCAGCGCCTCGGGCGAGCCGTGGGGTCCCGACCTGGTCGGGCTCTTCGTCGGCAGCGAAGGCATGTTCGGCATCGCCACCGAAATCACGGTGCGGTTGGTGCCGATCCCGCGCGCCATCTGCACGCTGCTGGCCGATTTCGCGGTGCTGCGCGACGCCGGCTCCGCGGTATCGACGATCATCGCGTCGGGGATCGTTCCCGCGGCGATGGAGATGATGGATCACAACACCGTCGAGCTGGTCGAGTCGTCGGTGTACGCCGCCGGCTATCCCACCGATTGCGCGGCGGTGCTGCTGGTCGAGACCGACGGCCGGGCCGCCGGGACGGCCGACGAGGCGGCGCAGATCGAGAAGATCTGCCGCGCCACGGGCGCACGCGGCGTGCGCGTCGCGACAACGGCGGTCGAGCGCGAGCGGCTCTGGCAAGGGCGCAAGAAGGCCTTCGGGGCGATGGGCCGCGCCTCCGCCGATCTCGTGGTGCAGGACGCCGTGGTTCCCCGGACCGCGCTCCCCGACGTGCTCGAGGCGATCGGCGGCATCGCGGCGCGCTACCGCGTCAAGGTGTCGAATGTCTTCCACGCCGGCGACGGTAACCTGCATCCCAATCTCAGCTTCGACGCCCGCGACCCCGACGAGCTGGCGCGGGTGGAAGCCGCCAGCGCCGAAATCATGCGGGTGTGCGTGGACGCGGGCGGCTCCATAACCGGCGAGCATGGCATCGGTGCCGACAAGAAGCGCTACATGCCGCTGATCTTTTCGCCCGACGACATCGGCGCGATGAGCGCCGTTCGCCGTGCCTTCGATCCCGCCGGTCTCGCCAATCCCGGCAAGGTGATTCCCTCGGCGCAGTGCAAGGAATGGACGCCCTGGGCCGACTCCGGTTCTCCGACGCACGACTCACGACGCACGACGCCCGAGCCGGCGACTTGATCCCGACGCGATGGCTGTCCCAGATGGACGGACAGATCGCCGACGCCCAGCGGCGGCTGGCGCTGGGCGACAAGCACATCGCCGAGGGGAACGGCACGCGGGCGCTGGAAGAGGTGTATCCCGGCGTCATGGGCGCGGCGATGGTACAGGTCTGGATCGCCGACCAGCCCTGGCGCACCCAGCGCTCCTTCGACGACCTCAGTCGGATGGTGCGGGACGCGCTGCCGCCCGGCTTCGCCATGCTCTTCGCCATGAAGCAGGAGCACCGCAGCTTTGCCGGCTGGCGCGCCGAAGATGCACGGCCGCTGGTCGACGAAGCGCGCGACTTCATCGCCGGCGTGGTGCGCGCGCTGGGCACGTCCCGCACCCAGCCACCGTCGTGACCACGGCCGCTTCGCGCGGCATGATCCGGATCGACCCGGCCGACCTCGTCGCCACCGCCGGCGCCGCCACGACCCTCGGGGAGCTCGATGCGGCGCTCACCGAACAGAACGTCTGGGTCGCCCTCGATCCTCCCGGACCGCTTTCGCAATCGTTAGGCAGCGTCCTGGAGCACGGCGCCGGCGGGCCGCTCTCGGCGCTCTTCGGACCGCCCCGCGACCAGGTCATCGGGCTCTCGTTCGTCGCCGGGAACGGCACCCGGATCAAGTCGGGCGGCCGCGTGGTCAAGAATGTCGCCGGATTCGACCTCGCCAAGGCGGTGATCGGCGGATGGGGAGCGTTCGGTGCGATCGCCGAGGCGAACCTGCGGCTGCGCGCCCGCCCGGAATCCGATGAAACCCGCGCCTGGTCAGGGCCCCGCGATGCCGTCGTTGCCGCGGCGGCCGGGCTTCAAGCCGAGGGCTCGATGCTCGCTTGCTGCGAAGTGCTGAGTCCGGAGCTGGCGTCATCGCTCGAATTGCCGGCACGGTGGCATCTCATCGTTCGGGCGCTGGGGACCAGGGCGGGGGTACGCGAAGAGCTGGACGCCGCTGCATCGGCGACCGTGGGCCTGCAGGGCGCGGACACGGAACCCCGGATCTGGACCAGGTGGCGCGGGACGGTCGGCGGCTGGCCGGTGGCGGCCCGCATCGGCGCCGATCCGGCGGCGTGGCCGGCCGCGGCCGCCCTCGCCGTCTCGTTAGGCGCGGAGGCGGTCGGTGTCTGCATCCCGCGCGGCACCGTGCGCGCGCGATTCGCCGCCGGAACCGCGAAGGCGCTGATCGCGCTGCGGGCCGAGTCCCGGAGCCGCGGCTGGCCCGTGACCATCGAGCGGGCCGACGACGCGACGTTGCGGCTGGTCGGCATCTGGGGCGAGATGAATGCCGGCGCGCTGGCCCTGTCGAAGGCGCTGCGACGGACGCTGGAACCCGGGGGCACACAGGATGTGCCGCTCTGGGCTGGTGAGCAGACGGAGAATCGGGTAACCGGACAGGCGGCTACCGGATGACCACTCGGCCCGTCAACCCGTCCGCCCCTGTGAAGGGTTTCGAAGGTCTCGACCCGTGCGTGCATTGCGGCTTCTGCCTTCCCGCCTGCCCCACCTACGAAGTCACCGCCGACGAAGCCGACTCGCCCCGCGGCCGCATCGTGCTGATGCGCGCGCTCGCGCGCGGCGAGATGCCGGCCGACGACCCTTCGCTCCAGCTCCACCTGGACCGCTGCCTCGGCTGCCGCGGCTGCGAGAGTGTGTGCCCGGCGGGAGTGGTCTTCGGACCGGCGCTCGAAGCGTCGCGCGACCTCATCGCGAAGACCCGGCCGCTTCCGCTCTCGCTGCGCATTGCGCTCTGGGTGCTGGCGCGTCCCGCACGCCAGTGGCTCATCTGGCTGCTGTCCCGACTTTTCCGCGCCACCGGCATTCCGCGCCGCATCGCCCAAAGCGCCGGCACCGATGCGCCGGTCGTAGCGCAGATGATGGGAATGTTGGAAGCAACAAGGGGCTGGGAGGGATGGGGAGGGATGGGGAGGGATAGGGAGGAATGGGGACGAAACTACCCTCACCATCCTTCCCCAACCCACCCCATCCCTCCCCATCCATCCTCGCCCTTGTTTCGAGGCTGCGTCCAGAACGGCCTCTTCGGCCGGGTGCACGACGCCACCATCAGCACGCTGGCCCACAATGGCGTGAAGGTCGGCGAAGTCCACGGCCAGGTCTGCTGCGGCGCCCTCGCGGCGCACGCCGGCGCGCACGATTTCGCCAAGCGCCTGGCGCGCGAAAACGTCATCGCCTTCGCGCGCAGCGACGGCCAGATCATCGTCAACAGCGCCGGGTGCGGCGCGATGCTCCGCAGCTACGGCGACCTCCTTGCCGGCGAAGAGCTCGAGGGCGAGGCGCGCATCGTGGCCTCGCGCGTCCGCGACATTTCCGAGGCGCTCGCCGAGCTGGGCCCGGCGAAGGGGATGCGCCCGTTGTCGTTTCGAGTGGCGTACGATGCGCCCTGCCATCTCCTCCACGCGCAGAAGATCTCCTCGGCGCCTCTGGTGCTGCTCGATGCCATTCCGGGGATCACTCGCGTCGCGCTGGAAGGAAGCGAGCGCTGCTGCGGCAGCGCCGGACTCTACTCGCTGCTCGAGCCGGGAATGTCGCGCGAGGTGCTGCGTATCAAGCTCGATGCGATCAGGCGTGCGGCACCCGACATCGTGGTCACGGGAAATCCCGGTTGCGTGATGCAGATCGGCGCCGGGCTCCTGCTCGACGGCCAGGAAACCCGCGTCTGTCACCCGGTCGAGCTGCTGGCCTGGTCCTACCAGTCATGAAGCAGGCCGATTCCGTCCGCGTCGTCACCGACGACGGTGTGACGCTCGGCCTCTGGCGCGTCGGCCACACCACACCGGCGCGGACCATACCTTTGTTGTTGATGCACGGCACCTTCTCGAACCGCAATTTCTTCGGCGCCACCGAGGGCCTCGGCCCGTGGCTCGCCGAGCGCGGACATGACGCGTGGGTCGGCGAGCTGCGTGGATTCGACCGCTCCGGCGAGGGCCGCCACGACAAGTGGGAAGTCGAGGACTGGATCCTGCACGACGCGCCGGCGCTGCTGCGCGCGGTGCGCGAGGCGACCGGCAGCGCGCGGGTGCTGTGGATCGGACACAGCGCCGGCGCGGTGATCGCCGTCGGTTGCGCGGCCCGCTTCGCGGATTGCGCCGAGAGCCTGCACGGCATGGTCCTCGCCGCCGCGCCGGCTCCCGATCGTCCGGGGACATTCAACACCGCCGTATCGCTGCTCGGCCGAGGGGTCTCGGCCCTGGTCGGCCGGCTTCCCGCGCGCGCCCTCGGCATCGGGCCGGAAGACGAAGGCCCCGGGATCCTCGGCCAGTGGAGCGACTGGATCATCGGGCGCAAGTGGGTGGGGCGCGACGGCTTCGATTATCTCCCGGGCGCACGGAAAATCATCGCGCCGGCGCTCGCGATCGCCGGAGCGAGCGACCTGCTCACACCTCCTTCGACCTGTCGCCGGCTGCTCGACGCCCTCGGCTCGGCCGACAAGACCATGATCGTGGCCGGGCGCCGGCAGGGCTTCCGCCGCGACTACTCGCACAACCGGCTGCTGATTTCGTCCGATGCGCGGCGCGACGTCTGGCCGGTCATCGCCGAGTGGATCGAGGCGCGCACCTGAAGAGCGCACTGCTTCTCGACTACAACGGCGTGATCGTGCAGGATGAGTCGCTGCACTTCGACTCCTTTCGCGAAGTGCTCGGCGAATCCGGCATCGAGCTGAGCCGCGATGAATACGATCACACCTATCTCGGCATCGACGACCGTGCCGCGTTCCGGGAGGCGGCGCGCCGTTACCGGATCGGGGGCGACCTGGAAGAGCTGGTGCAGCGAAAATCGCGCCGCTATCGCGCGATGGCCGAGCAATCAATCGAGATCGTGCCGGGCGTGACACGCTTCGTCCGCGAAGCCGCGAGAGAGTGTCACGTGGCGGTGGTGAGCGGCGCACTGCGCGCGGAAGTCCCGCCGGGGCTGGAGCGCGCCGGCATCGCCGACCTGGTCGAGGTGCTGCTCAGCTCGGACGACGTGAGCACCTCCAAGCCCGACCCCACCAGCTACCGCACCGCGCTGCGGCAGCTGGCCGCGCGCCACGGCAACGGCGGCTGGCGCGCGGTCGTGATCGAAGACTCCCTCCCGGGAATCGGCGCGGCGCGGAATCTCGGCGCCGGCTGCGTCGCCATCACGACCTCCCACGCCCCCGCCGCGCTGCAACACGCCGACGCCGTCTGGGATTCGTTCGAGGACCACGATCCTTCGGAGCTGGGCACGCTCTGGCGTGAAGTGGCGGTGCCGTGAAGGTCCGCCGCGAAGCCATCGGTGACGCGCAGTGGCGCGCACTCGAGGAAGGGCGCGTCCACCTGATCCAGGAAGACGAAGCCGTCTTCCGGCTCACCGGCTCGGGGCGCATCGCGTGCGTCCAGGGACTCGTCACCAGCGACGTCACCGCCGCGGGCGACGACAGTCACCTCTTCGGCGCCTTGCTCACCAACAAGGGGATGATCCAGTCCACGCTGCGCATCACACGCCTCACGGACCAGATACTCCTCACCGTGCCGCGGAGCGCGGCAAGCCTCGTCGGTGAGGTGCTCGCGGCATCGCTGCCACCGCGGCTCTGCCAATTCGAGGATGTCACCGCGCAGACCATCAGGATGGCCAGCTTCGGCGCCCGCGCGGCGGAGGGGACACCCTCGGGCGAGCCGGTGCCGCCCGGCAAGGTGCGGCGGGAAAATCGCGGCGAGCAGCTGATCGCGGTGGTGGCTTCCGTCGCGCGGGGCATCCCGGGCTACGAGCTGTTCATCATTCCCGGTGCGCCGGGTTACGTCCCCGACTGGGAACCGGGAGAGGCCCCGCCCAGCCAGGCGCCGGAGCTGCTCGAGGTGTGCCGGATCCAGGCCGGGATTCCATCGTTAGGCGCCGAGATCGACGAGAAGACCCTGCCGCAGGAGGTGCGGCTCGAGGAGCTGGGGGCGATCAGTTACACCAAGGGCTGCTACCTGGGCCAGGAGACGGTGGCGCGGCTGCATTTCCGCGGCCATGCCAACCGCCGGCTGGCGCTGCTGATTCTGGACGAGGAACCCGACGAACCGCCGCTCGAAGTGTCGCTGGACGGCAAGGTCGTGGGACGGCTGACCAGCGCCTGCTGGAGCGCGGACCTGGAGAGCTGGGTGGCGCAGGCGGTGCTGCGGCGTGAAGTCGAAGATGGCGCCGAGGTCACCGCCGCCGGCATCGGCGCGGTGGTACGTGTCGACCGCTGGCTGCGCGAGCCGTGAGGATCTTCGTCACCGCCGGGTTGCGAGAGCCGTGAAGATCTTCGTCACCGGCGGCAGCGGACTGGTCGGCAGCCACACCATCCGGGCGCTGACCGCGCGCGGAGACCAGGTGCTGGCGCTCTCCCGATCCACGGCGGCCGACGCCGCGCTGCGCGAGATGGGCGCTGAGCCGATGCGGGGCGACATCGGCGAGGAGCCGGCGCTGGTCCGCGGCGTCCAGATGACCGACGCGACGGTGCACGCCGCCGCCGTCGTTCTCGCCCGCGCTGGCTGGGCGAAATTCCACGCCACCAACGTCGCGCCCACAGAGACCGTGGCCCGCGTCTGCGGCCGCGGCGGCAAGCGTCTGATCCATGTCTCCTCGGTATCGGCGTACGGCCGAGCCACGACGTACGACGGCGGAGCCGGGAGCGTAACCGAGGAATTCGGCATCGAGCGTCCCATCTTCAAGGGCGACTACTACGCCCGGTCCAAGCG
>DASXPG010000147.1:0-9139 GCA_036493755.1 Gemmatimonadales bacterium
CCGGGTCCGCGTCGAGTTTTCGAAGAAAAGATTGACGATGGTCTTGCCGCGCAACGCCGGCACTTTCTTGATGGCCCGCTCGGAAACCTCCTTGAACGGCTCGGCGGTATCGAGTATCAGCTGGAGATCCTGGGCCGCGAGGTGCTCGAGGCCGAGGAGGTCCTTGCCCAGGGTCATGCCGGCTTTCCCCCGGCGACGATTTCGACGGCATCGCGTCCGTCCAGCTCCTGCACCAGTACGTCGACCCGCTCGCCCCGCTGTACCGCCGCCCGGGTGCCGACCACGTCGGCCTGGATCGGCAGCTCGCGGCCGCCCCGATCGACCAGCACCGCGAGGCCGATGCGCGCCGGCCGTCCGAAATCGGCCAGCTCGTCGAGCGCGGCCCGAATCGTCCGCCCGGTATAGAGCACGTCGTCGACGATCCAGACCTGCCGCCCCTCGATGTCGCAGGGGAGGCTGGTCGGTCCGACCACCGGCCGGGGACCCACGACTTCGAGATCGTCACGGTAGAGGGTGATGTCGAGCGCCCCGCGGGGCACATCACCGCCGCCCGGCTTGGCCGTGAGCAGCGCGAGACGGGCCGCCAACTCGACGCCACGCCGCTGGATGCCGACGAGAACGAGATCGGAGCGCCGTTCGCTGGTCTGTTCGAGAATGCCGGCTGCCATGGAATGAAGTGCTTTATCGAAGGCCTGCTCGTCCAGCAACAACCGGCGGGATGGGGATGTCATGCTGAGACTGAAAGCTATGTCAGCCGCTTCCGGACCTCAATTGCCATTGCGCGGATCAGCCTGGCTTCCCGCTGGTCCATGGGCACCCGCTGCACCACGGCCCGGATCGTCCGCATGATGAGCTTCCGCTCCCTGGTCTTGAAGAAGTCCACAGCATCCAGGGCCTTTTCGATATCGGCATGGAGGGTTTCGAGCAGCGCCGCATCGGCGGGCGGCGCGGCCCGGCGCGGCGCCTTGACCGGGCGCTCCTCGGCGCCACGGGCCAGGGCGAGCTCGTAGAGCGCCACCGCCACCGCGTGACCGAGGTTCATCGAGGGATAGGCGTCTTCGCTGGGGATCACGCAAACCCGGTGGGCCCGGTCCAGGTCGGTGTTGCTCAGTCCCTTGTCTTCGCGGCCGAAAAGCAACGCCACCGGTCCCTTTCCCGCCATCGCCATGATTTCCGCCGCCGCCTGGCGAGGACGCTGGATATCGCGCTTGGCGGTGCGGCCCCGGGCCGTGAACGCGACCACGTGCACGCAGTCGCCTAACGCCGAAGGAAGGTCGTCGAAGAGCTCGACCCGCTTGAGCAGATCCGCGCTACGGTGGGCGATTCCCTCGATCCGATAGGCGTCGAACTCAACCGGCTGGACCAGGCGCAGATCGCGCACGCCGAAGTTCTTCATCGCGCGGACCACGTGCGCGATGTTGACGAGCTCCTGGGGATGGTCGAGGACGACTGCAATCAAAGGGGAGAAAGGGGAGAAAGGGGAGAAAGGAGAGACAGGGAACGGCTAAAAGCCACGGATGGGGCGGGATTCGAACCCGCGAGACCCTTTTGAGGCCCACACGCTTTCCAGGCGTGCGCCTTCAACCACTCGGCCACCCATCCAGTACCAGGTCGGAATCAGTGTGCAGAATCAGGAGTACCGGAAACGGTTTCTGATTCCAATCCTTCTGATTCTCCTGCCTGATTCCGTGTATTCAAAACGGACAGGGTGAGATTCGAACTCACGAGACCCTTACGGGCCCACCGGTTTTCGAGACCGGCGCCTTCAACCACTCGGCCACCTGTCCAGGCGGGGAGAAAGCTAGTGGCCGGACTTTTTCGACGGTAGTTCGAAAGCACAACGAGGACGCGCGCCGTGCTCGCAGCATTCGGTCACCGGCTCCCCGGTAACCTCCTCGACCAGCGCCCTCGCGAGCTCACAGACCTGCGGATGCTCGGCCGTCACCGCGGAGAGCGGACAGCCGTAACCCTGGATGCGCCATCCGGCGGCGGTGCGCGAGACGTCGACGTCGCCCCCGAGCTCGCGCAGGACGCCGGCAGCCGCGTTGACTCGGCCACCGAGATCGGCGGCCGGTTTCATTCCTGCGACCGCCCCGCGCCCGACCGATTGGAGGAGGCGCACCGCCTTGTCTCGGCCCTGCGTCCGGTCAATTTCATCAACCAGTCCGCCGAGAATCAGCGCGTACGCCTTGGGAAAAAGCTCCTCCCCCTCGGCAGTCAGGGCGTACAATCGCGCCGGCTTCCCCCGCTCCGCCGGATTGCTGCCCGCGGGTTCAACGATCCCATCCCGCTCCAGTCCGGCCACGTGGGTGCGGACCGCATTGTCGGTCAATCCCAGCGTCTGCGACAACTCGCCGATGGTCCGGCGGGAACGCCGCATGAGGCCGATCAGCCGTCCCCGGGTGTCACCGACCAGTCGATCCATCCAGTCGATAGGCTTCATGATCAAATCGTAACCGTAACTCCTTGCGTAGTCAATTATTCACAGTATTTTATTGACAAATGGTGAATCCGCCGATACGTTCCCGCCGTAGCCAACCGGTCCACTCTCCAGGAGATCCTCATGCCGTCTCGTTCTATGCATCGCCCGCTCACCCTGCTCTTCGCGCTGGCCACCGCCGGCTCGCTCCATGCGCAGACCACTCCCACTCTGACCGATCCGCAGGTGGCGCACGTCGCCGTGACGGCGAATGGAATCGACAGCGCCGCCGCGAAGTTCGCGCTGACCCGCACGACGAATGACCAGGTGAAGAGCTTCGCGCAGACGATGATCACCGACCACTCCGCCGTCGACGCCCAGGCGGTCGCGCTCGTCACCCGCCTGCACGTCACGCCGGCCGACAACGCGGTGAGCCGGTCGCTCAAGAGCGGCGCCGCGCAGGCCCACGCGCGCCTGGTTCCGCTCCACGGCGCGGCGTTCGACAAGGCGTACATGGATCGCGAAGTTGCCTACCACCAGGCCGTTCTCGACGCCATCGACCACACCTTGATTCCGGCGTCCCAGAATGCCGATCTCAAGAAACTGCTGACCGACGTGCGTCCCGCCATCGCGGCGCATCTCGCTCATGCACGCGAGCTGCGGCAGTCGCTTGGCGCGTAGTCTGATCTCGAGGCTCACCGGCCGCCGGGGCATTGCTCCGGCGGCGGTGGCTCTCGCCGTACTCGCCCTCGGCTGCTCGCATCGCCCGCCGCCCCGGCGCGTGGAAATCGAGATGGTGGGCATGGGCTTCAAGCCCGACGTGGTCACCTTGTCGGTCGGCGATACCGTCGTGTGGACCAATCATGACATCGTCCCCCACACCGCCACGGGCACCGGTTTCGACACCGGAACCCTGGCGCCGAGCGCGAGCGGGCGGTTCGTAGCAGGCCACGCCGACACTCTCGATTACACCTGCGGCTTCCATCCAACCATGAAGGGAAGGCTCATAGTGTTGTGATTTGCCTTCGGGTTCCCTTCGTGCAACCTCGTGCATCCCCTTGTGGCGCCCTTGCGCCAGTCTGGAGTGAACTGAACATTCCAGACAACGCGCCCGGAACGTTCCGCTTCGGGCCTTGGGGCCGCCATGGCAGAAACTCGTCAGCCTCGACATTCGACTGGTTATTTCGAAGGATTGGCCCGGCTCGTCGCCCAGATGCCGGCCGTCATCTGGAGTACCAACCGCGATCTGATTTTTACCTCGGTCGAAGGGCGAGTGGTCGAGACACTCGGCCAGAACCCTGATCTGATTCTGGGGCGTTCGCTCCAGACCTACCTTGGCACCGACGATCCCGACAACGAAGCCATACGCAACCACACCCGCGCTCTCAAGGGTGAAACCGTCGCGTACATGTTCCGGCAGCTGGACCATGACTTCACCTGCCAGGTGGGTCCACTGCGCGCGGACGACGGCAGCATCGAAGGTTGCGTCGGCCTGGCGATCGACATCAGCGACGTCAGGACGGCCGAAGATGCGCGCCGGCTCTCGGAAGCCCACTATCGCGCGCTGGTCGAGGAAGCCCCGATCGGAATTTTTCGCAGCAGCGCCGGCGGCCGCTTCCTCACGGTCAATCACGCACTGGTCGAGATGCTGGGCTATAACACCGCCGACGAGCTGCTGGGGCTCGATCTCTCCGCCGATGTTTACGTCGATCCCGGGATGCGCAACCGCCTGACGAGTGAGTACAGCAAGACCGACCGCGTCCGGGGCGTCGACGTCGACTGGCGCCGGCGCGACGGCACGCGGATCACGGTGCGGCTGTCGGGCCAGCCGGTGCGCAGCGCCGAGGGCGAGGTCGAAGCATGGGAGATGGTCGCGGAGGACGTCACCGAGCGTCGCCGGCTCGAAGCGCAGCTGCGCACCGCGCAGAAGATGGAGGCGCTGGGCCTGGTGACCGGCGGCGTCGCCCACGACTTCAACAATCTCCTCACCTCGATTCTCGCCAACGCCGAGTTGATCAGCTCCGCCCTGCCGACGTCGCTGTCCCAGATTCGTTCCGACATTCTGGAGATCCGCGACGCGGCGGGACGCGGCGGCGACCTGGTGAAGAAGTTGCTGGGGTTCAGCCGGCGGGAGCGGCTCAGCATGCAGCCCACCGAAGTCGGCACGCTGCTCGTCGAGATGGCCGACGTGCTTCAGCGGCTGGTGCCGGACCGGATCAAGGTCGATGTCCAGGTGGACGAAGACCTTCCGCCGGCGCTCGCCGATGCCGGGGCGCTACAGCAGATCCTGCTCAATCTCGCGACCAATGCGCGCGACGCCATCGCCGAATCGGGAGAGCTCCGCTTGCGGGCATCGCGCTCGCGGATCGATCCCGGACATCTTGCCGAGTTTGGCTGGGGTGCGGCCGCGACGGATTACGTTGTGGTGCGTGTCGAGGACACCGGATTGGGAATGGATGAAGCGACCCGCGCGCGGGTCTTCGAGCCCTTCTTCACCACCAAGCCGCCCGGCGCCGGCTCCGGTCTCGGGCTGGCGATGGTCTACGGATTAATGAAGCAGCAGAACGGCTTCGTCGGCATCACCAGCCAGCCGGATCGCGGCACCGTGGTAACGCTCTACCTGCCGATCACCGGAAAGAAGGCATCCGCGCCGGTGCGGCACGAGCCGGTGCGCGCCGAGGGCGAAGTGATCCTGGTGGTCGAGGATGAGGAGCCGATCCGCCGCGTGGCGCGCAGGGTCCTGGAGCGTCACGGCTTCCGGGTGCTGACGGCAGCCGATGGACTCGAGGCGCTCAGCGTCTTCCGCGAAAACGAGCAGGACGTCGCGCTGATCCTCAGCGACGTGGTGATGCCGCGGATGGGGGGGAGAGCACTGCACGAAACCTTGCGCGGCGCCGGAAAGCAGGTGCCGATGGTGTTCATGTCGGGCTACGCGTCGCGCGGCGAGGGGAACGAGGGGACGCCGATGGATGCCAGCATGGTGGTGCTGCCCAAGCCCTGGAGCGTCGAGCAGCTGGTCGCCCGCGTGAAGGAGGCGATCGGTCAGAGAGCCTGACGTTTCTCCGCGAAGAAGTCCGACAGCATCGCACCGCATTCCTGAGCCAGCACGCCCCCTTCGACTTCGCACCGATGGTTGAGCCGCGGATGGCGCAGCAGGTCGTACACCGAGCCTGACATTCCCGCTTTCTCATCCCAGGCGCCGAAGATCACCCGTGGCATCCGCACCAGCACCAGCGCGCCGGCGCATTGCGCGCATGGCTCCGCCGTGACGTAGAGCGTGCAATCCTCGAACGCTCCCGGGCCGCGATGGCCGGCATCCTGCGCCGCATCGAGGCAGTCCACCTCGGCGTGACGCCGGGGATCGCCGAGCCCCTTCATGCGATTGCGGCCACGGGCGATCACGTCGGCGCCGTGCATCAGCACCGCTCCGACCGGCACCTCACCGGCGAAGGCCGCCGCCGCCGCTTCTTCGAGCGCGAGCCGCATGCCGTGCACATCGTGCTGGTGTTCCCGGTGACCCGACGGTCTACGCATGATTGCCTCCCCCGAAAATCAGCTCGTCGCCTTTGCGATCGACCTTCACCGTGTCGCCTTCGCCGATTTTTCCGGCGAGTACTTCGAGCGCCAGCGGATTCTGGAGCCGGCGCTGGATCACCCGCTTCAACGGCCGCGCACCGAAGATTGGATCGTAGCCCTCGCTGGCCAGGAAGGCCTTGGCCGCGGGAGTGACGTCGAGGATGATCTTCCGCTCCGCAAGCTGCGCCGCGACCCGTCTCAGCTGGATGTCGACGATGCGGGTGAGGTCCTTCTCCGAGAGCGGCTTGAACAGGATCACGTCGTCCACGCGATTCAGGAACTCGGGACGGAAGTGCCCCCGCAGCGCATCCAGCACCCGCGCTTCGATCGCCTCCCACTTCTCGGTGGCCATCTCGAGAATGAACTGGCTGCCGATGTTCGACGTCATGATGATGACGGTATTCCGGAAGTCGACCGTGCGTCCCTGAGAATCGGTGAGCCGGCCATCGTCGAGGATCTGGAGCAGCACGTTGAAGACGTCGGGATGCGCCTTTTCTATTTCGTCGAAGAGGACGACGCTGTACGGCCGGCGACGCACCGCTTCGGTCAGCTGTCCGCCTTCCTCGTAGCCAACGTAACCGGGAGGCGCGCCGATCATGCGCGAGACGGCGTGCTTCTCCATGTATTCCGACATGTCGAGGCGCACCATGGCGCGCTCGTCGTCGAAGAGAAATTCCGCCAGCGCGCGCGCCGTCTCGGTCTTTCCCACCCCCGTCGGCCCCAGAAAGATGAACGAGCCGGTCGGCTTGTTCGGATCGGCAAGACCGGCGCGCGAGCGGCGCACCGCGTTCGACACCGCCTCGACCGCTTCCCTCTGGCCGATGACGCGCTCGCCCAGGTGATCCTCGAGCTGCGCCAGCCGCTCCTTCTCCGATTCCATCATCCGGGTAATGGGAATGCCGGTCCACTTGGCGACGATTTCGGCGATCTCCTCGGCCTCGACCTCTTCCTTCAGGTACTTGCCGTCCTTCTGGATGCGGCCAAGCGCCAATTCGGCGTCCTTCAATTCCTTCTCGATCGCGGGACCGCGGCCGTACTGCAGCTCGGCGGCCTTGGCCAGCTCGCCCTTGCGGGTCGCCTGGTCGATCTCGGTCTTGAGCTTGTCCTGCTCCAGCTTCAGGGCCTGGATTTTCTGGATCGCCTCTTTCTCGGCCGACCAGCGCGCCTTCATCGTGTCGGAGCGCTCGCGCAGATTGGCCAGCTCCTGCTCCAGCGTCTCGAGCCGCTCGCGGCTGGCGCGATCCTTCTCCTTGGCCAGCGCCGCCTTCTCGATCTGGAGCTGGACGATGCGCCGCTCCACCTCGTCAATCTCGACCGGCAGCGAATCGATTTCGATGCGCAGCCGGGACGCCGCTTCGTCGATCAGGTCGATCGCCTTGTCCGGCAGGAATCGGTCGCCGATATAGCGGTCGGAGAGCGTCGCCGCCGCGACGATCGCCGGATCGGTGATCCGCACGCCGTGATGGACCTCGTAGCGTTCCTTCAGGCCGCGGAGGATCGCGATGGTATCGGCCACCGACGGCTCGCCCACCATCACCGGCTGGAAGCGCCGCTCCAGTGCCGCATCCTTCTCGATGTGCTTGCGGTATTCGTCCAGCGTCGTCGCGCCGACCACGTGCAGCTCGCCGCGGGCCAGCATCGGCTTCAGCATGTTGGCGGCATCCATCGCGCCCTCGGCGGCGCCGGCGCCTACGATGGTGTGCAGCTCATCGATAAAGACGATGAAGGTGCCGCCGCCCGCGATGATTTCCTTCAGCACGTTCTTGAGCCGCTCCTCGAACTCGCCGCGATACTTGGCCCCCGCGATGAGCTGGCCGACGTCGAGCGAGAGGAGGCGCTTGTTGCGCAGCGATTCGGGGACGTCGCCGTGGACGATGCGCTGGGCGAGTCCTTCGACGATGGCGGTCTTGCCGACGCCCGGCTCGCCGATCAGTACCGGGTTGTTCTTGGTTCGCCGGCTCAGCACCTGCACCACGCGCCGCACCTCCTCGTCGCGGCCGATGACCGGATCGAGTTTTCCCGACCGCGCCGCTTCGGTGAGGTCGCGGGTGTACTTCTCGATCGCCTGGTACTGGTTCTCGGGCGTCTGGTCGGTGACCCGGTGCGCGCCACGCACGACGGTGAGCGCTTCACGCAGATCCCTGGCCGAGATCTCTTCGGCGGAAAAGAGCGCCCGCGCCGCGGTGCCCTTGGTTTCGGCCAGGCCGATCAGGAGGTGCTCGGTGGAGATGTATTCGTCGCGCAGCTTGTCGGCTTCGGCTTCGGCGGCGTCGAGGGCCTGCATGACTTCGCGGGAGAACTGCGGCTCGATGTTTCCCGACTGGCGGGGAAAGCGCTCGATCTCGCGGGCGACGTCGGCCTTCAGCTTGGTGACGTTGACGCCGACTTTGCCGAGCAGCGGAAGCGCGATCCCTTCGTCCTGGTCGAGCAGCGCGGCGAGGAGATGCGCGTCGTTGGTAACGGGGTTGCCCCGCTGACGCGCCATGTCGCGGGCCGCGTTGAGGGCTTCGGAGCTCTTGATGGTCAGTTTTTCGAGGTTCGCCATCCGACAACTCTACCCGCCGAAAACGGGAACGCGCCAGCCACGGGTTGTGGCCGGCGCGCCCATGCGCTCCTGGCAGGCCCCTACTTCATCACGATCATCCGCCGCGAAGCGCGCTGGCCATTCACGACCAGCTGGTACACATACACCCCGGACGCGGCTTCCCGCGTCGAGTTGATGTAGTGCCCATCCCAGTACGCCGAGAAGTCGCAGACCCCGTCGTGGGGGTCGCGGCAGTCGAGCTCGATATCCGTCAACGGCTGCCCCGAGGCCTGGAGGCTCGGAATCGCCACCAGCTGGGCCAGCACATTGTAGATCTTCAGGCTCACGACCGGACGCCGCCCGCCCGTGAACAGATCCGCGCTCAGCCTGAACGGGATCGTGGTCGCCGGGTTGAACGGATTCGGGTAATTCTGCAGCAGCTCGACCTGGCTGTGTTGGGGTGCCGGTGTCTGTTGGGCACCAACAACACGGGGACTCGCCAGAGCGATGGCCGCCAAGAGCCACGCAGATGCGTAGCGCTTCATCCACCACTCCAATCCGAACGAAAAAGGGTCCTTAAACGTCACTCCCACAATGAGGTAGCAATGACCAGCTTCACG
>DASXPG010000148.1:0-2321 GCA_036493755.1 Gemmatimonadales bacterium
CAGCCGGACCAGATCGCGCTCGTATTCCGTCAGCAGCTCGGCGCCCTTCTCATCGAGGAGTACGTCATCCTCGATCCTGACGCCACCCCAGCCCTCAAGATAGATGCCGGGCTCGACCGTGACTACCGCGCCGGCCGGAAGGGGCTGGTCGACGGTTTTTGCCAGCCGGGGCGCCTCATGGACCTCGAGTCCAAGGCCGTGGCCCAGCGAATGACCGAAGTGCTCGCCATGTCCGCCCTCAGTGATCACATGGCGGGCCAGGGCGTCCCCTTCTCTGCCACTCAGTCCAGCACGAAGGCCGGAAAACGCGGCTTGCTGGGCTTCCTGCACCAGCACGTAGACCGCACGCTGTTCGGGCGTCGCCGGCGCACCGACCACGAAGGTCCGGGTCACGTCGGAGCAGTAGCCGTTCAGGACCGCGCCGAAGTCGATGAGCAGAAAGTCACCGGGTTCGATCATGCGTCCACTGGTGTGCGCGTGCGGCAACGCCGATCGCGGCCCTGACGCGATGATCGTCGGGAAGGCGTACCACTCGCTGCCACCCCGGCGCAGCGCGCTCTCGAGCAGCGCCGCGACTTCGAATTCGGTCTGCCCGGCGCGGACCTGTGCGGTGGCCACAGCGAGCGCATCGGTGGCGATCGTCCCCGCCTCACGAATGGCGGCGACTTCCTCCGGCGACTTCACCTCGCGCAGCGTTTCGACGAGGTTGGCGGTCCCGCTGAACGCCGGCTCGGCGGCGGCCAACCGCTCGGCCTCCCGCGCCGTCAGATGGTGCGCCTCGTATCCGATGCGGGACACCCCCGGATGATCGGGGAGCAGCTTCTTCAGGCGCTCCCACATCCCGCCACCTTCGATCACGATGCGGGCCAGATCGCCGATTTCATCGCGCGACTGCACCTGGTAGCGCGAGTCGGAGAGAAAAACGACCGCATCCGCCGTGACCAGGACCAGCGCGCTGCTTCCCGAGAAGCCCGTGAGGTAACGGATGTTCGGGAGCGACGAGACGACCAGCGCATCGAGCTTCGCCTCGGCGATGCCGCGCCGCAGCGCTTCAAGTCGTTCCGGCCGTCGATCCGTCATGGACGGCAGGGCGGTAGGCCGGTAAGGCGGTAGACGACCGCTCGAAGTAGTGGGCTTACCGCCATACCGCCTGGCGCCCTACCGCCCCAACGCCTTGCGCCCCACCGCACCCACCAGCGCCTCGAGGCCCAGCACGTACGAATCGGCGCCAAAGCCGGCGATCACGCCCACCGCCTGGTCGGCCAGGAGCGAATGTCGCCGAGCTTCTTCGCGGGCAAAGATGTTCGACAGGTGCACCTCGACGAACGGTACCTGGACCGCGAGTACGGCATCGCGCAGCGCGATGGAAGTGTGGGTGTACGCGGCGGCATTGATCAGTGCGCCGTCGGCGGCTTCGTGCAGTCCCTGGATCGCGTCCACGAGGGCGCCTTCGTCATTCGACTGCATCCAGATCGTGATGTCGACACCGAGCTGCGCGGCCCGGCCTCTCACCCGCCGCTCGATGTCGGTCAGGGTCGACTTACCGTAGCGCTCCGGCTCCCGAACCCCGAGAAGGTTGAGGTTCGGCCCGTTGATGACCGCGATGTTCATGTTACCGCTTGAGGCCGTGCAACCAGGCGTTGAAGGCGCTGAGGTCGTCTTCCGATTGGCGTGCGGCGGGCGCCGCTTCCTTCGGCCGGACCGTTTCCGTCTTGGGCGCGGCGCCGAAGAACTCGTCGAATGATGCGCCGAGGACGTTGGATGGGGCCGCGGCGGCGGGCGGCGTTTGCGGAGCCGAAGCCGGAGTACCGCCTGCCCCGAAGATCTGGTCGAGCGAGTACGCATCGGTCGCGGGACGGGCGGCTTCGCCGGTCGGCGCCGCTGGAGCCTCTGCCTCCGGTGAGGCAGCGGCCGCATTTTCGGCATCGTGCGACTCGAAGGCCTGCTCCATCGGATTCGGCCCCGACTCGGTCTGGGGCGGCGGCACCGGCGCGGGCGTCGGCAACTGGGCGCGCGCGACGCGGCGCAGCCACGCGCCCACCGCTTCACTGCCGGACGCCGACGCGCTGAAGGCCGGCGGCGATTCGATGGCCGACAATTTGGCCCGCAACCCGGCATCACCCGGCCTGGTCGCCAGCAGCCGGCGATACACCTCGGCAGCCTGGTCCTTGAAGCCCTGCCTGAGATACAGATCGCCCATCGTCTCGGTCACCATCATTTCGGCGGCCGCGGCGCCGGTCTCGACCGGCTCAGGCGACACCATCTGGACCTGTTTCACCGACGGACGGCGCAGCTCTTCGGCGGGCGTGACGTCCTCGGGC
>DASXPG010000149.1:0-20045 GCA_036493755.1 Gemmatimonadales bacterium
GAGCTTGTCGGCGACGTCCTTGAACACGGTCTGCTTCATTCCCATCCAGTCCACCGAGCTGGCGGTAATGAGCCGCATCCGGTAACCGTGATCCTTCAGCGCGCTGAAGAGCAGCGGCGCGGTGCCGGTGCCGACCACCTGCTCGAGCCGCGAGGCATTGAGTCCGAAGACCACCGAAAAGAGCGCGTAGTGCGTCGAGCTGGCCGAGGCGTAGTGATGCGTCATCCGCGCTCCGCTCGCGGCACGGCTCCACAGTTTCGGCATCGTCGAGTCGTTCAGAAAATCCGATCGCAGGCTCTCGATCAGGATCAGCAGGATGTCGGGCCGGCGATTGAAGCGGATCGAGTCGGGGGGCAAGACTGGCGCCGCCGAGCGCGAGGCGTTGACGGCGAGGACTTCTTCTCCTCCGTAGGGCTTGCCGGTGATCTTGCTGAGAAACTGGTACATCCGGAACGGGATCTGGAGCGGAAGGACGTCGCTGTCGGCCAATACCACGCGGCCGCCGGTGAATTGGAGGGTCGCCGTGAACAAACGCTCGGAAACCGGCAGGAGAATCATCAGGGCGACGTACCACCAGCGGAACCGGTGGCCCTGAAAACGGCGGATGAACCAGGCGCCGGCGAGGATGTCGAGGCCGGCGAGGCCGAGGGCGAGCGCGGCGAAGCGGGTGAACTCGCGGGTGGGAATGCCGATCTGGGCCAGCGCCCCGGGCTGGAAGGCGACCCGGATGATCAGCCCGTTGAGATGAAAGGCCAGCGCCTCGTAGAGCCGGCTGTCGACCGCCAGGCCAAGGGTGAACAACGCCGCCACCGCCGGCGCGACCCAGCGATACCAGCGGGCGCTGCCGCTGGCGGGAAGGGCGATGACGAAGACGATGATGGCGAGGTAGCAGGCTTCCAGAAACCAGGCCAGCGCCATGCCGGCCCGGTAGCCGCCGGAGAGCGAGTGGAGAGCAATGCCTAACGAGTGGCCGTAGAGAACCAGGATGACCGGCACGTGGATCAACGCCCAGAGCAGGGCGGAGACGCGCTGGAGCGGCTTGTCAGTCGGTTTGGCGGTCAGGCGACAAGCGCCTTCAGCGCCGCGTCCTTCCCCATGGCAACCAGCAGGATATTCACCGGCTCGGACACGGTAGAGCCGGTCAGGGCGATGCGTACCGGCTGCATGACCTGGCCCGGTTTCAGCTGGTTATCATCCGCCACCCGGCGCAAAACGGTCTCGATCATTTCATCGGTCCAGTCGTCGAGCGCCTTCAGCGCGTCAGCGGCGAGCTGAATGCCTTTCCGATAACCCGGCTCATCTTTCTTGATGTACTCGCTCGCCTTCTGATCTACCACCAGCGCGTCCAGGCCGCCGCGTGTGCGCGCCTGTCTCAGTACGTCCGCGATCGTCTTACTGCGTGGCAACACCGCTGCGACGATGGCGAGCGCGTTGGGCAACGCGGCGAGCTGGGGATCGGCCAGGCCGGCGAGAACTTTTTCCGGACCGCGGTGGCGCAGGTGCTCCCCGTTCATCCACTCGAGCTTCTTCTCGTCGAAGACCGCCGGCTTTTTCTGAAGGCCGTCCATCCTAAAGGCGTCGATCAGCTCATTCACGTCGAAAAAGAGCTCGCGATCGTGCCCCGGGCTCCAGCCCATCAGCGCGAGAAAATTGATCATCGCTTCGGGAAGGAAGCGGCCCTGGTAATCGCCCACGGCGGTCGCGCCGTGGCGCTTGGAGAGCTTCTTGCCGTCGGCGCCATGGATCATCGGCACGTGGCCGAAGACCGGCGCCTCCTTGCCCAGCGCGCGATAGAGCAGGATCTGCTTCGGCGTGTTGGAAATGTGGTCGTCGCCGCGGAAGACGTGGGTGATCGCCATCTCCACGTCGTCGGAGACCACGGCAAAGTTGTAGACCGGTGTGCGGTCGGCCCGGAGGATGATGAAATCCTCGAGGTCCTTCCCCTGGAAGCTGATCGGCCCGTGGACCGCGTCGTCCCAGGTGATGTCTTCGTGGTTGACCCTGAAGCGCACCGCGCCTTCGTCGATGTACGCCTTCCCCAGGGCGACCAACCGGTCGGCGTCGGCCTGGTGGCGGGCCAGGCCGGCGCCCTGGAAGGTGGGTCCCTCGTCGAAGCCGAGGCCGAGCCACGCCATGCCGTCGAGAATCACCTTGGTGAACTCGTCGGTCGAGCGCTGCTTATCGGTGTCCTCGATGCGCAGGATGAAGGTCGCGTCCTGGCCGGCACGTCGTGCGTGCTGCACGAAGAGCCAGTTGAAAAGCGCCGTGCGGGCGCCCCCCACGTGGAGGGAGCCGGTGGGCGATGGGGCGAATCGGACTCTGATCATGGGAAACGGAGTGGGAGGGATTCGAACCCTCGGTAGGGTTGCCCCTACGCAGGTTTAGCAAACCTGTGCCTTAAGCCTCTCGGCCACCGCTCCGGGCAGCCGCGAAATGTCGGCGGAATCCATGGCAAAGTCAAAGCAGGTTGCCGACTGGACAGCGCCCGCCGGGAAGGAGAATTTCTGGTAACCCTCAAAGCATTGGGAGCAGGACGATGGCTGAGAATCACCTGGTTCGGTGCAGCACCAAGCAGTCGGGCGATCGGGCCCGCGTCACCCACATTGGCGGCACCAACTCCGACGGCACGGCGTGGAAGATGACCGAGGCCGAGGCGTTGGCCGGCATCAAGAGCGGCAAGCTCAAGTTCTACGTGAACGTAGAGAGCGACGGAAAGAGCCGCGGCATCTGGCTCGGCGTGGATCAAAAACAGGGTCGTGAATGCCTGACCACGACGGGAGAGGGAGCGGATCCGAGCGCGCTGCTTGGTCTTCCGGACTGCCCATGATCCGGGACCGCGCGGCCCTCGCCTTGCTGGCGATCGCTCTAGGCGCCGCGCCAGCCTGGGCGCAGACCATCGACGGCACGGTGCGGGGCGGCGGCCAGCCCGTCGTCGGCGCCAACGTCAATCTCCTCGAGCTGAATCGCGTGGAGCGGACCGGAAGCGAAGGGTCGTTCCGGTTCACTCGCGTCCCCGTCGGCACCTACCGGATCGTGGTGACCGCGGCGGGTTACGCCGAAGCGATCGACACCGTGCGGGTGACGGGAAACGCCGCGCGCGTGACCTTCACGCTGCATGAGTCGGCGATTCCGTTGCGCGAGATCGTGGTCACCGCGTCGCCCACGCCGCGCCTTGCCGGCGAGCAGTACCAGGCGGTGGAATCGAAGTCGCGGGTCGATTTCGAGAACACCCCCGGTACCAGCTTCGCCGAGAAGCTCGGTGACCTGCCGGGCGTCAATGTGCGGGGCAACGGCTCGGCGCCCAACCGGCCGATTCTTCGGGGACTGGGGGACAACGAGATCCTGGTGCTCGAGAACGGCCTCAGGATGGGCGACATCGCGACCTACGATCCGGCCCACGCGACGCCGATCGACGCGCTGGGAATCCGGCAGGTCGACGTGGTGCGTGGCCCGGCGACGATTCTCTACGGCTCGAGCACCATCGGCGGGCTGGTCAACGTGATCACCAACCTGGTGCCGACGGTCAGCGATCGCCGCATATCGGGGACGGCCGCCGTCGAAGCGAACAGCGTCAACAGTGAAGTCGCCGGCTACAACAACACCGTCTTCAGCGGCGGCAACTCGGCGTTCTCGGTGCAGGCGGGCGGATTGCACACCAGCGATATCAGGATTCCGTCGGCCACGTACGTCGATCCCGGCACCGGGACGCCTTTCGCCCTCACCAAGATGCCCCAGACCTTCGATCACAGCTGGGACGGCGGGCTCGGCTACGCCTACCAGGGATCGTTCGGAACCATCGGCGTGGGCGCGAGCCACTACGAGATGAACTACGGGATCCCGGGCGTGCCGCCCAACCCCGATTTCATCAACGTGCCGCCGACCACGTCGCGCATTGAGCAGACCCGCAACACCTTCGAGCTGCGCAGCATCTTCACCGACGGCGAGTCGCAGCGGATCAAGTTCGACGCCGCCTACAACGATTACGGCCACTCGGAGTTCCCGACCGCGCAGGACTCGACCGGCGTGTCGGATCCCCAGGCCAATCATTTCCACAAGCGGGAATTCAACTCGGTGCTGCAGCTCCAGATGCGTCCGCATGGGCGGCTCAACAGCACGCTGGGTTTGTGGACCGATATCCAGAGTCTCGACATCAGCGGCGACCAGCCGCTGGGTCCCAACTCGACGACGACGGGCATCGCGGGGTACGCCTACGAGGAGTATCTGCTCGATGCGCGGACCCGCTTTCAGGGCGGCATCCGCTACGACTACAACAAGATCCATACCCATCCGTACGCCGCGTCCACCGATTCCGTCTTCCAGACCCTCGACGTGCAGCGGATGAACAACGCCATCACCGCCTCGTTAGGCGCGGTCCGGCAGCTCGGCAGGAAGCTGACCGGCTCGCTGAGCGTGGCCAAGTCGTATCGCGCGCCGACGGTGCAGGAGCTGTTCGCCAACGGCCTCGATGCGGCGAGCGGGACGTACTCCATCGGCTCGGTAGGGCTGAATGCCGAGGCGGGGCTGGGCATCGATGCGTCGTTGCGAGGGGAGTTCGGCAAGGCGACCTTCGAACTGTCGCCCTATTTCAACAACATCAGCAACTACATCTTCGGCTTCCTGCGCGGCGACACCATCCAGGGCTTCCCGGTGCGGAAGTTCAGCTCCACGCGGGCGCGCCTCGAAGGCTTCGAGGCGAGCGTCACCATCGCGCCGATGGCGCACCTCGTGCTTCACGGCAGCGCCGACTATGTGAATGCCGAGGACACCGAGCGGAAGGAGCCGTTGCCCTTCACGCCGCCGTTCCGCGCGCTGGTTCGCGGGACCTGGGAAAACGACAATTGGATGGCGATGGCGGAAGTGCGGGGCGCCGCCGCTCAAAGCCGGCTCGGTGACGGCGATACCCCAACGGGCAGCTATCACGTCGTGAATCTCGGCGTCGGTTACCGGATGACGCATGGCGGCCGGGTGTCGAACATCAGCCTGCACGTCGACAACCTCTTCGACCACGATTATCGCGACGCCGTATCGGTGATCAAGGATTTCCTGCCGCAGCCGGGGCGGGGATTCCGGCTCAACTATCAGCTGTTCTACTGATTGGTTCGGAATGTTCCGATCTCGTCCAGAAACAGGGTTCCAAGATTCGCCACCTCGATCAGGCCCATCTTGGTTTCTACGGCCCCGCTGAAAGAGCCCCTCCGATGCCTGAACAGTTCGCTCTCAACCAACTCTTTCGGTAGCGCCCCGCAGTTCACGTCGACGAGCTCACCTCGGCGGCCACTCCAGGCGTGAATGTGACGCGCGAGCAGCTCTTTGCCCGAGCCCGTCGGTCCAACAAGCAGGATTGGCGTCTTCTTTGGGGCAAAGCGCCGAGCAAGTTGTACCGCTCGTTGCATCGCGGGGAGCTGGCGTCATTCTTAACGGCGCCAAAGAATCCTCCGTGGTAACCCTTGGGGTGTCTACCAGGTGATGCAATGGGAACTACAGTGATGCAGGCGGATTGGTGGTGAACGGCCACCGGAATCGGGTAGCTTGATCGTATGACGATATGCCGATAGATTGAGATACCGTCATACGGAGGCTCAGGTGTCGGTAGTTACGGTCTCACCCAAGTTCCAGGTCGTCATTCCACAGCAGATTCGTGAGGCGATGGGCTTGGAGCCGGGCCAGAAGGTCCAGGCGCTCCAGTACCTCGACCGGATCGAGTTCATACCGCTCAAACCGCTGAAGGCGCTGCGCGGCTTCCTGCGCGGCATCAACACGGCTGTACCGCGCGACCAGGACCGCGTGTGAATGTCGTGGATTCGTCGGCGTGGCTGGAATACTTCGCCGACGGCCCCAACGCGGGATTCTTCGCGCCGGCCATCGAGCGGGTAAGTGAGCTGCTGGTGCCGGCGATCACCCTTGTCGAAGTGTTCAAGCGGATCTATCAGCAGCGCGGCGAAAGCGCGGCGTTGCAGGCTGTCGCCCAGATGCAGCAGGGGCGGGTCGTCGATCTGGATGCGACGATGGCGCTGACGGCCGCGCGCCTGGGCGTTGACGAGCGTCTGCCGCTCGCCGATTCCATCGTCTATGCCGCGACCCGGCACCACGATGCGGCACTGTGGACCCAGGATAGCGACTTCGAAGGGAAGCCCGCCGTCAGGTATCGCGCCAAACGTCCAGTTCGCTAAGCGGAGGGAGAGGGAGTCGAACCCCCAAGAGCTTGCGCTCGGCGGTTTTCAAGACCGCTGCCATACCATTAGGCGATCCCTCCGGGGCTTCAAGTATTGCCATTCGCTGATGGGGGCGCCACACTAGTCGCCCCATGCGCCCCCTCGCGTCGCTGCTGTGCCTTCTCGCGATCGTCCGTGGCGCCTCAGCCCAGGAGTCCGATCACGCCACCTTGCGCGGCGCCGTGGTCTCCGAAACCGGCGACCGAATTCCCTACGCGGTGCTGGTCCTGATCCCCGGTTTCAGCCAGCGCTTCGCCGACGAGAATGGCTTCTTCGCCCTGGCCCGCGTCCCCGTGGGTCGCTACGAGCTTCGGGTCAGGCAGGTCGGCTTCTCGCCCTTCGACAGCACCATCGACGTCACCGCCGCCACGCCCCAGCTGCGCATCGAGCTGAAGCGCATCGCCGTCCGTCTTGCCGACATCACCGTCGGCGCGCCCCGCCAGTGCCGCACGCCGGTTCCCCCCGACTCCGGCACTGCGCTGGGTGTCGTGTTCGACCAGCTGCGGCAGAACGCCGAACGTTCACGGCTGATGGCGCAGCGCTATCCCTTCCGGGCGCAGATGCTGCGCACCTTCACCAGCCTGCGCCGCGAGTTCCCCGACCTGGTGCGCCAGGATTCGATCTGGCTGCCGAGCTGGACGATCTGGAATTACTCGCCGGGGCACATGGTCGAGCCCGATACCGAAGGCTTTCAGCCCGGCACCAAGCTGGTCCATGTGATGACGATCGAGAATCTCGCCGATTCCGCCTTCTGGGGCACCCACTGTTTCTCGACCTTCGGCAACGACACCGCTGAGGGCCGTGCCTGGCTGCGGGTCGATTTCCGCGTCGCCGCTTCGATCCACACGCCAGATATCGACGGCTCGGCGTATCTCGATCCCGATAGCTACAAGCTCGGCGTCTTCAGGTTCACCCTGACCCACGTCGAGCGCGCCGTGGTCGGCGTCGACCGGTGGACGGCGACCACCACCTTCAAGGAAATCCGGCCCAGCGTGCCGGTTCCCGACCAGGTGCGCAGCGAGCAACTCAACGCCAGGAGCATGGGTGTCGGCGTGGTCACGGCGATTCTCGAAGTGCAACGCCTGATCGATGTGAGCTTCGTCCGTCCACCGGGAAACAACCGGGATTCGATGCCGTGACGGAGCGCACGGGCGCGAGGAGCCCCCTCTGAGTATCCTGAAATAGTGGCCAATCGCACATCGCAGGAGGATGCAGCCCGCGTCTCGCGCGACAGCGGGTCGATGGATGCCGACGAGTACCGCCGGCTCGCATCGCTGCTGCGCGCGACCCTGGAGTCCACCGCCGACGGCATCCTCGTCGTCGGGCGCGATGGCCGCATCCTTACCCACAATCGCCGCTTCGCCGAGATGTGGCGGATTCCCGAATCGGTCCTCGCCTCCCGCGACGACGGCCAGGCGCTGGCCTGGGTGCTCGAACAGGTGCGCGATCCGGACGCCTTCATGGCCAAGGTGCGCGAGCTCTACGCCAAGCTCGAGATGTCGAGCTACGACGTCCTCTACTTCAAGGATGGCCGCGTCTTCGAGCGCTACTCGCAGGCGCAGATCGTGGACGGGCAGCCGGTCGGACGGGTCTGGAGCTTCCGCGACGTCACCGAGCACCGGCTGGCCGAGGCGGCGTTGCGGGAGAGCGAGCGTCGCTCGCGGGCGCTGATCGAGAACAGCTCCGAGGGCATTCTCACCGCGACCGCCGACGGGATGATCCTCTGGGCCAGCCGCTCGGCGACGGCAGCGATAGGCCAGTCGATCGAGTCGGTGCGCGGCACACCGCTCGCCGATTTCGTCCATCCTGAAGATCAGGCCGGCGTGCGCGACATCATCGGCCACGTGCTGAAGGAGCCGCACGAGCGCGCGACGCGGCGGATGCGGGTCCGCCACGGCGACGGCCGCTGGATCGTGATCGAGGGAACGGTCACCAATCTGCTCCGCGAGCCGGGACTGCACGCCATCGTCATCCATTTCCGCGACGTCACCGAGAGCCTCGCGCTGCAGGACCAGCTGACCCAGGCGCAGAAAATGGATGCGATCGGCCGGCTGGCGGGCGGCGTCGCCCACGACTTCAACAATCTTCTCACCGCGATCGTCGGCCACGCCGAGCTGCTCCAGGATCAGCTTCCCAAGGGGAGCGAAGCGTCCCTCGACCTCGGCGAGATCGAGAAGGCCGCCGAGCGCGCGGCGGGACTGACCCAGCAGCTGCTGGCCTTCAGCCGGCGGCAGGTGCTCCAGCCGCAGACCCTCGATCTCGACGCGGTCATCGACGGAATGCGCCGGATGCTGCAGCGCCTGATCGGCGAGGATGTGAAGCTGTCGTTCCGGCCCGGCGGCGCGTCGTGGGTTCGCGCCGACCCATCGCAGATGGAGCAGGTGATACTGAATCTCGTGGTCAACGCGCGCGACGCGATGCCGACCGGCGGCCACATCACGGTGGAGACGACGGCGAAGGCGATCGACGATATCGCCGCGCACCGCATCGGCGCCGCTCCGGGAGCGTACGTCGTGCTCACGGTGCGCGACACCGGGCACGGAATGGACGAGGCCACGCAGGCGCGCGTCTTCGAGCCCTTCTTCACCACGCGCAAAGAGGGCACGGGTCTCGGCTTATCGACGGTCTATGGGGTCGTCAGGCAGAGCGGGGGATGGATCGGCGTCGAGAGCACGCCGGGCGCGGGGACGCTCTTCACGATCCACCTGCCGCGGGTCGAGATGCCGGTGCCGGCCGCGGTGCCGGGAGCCGCCGCCGCCCCAGCCCGCACCGAGGGCACCGAGACGATTCTGCTGGCCGAAGACGAGACCAGCGTCCGCGAGCTGACGTCGCGGATTCTGCGGCAGAAAGGCTACAAGGTGATCGAGGCGATGGACGGGCACGCCGCGCTGGCGGCCTCACGCACCCATGAAGGGAAGCTCGACCTGCTGCTCACCGATGTGGTGATGCCGGATCTCAGCGGACCCGACGTCGCCAAGCGGCTGCTCAAGCAGCGTCCCGACGTGAAGGTCCTCTACATGTCGGGTTACACCGATGACGCGGTGCTGCAGCATGGCGTGCTCACGCGCGAGACGCCGTTCCTTCAGAAGCCCTTTAGTCCGGGGGCGTTGGCGGCGAAGGTGAGAGAGGTGCTTGATGCAGAGACAACTACGAAAGAGCCTGATTCTAGTTTCTCTTCGCGCGAGTAACCCACCGGCAAATCGGCATCGAATCCGAAGCGACTCTCCGTTGCGACGCGATTCTCACCTGCACCTGCGGCACCCAGGCGATCGGCGCCGAGACCGCGTAGTTCTTCCCGTCCCGCCTGATGCTCAGGATACCCAGCTCGTACGGCAGGTGCTGCGCCCACGCCAGGTTGAGCTGCCGCGTCGGGGTGAGCAATCCGCCCGAGGAGACGCTGTCGTCGTCGATGGCGACGACGGTGTCGCCGACGACCAGGCGCTTGGCCCTGAAGGGCGAGTCGTCGGCCATCCACCCGACCATGGCGCGGTGGCGCGCGACACCCACCAGCGCGACGCCCGGATGCGGCGCCGCCTTGCAGGCATCGGTGGGAATCGAATCGAGAACCCTGGCCAGCTCGCCGGCGAAATCGCCCAGGGTGTGATACTGGCTCCGGTGCTGCTCGTAGCGCATCAGCGCGTCCTCGAGCCACGGGACCATCGCCATGCCGGCGGTGAGGGCGTCGTTGCGCACCGCCCAGGTGATGGTCGGCATCGTCAGCTGCATCACGCGAATGGACAGCGTGCGCGCCAGCTGCTCGCCCAGGACTTCGTCCCAGAAGATGCCGTCGTAGCCGAGCCGCGCCATCTCCGGCGCCGCGGCGTTGCGCAGCGCAAAGCCATGGGTCAGCAGCTCCGGATGCTCGGCGAAGAGGCGCCGCACCACCTGGTGCATCATTTCGTGGCTCAG
This sequence comes from Gemmatimonadales bacterium, assembly GCA_036493755.1. Taxonomy (GTDB): domain Bacteria; phylum Gemmatimonadota; class Gemmatimonadetes; order Gemmatimonadales; family JACORV01; genus DASXPG01. The sequence continues at coordinate 10,122 of DASXPG010000149.1, forward strand.
GAACATCCAGACGTAGGTCGGCTGGCGGAACTGGCGGCTGGGGAAGACGGCGTCGGGGGTCATGAAGATCCGCGGCGGGTCGCCCACGGCACGCGCGGGATCCACCGGCGACGACGTGCCTAACGTCGGCAGCGTGCGCGCCAGGGTCACGTCGAAATGCAGATCGCCGTAACCGGAGTAGGCGAGGACCGCGCTGTCCAGCGAACGGGAGCGGGTCAGCGCGCCGCGCACATCCGCGAGATCGCGGCGGCGGTCCTGCTCCCGCATCTCGTCGAGACCGGCGGCGAGGGGCGCGATGGAGGCGGCGCTCTTCAGGAAGGTGCGGACCTGGGCCTGGACGGCGTCATTGCCGGTGAAGCAGCGCCGGGTCCCCGGCGAGATGTAGCCGCACGTGGTATCGGGCCGGTTCTCTTCGGCGTAGGTCTCGAGGATCAGCGAGACCGGCATGGGGCCCGGGGCACGGACGGCCTGGAATGCGGAGTCGTTGAGGTGTGGCTTTAGCGCTGTGAGCCAGTGACGCGCGGGACCCAACGCCGGGACCTTCGACGTATCCGCCATCCGGTAGACGACGCCGACCAGGTCGAGGACCGAATCGGTGCGGACGTGGGTGTGGCCGACGGTGAATTCTGTCGTGCCGGGCGGGAGGCTGCTGTTGCATGCGGCGAGGGCCAGCAGCGCAAAGCTGCCCAGGATGGCTGATGATCTCATGGTTGCAACCTCAACGGAACGATCCGTCACGTCAACGCATTGCAATCGGGTTGTCATCCAGCCTTAATGGCGGAACTGGCGGACCCCGGTCATCACCATCGCCATGCCATGCTCGTCAGCCGCCTTGATGACCTCTTCGTCGCGGATCGAACCGCCCGGCTGGATGATGGCGACGACCCCGGCTCCGGCCGCGGCGTCCACCCCGTCCCGGAAGGGGAAGAAGGCGTCGCTGGCGAGGACCGCGCCCTTGGTCTCGTGCCCCGCCGCCTTGGCCTTATGGACCGCGAGCATCGAGCTATCCACCCGGCTCATCTGGCCGGCGCCAATGCCGATGGCGGCGCAGTTCCGGGACAGCAGGATGGCGTTCGATTTCACGGCCGCGACCGCCGCCCAGGCAAAGCGCAGGTCGCCCATCTCGACGTCGTTAGGCTTCCGGCGGGTCGGCGCGGTCCAGTGGGTCTCGTCGTGGTTGAAGATGAGCCGTTCCTGCACCAGGAAGCCGCTGCGCACCCGCTTGTAGTCGAGCCGGTCGTCGGCCCGCGGGACCTCCACCACGCGCAGATTCTTCCGCGCGTTGAGGATCTCCACCGCCTCGGGCTGGAAACGGGGCGCCACCACGACCTCGATGAAGAGGTCCTTCATGGCGCGCGCCGCGTCGGCGCTGACGACGGTGTTGAACCCCACCACCGAGCCGAAGGCCGAAACGGGATCGGTGGCGAGCGCCGAGCGGTAGGCCGATTCGGTGTTGTTCCCCACGGCGATACCGCAGGGCGTGGTGTGCTTGATGATGGCGCAGGCGACTTCGCGCTCGAAGGGACTCACGGCGGCGATTGCGGCGTCCACGTCGAGAAGGTTGTTGAAGCTCAGTTCCTTGCCGCCCAGCTGGGTGAGGGCGGCGAGGCCGCCCGGCTCGCCCGTCGTGTAGAAGGCGGCCGGCTGATGCGGGTTCTCGCCGTAGCGCAGCGTCTGCATCCGCTCCAATACCACGACCAGGGTGGGTGGGAGATCGCCAGGGACGCCGCCGGAGAGATACGCCGCGATGGCGCCGTCGTAGGCCGCGGTGTGGGTGAAGGCCTTCGCCGCCAGCTCGCGCCGGAGGGTCGAGCTGACGCCGCCGTGCCGCAGCGCCTCGAGAACCCGGCGGTAGTCCATCGGGTCGGCGATGACGGTGACGGCGTCGTGGTTCTTGGCCGCCGAGCGGAGCATCGACGGTCCGCCGATATCGATCTGCTCGATCGCTTCCTCGATGACGGCATCGGGCCGCGCGATCGTCTCGCGGAAGGGATAGAGATTGACGGCCACCAGGTCGATGGGCGTGTAGCCGGCATCCGCCAGCGCCTTGAGGTCGCCGGGAACCGCGCGCCGGGCCAGGATGCCGCCATGCACGGCGGGATGCAGCGTCTTCACGCGGCCATCCATCATTTCGGCGAAGCCGGTGATCTTCTCCACCGGGGTCACCGGGATGCCGGCTTTTTCGAGCGCGCTGGCGGTGCCGCCGGTCGAGACGATGTCCCAGCCTAGCTGGCTGAGGCCCGAGGCGAATTCGACGGCGCCTCTCTTGTCGGATACCGAGATGAGTGCGCGTGACATTTACCAGCGCTCCGCTATGGTCTGGGTGATGTCGGCGAGGGAGACCAGGTCGCGCAAGTCGATTACCTCGGCGGGAGAGTGCGAGTAGCGCAGCGGCCAGCCGATGGCGACATCGGGGACGCCGTAACGCGTGAAGGTCGAGCCGTCGTTGCCGCCGTTGGTGGTGCCCACCTGGAGCGCAATGCGATGCGCGCGGGCGAGCGCGACCAGGGTGTCCAGCATCGCCGGCGGCGTAACGGAGGAATTGTCGACCGCGCGGGCCACGGCGCCGCGGCCCAGCGGCGCATCGGCGAACGTCTTCACTTCGAGTGGCGCGTCGGCGGAGACGAACGTATCGAGGGCGTGAACCCGGACGGCGTTGGTGCCGAGCGCGTTGGCGACGGCGTGCGCACCGTTGAGGCCCAGCTCCTCGCGGGTCGAGAAGATGAAGAGGACGCGGTGCTTCAAATGGGCGCGGTCCAGATGCCGGAGGGCCAGCAGCTGCGCGGCGCAGCCCACCCGGTCGTCGAAGGAGCGTGCGGTGGCGCGGGTTCCGGCCAGCGGCACGAAGGCCTTTGGCATCGTCACCACATCGCCGGTGCTGATGCCGAGGGCGCGGGTGCCGGCCGAGTCCGTGGTGCCGGGATCGACGCGGATCAGCAGCGCGGTCTGGGCTCCGGCCTGGCCCGGCGTCGATGCGGGTGTGTGCCGTGGCGCGGCACCGACCGAGTCGCGCAGGGTGAACACCGCCGGGACCGGTCCGGCCCTGGTGTGCACCAGCGCCGGCTCGGCCTCGAAGAGCGAGGGGAAGAAGCCGCCTAACGGGCGGATCGTCAGCTGGCCGTCGGCACGGATGCCGGAAACGGCGAAGCCGATCTCGTCCATGTGGGCGACGAACACGACCGGCGCGCTGCTGTCGGCGGGGCCGGTCCAGACCCAGATGTTGCCGGCGGTGTCGACGGCCGGCTTGGCCCACGAAGGCAGCAGGCGCAGTACCAGGGCACGCACCGAGTCTTCGTGACCGGAAGGGCCGTAGGCCTCGACGAGGGGGGCGATAACCTCACGAGCCTCGGCAATTGTTGACTGCGCCCTGAGAATACTCGGAGTGATCGCAAGACTGAGCGCGATGCCCGCGAGTAAGACTCGCGGCTCGGCAAAGGCGGCGGCTGATAGCCGCCTCACCGGCCCTCCAACCATGATTGCAGCGTCGCTTCCAGCGTGTGCACGTCGGCGAGCGACACGGTCTCGGCGGGCGTGAACTGGTATTTCACCGGCAGCTCGGCGGATCGCAGGTTCGCGTTAGGCGCCGGCCGCATGCCCACCAGCATCACGGCCGCGTCGGGATGCGCCCCGGTCACCAGCTGCATGCCATCCCGCGTGAACCAGGTGCGCGCGCCGAAGACCACGATGGTCGTGCCGGTCGCCGAGCTGGCCCGCCGCGCGGCGCTGAGCAGCGCGGCGCAGGCCGCCCGCTGCGCGATCCAGGGCGCGGCGACCAGCGCCCGGTTCGGCCCGTAGCGCTGGACCTGCTTGGCGCGGGTCACCGGCGCCAGGACCTCGATGCCGAGCCGCGCGATGTCGGCGGCATTGGCCGCGCCCACATCCACGTACGCGTTGTCGAGCGCGAAGGCCGGATCACCGTCGGCGCCGCGGCCGCGCGTCAGGTGGGTCGAGCGGACACCGACCACGCCCGGCACCGGACCGTGGCGGCCAAAGACGGTCACCCGCTGGCCTTCGAGGAACTGATCGTAGAGGGGGCCGACGGCCGCGTTGCCGACGCGGCGCAACGTCAGGTATCCCTCGTCATTGACGCTGCCGACCACGTAGCCGATCTCGTCCATTCCGCACGCCGCGATGCGCACCGGCGCGCCGCTGCCGCGGGTCCAGACGACGTTGCCGCCCCGATCGCGAGCCGCGCCGGGCAGCAGCGCGATGAGGGTGTCGGCCATCGCGTCTTCCATGCCGGTGACGGCGCTCATCGCCCCGATCCGCATAACGAGCGAGTCGAGCGACTGCGCGTGCGCCGCCAGGGGCAGCGCGCAGCCGACAACCAGGGCCAGGGCGCTACGCCGGAATGAGCGCATGGTCGAAGTCGGTCTGGATCGAGCTGGCGAGCACGAAGGCCTCGTTGGCTGCCGCGAGCGGCCGGGGCGGCTCCGCATAACGAGCGATATGGCGGCAGGCGGCCTTCACCGCCGCGGGCAGCAGCTGGTGCTCGAGGGCCAGGACCCGCGCCGCGAGCGCCTCGGGCGTGTCGCCATGGCGGACGGGGACGGGCCACTGCGCGACGATCGGCCCGTGGTCGTACTGCTCGTCCACGACATGCACCGTGGCGCCGGTGAGCCGGACCCCGCTGGCGAGCACCGCCTCATGCACCCGCCGGCCGTACATCCCGGCGCCGCCAAATGCGGGCAGCAGAGCGGGATGGATATTGAGCACCCGGCCGCGCCAGGCGATCACGACGGCATCGGGAACGCGCTTCAGGTAGCCGGCCAGGACGACGAGGCCGATGTCGTGGGTGCGGAGCAAGGAAATCAGCGCCGGTGCATCCGTACCATCGCGCCCGATCGTCGCGGCGGCGATGTTGCGGCCGCGGGCCAGGTCCAGCGCTCCAGCGTCTTCGCGGTTGGAAATGACCAGCGCCACGGACCCCGGCGCATCGCCGGTGTCGAGGGCATCGAGGAGAGCCTGGAGATTGGAGCCGCGTCCCGAGGCAAGGACGGCGATCTGGACCGGAGGCACAGCAAAAAGATACGGCGCAAGCAAAGGCCCCGCGAGCGGGGCCTTTGTCTCAGCCGATCACGGCGCGGGCTATCTCAGGGTCAGAGTGTAGATCCCGGCGCGGCGGTCCTCACCAAAGTTATTGACCACGATCTGGTACATCCCATTCGCCGGCAGCGTAATCTCGACCATCGAGTTCAGATCGCCGAGCGAATCGTCATCCTCGGCGAGCCGGTTGCCCTGAGAGTCGAGGAGCTGCACGTAGGTGTCGAATTCCTCGGAGCGCAGCTCGATGCGGATGTGCTGGTTGGCCTGGCCCTGGAACTGCCAGACGTCGGCGAAGGTGCCGTCGTTCATCCGCTGGTCGCCGGTCTCGAGACGGCCCTGGACGTTGGTGCCGGCGGTGATGGTGCCGATCTGGCCCGGCGCCGGAATCGTGCCGGTGATCGGCAGGGTGCCAGGCGAGGGTTGGGGCATCGTCGCGCCCTGGGTGGCGCCCTGGGTCGCGGGCTGCTGCGCCCGGGTGCGGGTCGGCATCGGAATCGGGGTCGGGATCGGCGCCGGATTCGCGGCCATCGGCGTCGGGGACATCGGCGCCGGCTGGTTCAGCACCACCGGCGTCGACTGCTGGACCTGCAGCGTGTAGGTGCCGGTCGAGGTACTGGCCGAGTAGGTCGTAATTACCAGGCGATAGACGCCGGTCATCGCGCAGGTATGGGCAATGCGCGCGTTGAGCGACCCGCCCGAGTCGTCATCGTGCGCCACATTGTTGCCCATGGGATCGAGCACCACGGCGAAGTTGTCCCAGGTCGACAGGATGTCCATCTGGAAAGCCTGGCCCGTGGTGCAGGCGAAGGACCACGACTGGGCCGGCTTGTTCTCCAGGCGGCCGTCGGTCGGCACCAGGTTGCCGGTCACCTGCTGATTGAAAGCGATCGTCCCCATCTGGGTCGGGCCCGACATGTTCATCGGCTGCGGCTGATTCAGATTCGTCGGCTGGTTCATCGGCTGGGGCTGGTTCATCGCCACGCCGCCGCCGTTGTTCCCGAAGAGCTGCACCCCGTAGTAGCAGGGATTCTGCCGGCAGGCGGCCATCTCGACCTGGAGCCGGTAATTCCCCGTGCTGGGCGCGGTGAAGCGCAAGGTCGGATGGTCGTCGGTCGCGACGTCGGTCGCGATGTTGCTGCCGTCGGGAGCGAAGAGCCGCAGGTCGATATCGCTGCAGTCACGATCGCAGACGCCGATGATCACATAGTTGCGTCCGCCACTGAGCGTCATCTGGTGCGAGGTGTTGAGGCTGCCGTTCAGACTGCCGGTGACCATGGCGGTGACCGCCGCGTAGCCCTGGCTGAAGGCAAACTGCTGCGCGTAGGTGTTCATGTAGCCCTGCATCTGCTCGGTGTAATTCTGGGCGCGAAGCGCCTGGGGAACCGAGAGTCCCAGGCCAAGCGCCAGTACCGCGACTGAACGGGCGAGCAACCTACGTGGCATACCGCAGCACCTCCGCAAACGTGGACCGGCAAAAAGGCTGGATTGTGGGGGTCGCCCCCAAATATGCGACGACGACGGCGGCGTTACAAGGAATTTCGGCGCCCGAAGATGGTGATCAATGTCACGACTGTGGCTCGCCGATAAGCCGCGCCGCGGCAAGGAGATCGGGCACCACGGCCGCCCCCTCGCGGCGGGCATGGCCGGCCTCCTTGTCGGTGGCATGCGGGGTGACGAGGAGGCCATGGCCGCCCAGCTCGGTGGCGGGTTGCGCGTCGCGCCACCGGTCGCCCACGTACCACGAGCCCGCCAGATCGAATTCGTGCTCCGCTGCCGACTCGCGGAAGAGCTGCGTTCCAGGCTTCCGGCACTCGCAAGGCCCGGTGATCTGCGGATGGTGCGGGCAGAAGCGGACGTCGGCGAAACTCACCTTCCACGGCTCGAGCAGCTCCTCGAGGCGCTGCATCGTGGCCTGAAATGCATCGGCGCCGTAGAAACCGCGCGCGATTCCCGACTGATTGGAAATGATCACCAGCGGCCATCCGGCCGCCGAGATTTCGGCGAGCCCCTCGGCCGCATGGGGAAGCAGCACCACCTTGGTGGGTTCGTGGAGATAACCGGGATCGGCGATAATGGTCCCGTCGCGATCGAGGAATACCGCGCCGTGGCTCATGCGACGATCTCGGTCAGTGCCGCCACGATCCGTGCGTCGTCGCCGTCCTGGAGGGTGCGGACATCGAGGATGAGAAGCCCTCGCTTGACCGTGCCCACGATGGGCACCGGGCGCCGGCGCAGCAGCTCGGCGAGGGCGTCGGCGCCCGACCGTGCCGGCTCGATGGCGATGCCGCGGCTTTCGATTTCCACGCCGGGGAAGGCGCCGCCGCCGACCGCCGAGCGCGTCGCCACAACCCGGGCCCGCGCGCTGCCCGGAATCGCCGCCGCCAGCGCCTGCCCCCGCTCTTCGAGTCGCGCGACCGGCTCGGCGAGCATCCGCAGGATCGGGATCTCGCGCCGCGCGAGGCCGGGGTCGCGATGCAGCCTGAGGGTGGCGGCGAGGCCCGCGAGGGTCAGCTTGTCGGCGCGCGCGGCGCGGGCCAGCGGATGCGCCCGGCAGGCGGCGATGAACTTGGCCTGGCCGGCAATGATCCCCGCCTGCGGTCCGCCGAGGAGCTTGTCGCCCGAGGCGATCACGGCGGTCGCACCGCTCCTGACGGACTGGGGAAGGGTCGGCTCACCTTCGAGTCCCGCGATCTCGAGGTCGCGCATCAAGCCGCCGCCGAGATCGTAGAGCACCGCCGTCCTGGCCTTCCTGCCTAACGAGACCAGCTCGGCGAGCGACGCTTCGGCGGTGAAGCCCTCGAGGCGGAAGTTCGAGCGGTGGACTTTGAGGATGGCTGTTGCCTGTTGGCCGTTGGCAGCAGGCTTCGGCCCTGTTTGCTGCCTGCGGCCAGCGGCCAACCGCCGGCCCACGGCCCTGGCGTAGTCCTCGATCCGCGTCCGATTCGTCGTCCCGACCTCGACCAGCTCGCTGCCGCTGCGTTCCATGATCTCGGGAATGCGAAACCCGCCGCCGATTTCGATCAGCTCGCCCCGCGAGACGATGGTCCGGCCGCCGTCGCCGGCCACCGCGAGGGCGAGGAGCAGCGCCGCCGCGGCGTTATTGACGACCATCGCATCGGCCGCGCCGGTCAGCTCCCTGAGGAGCGCGGCGCAATGCAGGTGGCGGGTGCCGCGCTTGCCGGTGTCGGCGTCGTACTCGAGGGTGGTGTAGCCGGCGGCCGCCTCGGTGATGGCGGCGATGGCCGCGGCGGCCAGGGGCGCGCGGCCGAAATTCGTGTGGAGCACGACGCCGGTCGCGTTGACGACGCGGCGCAGCGTCGGCGTCGCGGCGCCATTCAGGCTCGCGATGATGCGCGGCAGCCACTCGGCATCCGTGGCTGGTGCGCTGGCCGGATCCTTTCTGGCGTCGGCGATGGTTTGTCGAATTGCCGTGACGACGACGTCGCGCCCCTCGGCCGCGCTCAGCGCGCCAATGGCCGGCTGGCGCAAGAGTTTGTCGACCGAAGGAAGGGCGCGTCGCGCGTCCGATTTCATGGGCGCCGCGGTGTGGGCGGCGTTTTCGTCGTGTCGCGGGCGGTGGTGTCGCGCGCGGTGGAATCGCGCCGCAACTGCGTCGAATCGCGTCGCGATGCGGGCGGGGCAGTCGGCTTCGGGACTTTCAGCGTGTTGCGACCGTTGCCGGCGTTCCCGCTGAGGCTCCGTGCTCCCTGGACGTAGACCAGATAACGCGTATCCACGACCAGCGGCGCCGCGAGAATCAGAAGCCGGTTGTCGCTCGGTGCCGGATGGCGGGCCAGCATCTTCTCGGCGCGGGTGGAATCGAGCGGCGCCCGCCCGCCGCGCAGGGTGTCGAGAATGCCGTGGCGCAGCGTCGAATCGGGGCGCAGCCCGCGGGCTCTCGGAACGAGGCGCAGCGTGTCGCGGTGCGTCGTATCGGCCGGCGCCCGGTGGGTGGTATCGGATGGAGCCCGCCGCGTGGTGTCGGCCGGGGCGCGGGTGGTGTCATTGGCGGCGCGGCTGCTGTCCTGGGCCGCTTTTCTCGCGGCGGTCACCGAGTCGGCGATGCGCAGCTTGAGCGAATCCATCCCCTTGGGCGTCAGCACCGCGTTGATCTGGAGAAAGTTGGTCGAGTCGTCGAGGGGCGCGATGTGCACGATCGCGGTGTCGATGGTCTGGGTCGGATCGATGGGACGGTCGAAGGTGATCTTGAGCGTCAGGGAATCGACCACTTCGACCTGTCGGAGGCGAGGACCGGTGGTGTCATGGGCGAAGGCGTAGAGCTCGAGGGGCGGGGGCGTGATCGAGTCGGCGTCGGCGCTGGCGGTGTCGTAGCTCTCGCGGGTGCCGCGGCGATGGTCGTTGTTGGTGTCCATGATGCCGTAGACGATGTAGTGCCCGTTAGGCAGCTGCGCCATCCGGAACACGCCGCCCGAATCGGCGATGGCCCGGTAGATCAGCGAATCGGGCATCAGCACCGCTTCGACCAGCGCCCGCGGCGCCGGCTTGCCGCCGATCCAGTCGACGATCGTCCCCTGGAGGCTGCCGGTGGGAATCGCCGGGCCGGTCGAGAAGACCAGGGTGCGGCCCGCGCGCATGCGGTTGTTGCGCAGGTCGGTGATCACCGGCAGCAGCTCGATGTGGTAGACGATCCCCGGCAGGAAGCCGTTCTTGGGGCGCACCGTGATGCGGGTGCGGTGCCAGGTGACGCGCGCCGGCTGGTTGGTCGGCGAGACGATGACGGCGGAGGCGAGATCGGCCGGCTGGCCGACGGTGCGCTCGTTGACGACTTCGTCGAGGTAAATCGTCGCTTCGGCGGGCGGCGTGGTGAGCACCTCGCCCGAATCGGGGCGCAGGCTGTCGACGATCGGCGGCTTGACG
>DASXPG010000150.1:0-9296 GCA_036493755.1 Gemmatimonadales bacterium
CTTCCTGCACGGCGTGGAAACCGGCGACCTCGGTGGAGACCACGAAGCTGTCGCCCTCGCGGACGAAATCCACCGCGCCGGCGTCCAGCGCCGCTTCCATCGCGACGTCCTCTTCGTAGCGCGAGGCCTCGATGCTGATGAGACCGCGCTTGTCGAACATCCACGCGACCGAGCCCGCGGTGCCAAGGTTGCCGCCGCCCTTGCCGAAGATGTTGCGCAGGTCGGCGACGGTGCGGGTGGGATTGTCGGTGGTGGTCTGCACCAGGATCGCGGCGCCGCCGGGGCCGTAGCCCTCGTAGGTCACGTCCTCGTAGTTCACGCCCTCGAGCTCGCCGGTGCCCTTCTTGATCGCGCGTTCGATGTTCTCGGCAGGCATGTTCGCGGCCTTCGCATCGGAAATCGCGAGGCGCAGCCGCGGATTGCCGCCGGGGTCACCGCCGCCATTCTTCGCGGCCATGGTGATTTCCTTGATGATCTTGGTCCAGTTGGCGCCCCGACGCGCGTCGGTAACGGCCTTCTTCCGCTTGATCTGTTTCCATTTGCTGTGGCCGGCCATGTCCCCTCCGCGAATTCCATAAATCTACTGTCCCGCTATCTTCCAGCGCCATGCGAACCATTGCGATTCCAGCTCTGTTGCTCGCCCTGCTGGCCGCCATCTCGGACTGCCAGAAGGCTCAGGCCCCGGCCGAGGAGCCGCCGCCCTCCGTGCCTCCCCGGGTCCATGTGATCCGCGACATTCCGGTGCTTCCCGGCGCTTCCCTGGTGGACACCATGGGCGCGCCCGGCGCGGAGCGGTCGGTCTACCGGGTGGGTGTTCCATTCGCGATGGTGACGGACTACTACAAGCGGGAGCTGCCCAAGCTCGGCTACGCGATCCTGAATCAGCACGGCGACAGCGCGACGCTGGATCTCTACTCGCGCAAGGACCGGCGCGATCTCTGGATGCATTTCGTGAAGCGCAGTTCGACGACTACCGAGTGGAGCGTGATGGGCACCGCGGCGCCCGTCCCCGACTCATCGAGGCTGAAACAGGTTCATCCCGTCTCGCCCTAACGGTCGGCGTCGATCATGTCTTCGAAGCGCATCCACTCGCGATAGAAATAGAGATCCACGAAACCGGTCGTTCCGTGCCGGTTCTTGACGACCATCAGCTCGGTCGCGCCCTCGACGCCGCGCTGCATGTGGTACATCTCCTCGCGGTAGATCCCCAGCACCACGTCGGCGTGATACTTCACCGCCCCCAGCGCGCCGAAATCGTCGAGCGAGGGCCGCGGGTCGCGCCGCTTGGGATCGTGCATCGGCAATTGTGCCAGCAGCAGCATCGCGCTCCCGGACGCGGCGGCGACTTCCTTGAGCCGGCGGACCGCGCCGGCCATCTCCTCGTCGAGTTGCCGCGGCGTGGCGCCGGCCGGCGGCAGCAGCTGGAGATAGTCGACGACGATGAGCGACGCGCCGGTCGATACCAGTCGGGTCGCGACATCCTCGAGCCGGTCACCAGCCATCGGCAGCCAGGCCAGCGGCCGCTCGCGCATGCGCACCGCCGCGGCGCCGAGCGAGGCGCGCGATTCGTCGGTCAGCCGGCCGCGGCGGATGTCGTCGAGCTTGACGCGTCCCTCGATCGCCAGGGCCCGCTCCCACATCCGCTCTTCGTCCATCTCGCCGGTCATGACCGCCGCGCTCTCCCCCCGCTCGGCGACCCGCAGTGCCATCGCCAGTGCCAGCGAGCTTTTTCCCGCGCCGACGTCGCCGCCGAGCACCACGAGATCCCGGCGCCTCAGGCCGCCGCCGAGCACGCGATCCACGCTGGGAAATCCCGTCGACACCGTGTCGCTATCGAAGGGAGGGCCGTCGGATTTCGATCCCGACAGCCGCTGGTCCACGCGTCCGACCACATCGGCGATCGGATGAGCGCGGCGCGGGATGTCGGGATTGCCGGGGGTCAAGCTCTTACCGGGCGCGCGGCGCGCGAGGCCGCGGCGACGGCGTCGGCCAGGCGGCGATTGAGGCACTCGGCGGTCGGGGCGACGAGATGCGACAGCACCACCGCGGAGCCGCCTTTGCGGGATTGCAGATCCGACGTGGCGGCGGTCAGGGCGCGGCGCAGCGGTGCCGGCGCATTGAGGCTGCGCAATCGCACGCCGAGGGCCGCCAGCCGATCAGCATGGTGCGCCGGCTCGGTCGCCGGCGGCGCGGTGCCGAGGGCGGCGCGCACCACCAGCCAGAGGGCGAAAACGCCGTCGCGGTCGGGGCCGCGGGGACTCTCCGCCAGGGCGGTGGCAAAGGCGGCATCGGCGGCGGGCAGCGCGGGATGGCTCATCTGCGAAAAAGTGTAGCGGGGCTGGCGGTTAGCGGCTAGGTTGCGCCATCCATGACCACCAGGCCCCGCAGCATTCTCTGGGTGGACGACGAGGCTGAGAGCCTCGAATCGCACCGCCGTTTTCTCCAGGACCAGGGCTTTGAGGTCGAGTCGGCGGTCCATGGCGACGACGCCCTCGAGCTGCTGCGGCGACATCCCTACGGCCTGGTGCTGGTCGACGAGCAGATGCCGGGTCGGCGGGGCCTCGATCTCTTCAGCGCGATGCGCGCTCTCGACCCCGCGATGCCGATCGTCATGGTGACCAAGTCCGAAGACGCCGCGACGATGCGCGAGGCGATCGGCCTCGCCATCGACGACTATCTCGTCAAGCCGGTCCAGCCCCGCCAGGTTCTCTCGGTCGTCACCCGGTTGCTCGAGGGCGACCGCATCCGCCAGCAGCATCTCTCGCGCGAGTTCGTCACCCGGTTCCGGGAGCTGGAAGCGCGCCGCGGCACGGCGCTGGGCTGGCGCGAGTGGATCGACCTGTACCGTGAGCTCACCGTTTGGGATGTGCGCCTCGCCGATGCCGGCGAGCCGGGATTGAGCGAGGCATTGCGATCCATGATGAGCGGGCTGCGCCGCGATTTCGCCGGCTTCATCGAGCGCCAGTATCCCGGCTGGATCGCCCATCCCGACGCCGACCGGCCCGCGCTCTCGCACGACGTGGTGACCGAGTTCGTGCTGCCGGTGCTCCAGGCGCAGGGCCGCGCGCTCTTCATCCTCGTCGATTGCCTGCGGCTCGACCAGTGGGAAGCGCTGGTTCCGCTGATCACGCCGATCCTCGACGTCGAGACCTCCTACTACTACAGCATCCTCCCGACGGCGACGCCGTACAGCCGTAACGCGATTTTTGCCGGGCTGCTGCCGCGCGAGATCGCCAGCTCCAATCCCGAGTGGTGGACCGAGGACGAGGACGAGTCGCTCAACGCCCACGAGCACGATCTGCTCCACCAGCAGCTGGCTCGGCTGATGAAGAAGCAGGTGCCGACCCGCTACGAGAAGATTTTCGGCGGCAGCGATCCCGATGAGCTGCTGCGCAAGCTGCCGTCGATGCTCTCGCAGGACGGCGTCACGGCGCTGGTCTTCAATTTCGTGGACCAGCTGACCCACGGCCGCTCCGAGAACGCGATTCTCCTCGAGGTGGCGAAGGACGAAGGCGCCCTGCGCACGCTGACCAGCGCCTGGTTCGAGCGCTCGTCGCTCAAGGCGGCGCTGCTCGAGGCCGAGCGGCGCAAGGTGCCGGTCATCCTGACGACCGACCACGGCTCCATCCACTGCCACACCCCGGCCACGGTGTTCGCCAAGCGCGACGCCACCAACAACCTGCGCTTCAAGTTCGGCGAGGACCTGCGCGCCGAGGACCCCCAGGCGGCGATCGTGGTTCCCGACGCCCAGACCTACGGGCTCCCGCGCCGATCGTTAGGCGTCCGCGCCCTCTTCGCCCTCGGCGATCGCTTCTTCGTCTATCCGACCAAGCTGCGCGAATACCAGGCCCGCTATCGCGGCGCCTTCCTGCACGGCGGCGTCTCGCCCGAAGAGATGATTCTCCCCGTCGCGCTGCTGACGCCGCGGGGCGGCGCGTGAACACCTGGCGGGCGCTGCTCGGCTACCTGAAACCCTACGCCGGCCGCTTCACGCTGAGTCTTCTCCTCGGCGTGGTCGGATCGCTGCTCGACGGGATGACGTTCATCCTGCTCATCCCGTTCCTGCGCGCCGTCTTCGGCAACGACGTGCTGGGCGCTGCGGCCACCGGCGGGACCGGGGCGCAGAAGTTTCTCGATTGGGCGCTGGGTCCGCTGCTTCATGGCGCGTCGCGGGAGCGCGCCTTCGCGGTGGTGGTGCTGCTGATCCTCATCTCGGTGATGCTGAAGAACATCTGCGTCTACGTGTCGCGGCTGGGCGGATTGAGCGCGCAGGAGCACCTGGTGCGCGATCTGCGCATCTCCATGTATACCCACCTGCAGGGGATGCGGCTCGACTACTTCCAGCGCACCCGCGGCGGGCAACTGCTCACCCGCATGCTGGCGGATACCGAGCAGGTCAAGCCGATGCTGGGCGACTGGCTCGCCGAAATGGTGCGCTCGACGGCGACGGCGCTGGTCTACATCGGTATCCTGCTGTGGCTTTCGTGGCGGCTCACGCTGCTGGCGCTGGTTCTCGTGCCCGTGCTGGTCTTCGCGTTGCGGCCCCTGCTGGGGCGGCTGCGCGGCCGGATGCGCCATCTCCTCGACGATCGCGGCGAGCTCACCAGCCTCATGCAGGAGACGGTGTCGGGAGTGCGGCTGGTGAAAGCCTACGGCGCCGAGCCGTACGAGCGGGGACGCTTCGCCGATGCGGCCAGTCGTTATGCACGCGGCGTGGTGCGCTGGCAGAAGCTGGCGCTGGTGAGCCAGCCGATTTCGGAGAGTTTCGGCGCGCTGGTGACGGTCATCCTGCTCTGGGCCGGATCGCGGATGGCCGCGGGGCCGGGAGCGACCCTCGAGCCGGCCACCTTCATCGCCTTTCTCTTCATCTCGCTGCGGCTGATGACGCCGCTCAAGTACATCTCGAATTTTCCGACCCAGGCGCAGAACGCGCTGGCCGCCGGCGAGCGGGTGCTCGAGATCCTGCGCGAGGAACCGCTCGAGGCGAAGGCCAGCGGCAGCGTGCCGATCAGCGGATTCAACGAGTCGGCGGAATTCCGGAACGTCACCTTCGCCTATCCGGGCGGGCCGCGGGTTCTGGACGGCGTGTCGTTTCACGCGCGCAAAGGCGATATCGTCGCGCTGGTCGGGCCGAGCGGAGCGGGGAAGAGCACGCTGGTCGACCTCATCCCCCGCTTCTACGATCCCACCGACGGCCAGATCTTCATCGACGGACGCGACATTCGCGAGGCGACGCTGCCGTCGCTGCGCGGCCTGATGGGCATCGTCAGCCAGGAGACGGTGATCTTCAACGACACCGTGCGTTCGAACGTCGCGTACGGCGCCCAGGACAAATACTCGACGGAGCAGATCGAGGCCGCAGCGCGCGCGGCCAATGCGCACGGTTTCATCAGCGCACTCCCCAAGGGTTACGACACGCTGCTCGGCGAACGGGGCACCCGGCTGTCGGGAGGCGAGCGCCAGCGGTTGGCGATCGCGCGCGCGCTGCTGCGCGATCCACCGATGCTCATCCTCGATGAAGCGACGAGCGCCCTCGACACCGAAGCCGAGCGGCTGGTGCAGGAGGCGATCGACCGGCTGCTCGAAGGCCGCACGGTGTTCGTGATCGCGCACCGGCTCTCGACGGTGCAGCACGCGACCCAGATCCTGGTGCTCGAGAAGGGCCGGATCGTGCAGCGCGGCCGGCACGACGAGCTGCTCGCCGCCGGCGGGCTCTATCGCCGGCTCTACGAGCTGCAGTTCGGCGCCGAGCGGCGGAGCGCCGCGAGCGCGTGAGCGCGCCGCTTACCATCCTCCATCTGACGCACGAAGGCCACGGAGCGGGATCGAGCATCTCGATCGCGCTGCTGGCCCGCGCCCAGGCCGCCGCCGGACATCGCGTGGTGGTGGGGTGCCCGCCCGGCACCTGGCTCGAGGGAAGAATTCGCGATGACGGCGGCGCGGCCTTCGCACCCATCGGATTCGCCGACACCGCGCTGGCGGCCGATGAAATCGAGCGGCTGACGTGGGTACTCAAGATCGACCTCGTCAACGCCCATAGCTCGAAGGACCGCTCGGCGACGCGGCGGCTGCGATTCCAGCGGCGGCTCTTCCCGGCGCTGGTGATGACGCGCCGCGGCATGCCGATGTCCACGCTCGCATCGGGAATCATGAGCGGCTTCGCCGCCGACCGGACCATCGCGGTCAGCCGGCCGGTGGCGCGGGCGCTGATCGCTCGCGGCACGCCGCCATGGCGGATCAGCGTGGTGAATAACGCCGTCGACCTCGCGCGGGTCGACCGGCCGGTCGGTGACGAGGAACGGTTCCGGGTGAGCGCATTGATCGACCGGCCGGCCAGTGTGCAGTCACCACAGTCGCCACAGGAGAGACCGGTCATTGGGGTTGTTTCACGGCAAAAGGATCACGACACGCTGCTCAAGGCGCTCGAGTTCGTGACCACGCCGGTGACGCTCTGCGCGGTGGGCTTTTTCCCGGACCAGTACCTGTCCAGCTTGAAGCCGCCGGCGCTGCATCGCGTGGTATGGGTGCCTTTCCAGGACGACGTGCGGGCCTTCTACGACCGCTTCGATGTGGTCGCGCTGCCGACGCGCAGCGAAGGGATGTCGCAGAGCCTGCTCGAGGCGATGGCGCTGGGGAAGCCGGTGGTCACCACGGCGCGGGGCGGCAACACCGACCTCGTCCAGGACGGGGTGAACGGCCTGCTGGTGCCGCCGCGCGACCCGCGCTCGTTAGGCACTGCGATACAACGGCTGCTGGCCGATCCCGCCCTCCGCGCGCGTGTGGGCGCGGCGGCGCGCCGGCGCGTCCGCGAAGACTTCACCATCCAGCGCACCCTCGAGCAGACCGACGCCGTCTACCGCGCGGCGCTGGCCCGCCGGCCGCGCAAGGCGCCCGGACTCTGAAGCGCCGCTCCGATTACCCCGCGTATCTGGCGTTGCGCGCCGCCGGCATGTTGACGATGGCGCTGCCGCGCTCGCTGGCGCTCGCCGTGGCGGCAGCCGCGGGACGCGTTGCGCGGGGTGCGGGCCTCCGGCGGTCCATCACCGAGGGCAATCTCCGCATCGCCTTTCCCGACCTGTCCGATGCCGAGCGCTCGGCGCTCGCCGCGCGGGTCTACGCGCACTTCGGCCGCATGGCGGTGGACTCGTTGCGGCTCTCCGCCGGCGGTCCTTCGGCCGTGGCGCCGCTGGTCGATGGGGGCGAAATCGTCGACGTGGTACGCGAGCGGCTCAAACGCGGCCGCGGCGTCATCATCCTCACCGGCCATTTCGGCAACTGGGAGCTGGCCGGCGCGTACCTCGCCGCGATCGGCATTCCGCTCGCCGCCGTGGTGAAGCCACCCTCCAATCCGTACGTCGCGGCGCAGGCCGAGTCGGTGCGGCGCAGATTGGGAATCGAGACCATCCCGATGCCCGAGGCGCGCAGCGGCGTCATGCGGGCGCTCCGGGATAATCGGGCCGTTGCGCTGGTCGCCGACCAGGGCGCCTTGCGCAGCACCATCTGGTCGCCGTTTTTCGGCCGCCTGACGAAAACGCCCGCCGGGCCGGGGCTCTTCGCCGTGCGTTCGGGCGCTCCCGTTGTGTTCGGCGGATTGGTGGCCCGCGGCCAGCGTTATGAAATGCTGGGCCAGCCGCTGATCGAGGAAGTGAAGGGTGATGCCGCATCCGCGGGGCAGGAGGTCGCCGACCGCTATCGCGCGGCACTGGAAGCGATGATCAGGCGGGTCCCGGAGCAGTATCTGTGGACCCACCGCCTCTGGAAACATGCGCCACCGGAAAGTCAACCAACGGCGAGTCCATGATCGCCGGCGGATGGTCCTTGTCGCGGTGAGAGGGGCGCGGTTAAGGTTTGAAAGGTGACTGACCTCGTGGCCGCTCCGGAGATTCGCAGCATCGTGCGGGACCTTCGCAATCGCGAATTCCCGTGGACCGGCGCGACGACGTATCTCAACAACGCTTCCATCGGACCGATCCCCGAGCGCACGCGCCTGGTGCTCGACGCTTTCAACGCCAAGCGTACCGCGCCTCATCTTCTTCCCGACCGCGACCTGATGAGCGGGCTGGCCGACGCCCGCGCCGCCGCGGCGCGGCTGATCGGTGCGTCGCCCGACGAGATCGCCCTCGCTCCCAATACCACCACCGGCATCAATGTCGCCGCGCGGGCGCTGCCCCTCGATCCGGGCGACATCGTGCTGCTGAGTGACCGCGAGTTTCCCGCCAACGTCTATCCCTGGCTCCGCCTCAGCGATGGCGGCGTGAAGGCCGAGCTGGCACCGGTCGGCGCCGACGGCTTTCCCGACGAAGCCCATATGCTGGAGCGGTTGACCGATCCCCGCGTGAAAGTGCTGGCGGTGTCGTTCGTGCAGTTCAGCAATGGCTACCGCGCCGATCTGGCCCGGCTCGGGGCGGCTTGTCGCGCGAACGGGACCTGGCTGGTGGTGGACGCCATCCAGGGGCTGGGCAATTCGCCGCTCGACGTGCGGGAGACCCCGGTCGACGTGCTCGCCACCGGCGGCCAGAAATGGCTGCTCTCGCCGTGGGGCTCGGGCTTCACCTACGTGCGCCGCGAGCTGATCCCGCTGATGGAGCCGGCGGCGGTGGGCTGGATGGCCTTCGAGGGGACCGACGACTTCTCCAACATCGTGCGCTACAACCCGGAGCTGCGCCGCGACGCGCGCCGCTTCGAGGTCGGCACCATTCCCTTCCAGGACATGGTGGGGATGAGCGCCTCGTTAGGCATGCTCGCCGACCTGACGGTGGACGCCATCGCCGCCTACACCCGCGCTCTCGCCGAGCCGCTGATCACCTGGGCGATGGACAAGGGTGTGCGCATCGTCTCGCCGGTCGAGGACGCGCACCGCAGCGCGATTCTCTGCCTCGCGCCGGCCAATGCCGCCGAAGCCCACCGCCGCCTCAAGGCCGCCGGCGTGATCTGCGCCTTCCGCGAAGGCGCGATCCGGCTGAGCCCGCATTTCTACAGTACCATGGAAGAAATGGAGAAAGTGCTGGACGTGCTCGAAGATGCCGGGCATGCCGGGCTTCCTCGATAGAGAACGGATCGTCTGCAATTTCGCGGTGAGGCCGGTCAGCGAGGACGCCTGTGTTTGAACGCCGCAATCAATGGCCGATGGTCACGTCCGCGAATTTCAGTTTTCCGTACTTCACGATGTGACTCCCCGCTGAGAGCTCCGCATCGGCGTTGGCCGGTTTGGCGCCATCTACCTGGACGCCGCCCTGCTCGATCATCCGCCGCGCTTCGGAGGCCGACTTCGCGAAACCAATGTCCTTGAGGATCGC
>DASXPG010000151.1:0-16602 GCA_036493755.1 Gemmatimonadales bacterium
TCGGGGTCGGGGAGGCCGGCGGTGTAGAGCTTGAGGCTGAGCGCCTCCTCGTCCACATCCTCGAGGGCGAGCCGGCCATGCAGCACGTCTTCGGCCAGCCGGCGCGCGGCGCGCGCGATCTCGGCGCGGCTCGAATAGGAGATGGCGAGATTGAGCTGGAGCCTGGTGCCGCCCCGCGTCCCCGAGACCAGCTTGTCCACGGCTTCGCGCTTGTTGGTGGGGAGCCTGGCCAGGTCGCCGATGACGTGGACCTCGACGCCCTGCCCCCGCAGCTCGGCGGTTTCCTTGGCGATATACTCCTCGAGGAGGCCCATCAGCGCGCCGATCTCCAGCGCCGGCCGGTTCCAGTTCTCCTCGCTGAAGGCGTAGAGCGTGAGCACCTCGACGCCCGACTCGATACACCCCTCGACGACCTCGCGCACCGCCTTCATCCCCTCGCGATGGCCGAGGGTGCGCGGGAGGTGACGCTCCTTCGCCCAGCGTCCGTTGCCATCCATGATGATGGCGACGTGCCGGGGAATCGCGCCGTGTTCCTTGAGCTTGCCCAGCAGCGCGTCCGTGCTCACACCTCCATGATCTCCGCTTCCTTGGCCTTCACCATCTCGTCGATGTGCTTGATGTGCTCGTCGGTGGCCTTCTGCACATCCTTCTCGGCGTGCTTCTTCTCATCCTCGGAGACGTGCTCGAGCTTCTTGATCGAGCCCATCGCCTCCTGGCGGTGATGGCGGACCGAGACGCGCCCTTCCTCGGCGAGCTTGTTGACCACTTTCACCAGGTCACGGCGCCGCTCTTCATTGAGCGACGGGATCGGCACGCGAATGATGCCGCCCTGTGAGGCGGGATTGAGCCCGAGATCGGATTCACGGATCGCCTTCTCGATGGCTTGCGTGAGACCCTTGTCCCAGGGCGTGACGGTGAGGAGGCGAGGCTCCGGAGCGGCAACCGATCCGACCTGGTTGAGCGGCATCGAATTGCCGTAGGCGTCGACCCTGATGAGGTCGAGCAGCGCGGTGGTAGCCTTGCCGGTGCGGATGGCCGCGAATTCCTTACGCGTGCCTTCCATCGACTTGTCCATCGCGCCCTTGGCCAGCTTGAGCACGTCGGCTGCGGTCTTCGGGGTCATCTGACCGTGGTGCCGATGCGCTCGCCCTTCAGGATCCGGACGATGGCACCGGGCTTGTTGATGTTGAACACCTGGATCGGCAAACCGTTGTCCTTGCAGAGGGCGAAGGCATTGGCATCCATCACCCCGAGGCCCTGCACGATCGCCTCCTGGTACGATACCTCAGGAAGGAACTTCGCGTTCGGATCCTTGCGCGGATCGGCACTGTAGACGCCGTCCACCGTGGTGCCCTTCATGATGATGTTGGCCTCGATCTCCAGCGCGCGCAGCACCGCCGCGGTGTCGGTCGAGAAGTACGGGTTGCCGGTCCCGCCGGCGAAAATCACCACCCGGCCCTTCTCGAGGTGCCGGACGGCGCGACGCCGGATGTACGGCTCGGCGAGCGCCTCCATGCGGATCGCGGTCATCACCCGCGTGTCGACGCCCTTGCGCTCCAGAATGTCCTGGAGCGCGAGGGCGTTGATCACCGTGGCCAGCATCCCCATGGAGTCGGCGGAGACGCGGTCCATCCCCTGCTGGCTGGCCTGCTGGCCGCGCATGATGTTGCCGCCGCCGATCACGAGGCCGAGATCCACCTTGGCCTCGCGCACCGCTTTCACTTCATCGGTCAATCGCTCGATGATGGTGAAATCCAGCCCGAAACCCTTGTCGCCCGCCAGCGCCTCGCCGGACAGTTTCAACAGCGCGCGCTTGACGGGGAAGGTCAAACCGATTCGCCAAGCAGGAAGCGGGCGAAGCGGCGAACCTGGATATTCTCGCCGGTCTTCCCGCTCATGTGCTTGACCAGCTCGCCGATGGTCTGCTTGTCGTCCTTCACGAACGGCTGCTCCAACAGGACGACCTCGGAGAAGTACTTCTTGATCTTCCCGTCGACGATCTTGGCGCGGATCGCTTCCGGCTTGCCCTCGGCGGCGACCTGCTCGGTGTAGATCCGGCGTTCACGCTCGACCGTCTCGGCCGGGATCTGGTCGCTGCTCACCGCCAGCGGCGCCGCCGAGGCGATGTGCATGGCGATGTCCTTGCAGAGCGCCATGAAATCGGGGGTGCGGGCGACGAAGTCGGTCTCGCAGTTCACCTCGACCATCACGGCGACCTTGCCGTTGTGGTGGTGGTAGACCTCGATCCGGCCTTCCTTCACCTCGCGCCCTTCGCGTTTCTCGGCCTTCATGATGCCCTTGGCCCGGAGCCACTCGGCGGACTTGTCCATGTCGCCGCCGTTCTCCTCCAGGGCCTTCTTGCAATCCATCATGCCGGCGCCGGTCTTCTGACGCAGCTCGGCCACATGCTTCGCACTGATCGCGGTGGTGCTCATTTCTCGTTTTTCCTTCACTCGTTGACTGTCGACTGCCTTGTAGCAAACCGCCGCCCGCCCATCCGGGCTGAGGCGGCGGCGCGCATCATTCGGACGTCCGGTTACGCGCCGGCGTCCGCCGCCGCCGCCGGAGCATCGGCCCCGGCTTCGCCCTTCACTTCGCCGCCCTCGGGCTCCTTCATTCTCGCGACGATCGCCTCCGGCTTCGGCCGGCGCTTGCGGCGCGGACGGCGGCGGCGCTTGTCGCCGTCTTCACCGGCGCCTTCGACCGAACCGCCGTCGGTCGAGTAGGTCGCGAAGTCCTGCTCTTCCACTTCCTCGCGCACCGGCCGGGCGGCACGCGCCTCGCCGATGGTATCCGACAGCGCCGCGGTGATCAGCGAAACCGACCGGATCGCGTCGTCGTTGCCGGCGATCGGGACGGTGATCACGTCCGGATCGGCGTTGGTGTCCACGATCGCGACGATCGGGATGCCGAGCTTGTTGGCCTCGGCGATCGCGATCCGCTCCTTCTTCGCATCGATGACGAACAGCGCACCGGGCAGACGGGTCATGTTCTTGATGCCCGCCAGGTTCCGGTCGAGCTTCACCCGCTCGCGCTCGAAGAGCAGCTGCTCCTTCTTGGTGAAGAACTCGAAGCTGCCTTCTTCCTGGCCCTGCTCCAGCTCCTTCAGCCGCCGCGTCTGCTTCTTGATGGTGGCGAAGTTGGTGAGCGTGCCGCCCAGCCAACGCTCCGTCACCCAGAAAGCGCCGGCCTTCTGCGCCTCGATCTGGATGATCGCCTTCAGCTGCTTCTTCGTGCAGACGAACAGGACGTTGTCGCCCTTGGACACGACGCTCTGCACCAGCTCCTGCGCGAGGCGGAGCTGCTTGAGCGTCTTCTCGAGGTCGATGATGTAGATACCGTTGCGCTCGGCGAAAATGAACCGGCGCATCTTGGGATTCCATCGACGGGTCTGGTGCCCGAAATGGACCCCGGCTTCGAGCAGCGCTTGAATTTCTGGCAATGCCATCTGCGGTGCGTCTCCCCTGTGGTTGTGCGTCCATCGCGTTCGCCTGGGGTCGGAATCCGTCGCCGGACACCCCCGCCCCCATCCCGCGATGTGCGAATTTGACTACCGTGCGTCGTACGTCGGAAAGGCCGACGCGGCCTGCATCCTACCGCTTCGAGAACTGGAACCGCTTCCGCGCTCCGGGACGGCCCGGCTTCTTCCGCTCGACCGCGCGAGGATCGCGGGTGAGCAGGCCGCCGGTGCGCAGCTTCTTCCGGTGCGTCTCGTCCACCAGCAGCAAGGCACGGGCGATACCGAGGCGCATCGCGCCCGCCTGCCCGGTCATGCCGCCGCCGTCCACGTTGGCCTTCACGTCGAACGCGCCGAGGGTATCGGTCGCGGTGAAGGGCTGCTGGATCAGCGACACCAGGCTGGGCCGCGGGAAGTAGTCACCGAGCGTGCGCCCGTTGACTTCCCACTTTCCCGAGCCGGGCTTCAGGTACACGCGCGCGACGCTGGTCTTGCGCCGGCCAATCGCGTGGAACTTCGTCGGAACGTCGATCACCGCCATCCGTTACTTCCCCTTCTTGGCCTTCGGCGCGAAGACCGCGAGCGGCGCGGGTTGCTGCGCGCTGTGCGGATGTTCGGCACCGGCGTAAACCCGCAGCTTGAGCCGCAGGACCTGCTTCGAGAGCGAGTTCTTGGGGAGCATTCCGAAGACCGCCTTTTCGATGACCCGCTCCGGCTTGGACTGCATCACCGTGCGGATCGGCGTGATCTTGTCGTGCCCCATGTAACCGCTGTGCGAGAAGTAACCCTTCTGCTCCATCTTCCGGCCCGAGAGCCGAACCTTCTCGGCATTCACCACGATCACGCCGTCACCGGTATCCATGTGCGGCGTAAACGTCGGCTTGTGCTTCCCGCGAATTACCTGCGCGACACGCGACGCGAGTCGGCCGAGGGGCACGCCATCGGCGTCCACGACGAACCACTGCTGCTCGAGCTCACTGGCTTTGGCGGTATACGTCAGCATGCTATTCCATCCCCAAAAAGTCGTAAGTCAGTACAGCATTGAAAAATAGACTGGCTAAGGGGTTAGGTCAACTCAGGCTAGTTCAACAAGCAGGGTGCCCTTTTCTACTCTCGCACCGGGGACCACGTGGACTTTGGCAACGGTCCCGGTTCGGGGGGCCTTGAGCTCGTTTTCCATCTTCATGGCCTCGATAACCACCATCCCCTGACCCGCTTCGACGCTCGACCCTTCCTCTACCTGGACCCGGAGGACCAAACCGGGCATCGGCGCTTTGAGGATCCCGGTGGCCGTTTTGGTGCCCTCTCTTGACCCGGCCGCCTTCAGGGCCCTCCCGCGGGCGTCAAGCACCTGGACGGGGAGCCGGCAGCCATCAAATGCGAGCGTCCAGTTGCCCGACTGCTCGCCCGGCTGGGCCAGGATCGACCGGACATGACGGCCCCGGACCATCCGGCGCAGCGCGGAATCCGGCAGGCCGGAGAGGGTGGCATCCACGGCGCGCCCATCCAGCAGGAGGCGCCCCCCCTCGATCTCAACCTCGAAGCTCTTGCCGCCGACTTCGACGGTGTACTTCATGGACGGATCACGATCATCGTCTCCACATGGCTGGTCTGCGGGAACATGTCGTAGGCGCGGACGAGATCGATTCTATCAGCGGCCACGCCCAGCCGCTTGAGGTCGCGGGCGAGGGTGGCCGGGTCGCAGGAGACGTACACCAGACGGGCAGACGCGCAGACGCGCAGACGGCCAGTAACCTCCTCGGACAAACCAGTGCGCGGTGGGTTCACGATCACCACGTCGGCGGGCAGCAAGTGAGTGAGATGATCCTCGACTCGGCCGACGATGCACTTCACCTTGAGCCCCGCGGCCTTGGCGGCGACCGCGGCCTGTTTCGCCGCCCGGGAATCCATCTCGACCAGGACCACCTCGTGGCCCGCGGCCGCCAGCGGCAACGCGGTATCGCCGGCGCCCGCGTACAGGTCGAGCACCCGCTTCCCCGGCCCGGCGGACTCCACGACCGCCGCGTGCAACAAGGCCGCGACTTCCTCGTTCACCTGGAGAAAGCCCCAGGCGGATTCATCCGGCGCATCATCACCGAAGCCGCGCCATTCCTCCTTGCCTTCCGACGCCGCCACCAGCCGGCGGCCGTCGCGCCCCACCCGGAGCTTGAGCCTGACGTCATCGCCCTGCGGCAACGCGCCGAGCTTCGGCTTCGTCTCCTGCCAGAGCGCATTCACCTCGTCCCGCGCGATGGGACACGCGCCAAGCATGAAGACCCGATTGGGATCGAAGGCGTCGTGGAATCCGGCGATGATGCGAGGGCCGTAACGCCGTACCGTCAGCGTGATGGTGGTGCGATAGCCAAAGGGACGCGGACTGGGAACGACGTCGGGATCGGCGACGTCGAGTCCGCCGATGCGCCGCAGCGCGTTGCCCACGATCGCCGCTTTGGCGCGCAGCTGCTCGGCGTATTCGATGTGCTGCCACTGGCAACCGCCGCAGCGATCGGCGGTGAAGTGCGGACAGCGCGGCGCGATGCGGCCCGGTCCCGGCGCGACGATCTCCGCCGCCCGCGCCTCGGCATGCCGCTTGTGGCGGCGCACCTCGCCTAACGTGACTCGATCGCCCGGCGCGGTGCGCGGAACGAAGACGATCATCCCATCGGGAAGGTGGGCGATCCCCGCTCCACCCGCCGCCAGCGACTCCACTTCGACCACGTCACTCATTCATGGGCGTCGGCGCGGATCTCGGCGAGAAAGTTGACGAGGTAATTCTTCCACACCGCGGCCAGGGTGTGCGTGCCGTGGCCGCGGGTCATCGGACTGAGCGGGATGAGCACGTAGCGGCCGTGACGCACCTGGGGGATGAGCCGCTCCATGATTCCCAGCTCGGGCGGATTGATCTCGTCGTCGGCGGAGTTGATGGCCAGCACCGGCGCGACGATGCGCGACAGCTCGCCACTGGGATCGTAGTCCCGCGAGGCGTCCACCGCGTACGCAAAATCGTTGGCGTCGTTGGTGGCCTGAAGCTCGCGCATCCGGTTGGTGATGAAGGCATCGGCCGAGTCGCGGGTCGGGCCCTGGGTCTGGTTGAAAAGGGGCGCGGTGCCGACGAACCAGAGGAAGTACAGCGCCGCCAGCAGCCCCGACGGCTGCGACGTGTAGTCGCCGTTGTTGTAGTCGGGGGAATTGCGGATCGCGTCGATCGAGAGCTTGCGCCACATCCGGTTGCGGCCGGTGATCTGGGTCGGCAGACAGGCCAGCGGCATCGCGCCATCCATGAACTCGGGCCAGCGCTCGACCCACATCCAGCTGTGCATGCAACCCATGCTGGTGCCCATGATCAGCGCCAGGTGATTGACGTGCAGCCCCTCGGTCAGCAACCGGTGCTGGAGGGTGACCATGTCGGCGTAGGCGTAGTGGGGAAATCTCGCGTGCAGTCCGTCGCTCGGCTTGCTCGATCCGCCGTGGCCGACGTTGTCCGGCATGATGACGTAGAACTCGGCCGTGTCGAGCGGCTGGCCACGGCCGAACAGCTCGCCGGCGAAGGTGCGGCCGAGGAACTGGCGTCCGCTGCCGCCGGTACCGTGAAGGACGAGCACCGCATTGCGGATCTGTCCGCCGGGCCGGGCCCGCGGATGACCCAGAGTGTGATAGTGGATCCGCACCTCGGGGAGCACCTCGCCGCTGGCGAAACGGAAATCGTGCACCACGAAGTTGCCGGTGTCGGCGGCCATGATCTGGGCCCGCGCGACCCGTGGCAAGGCTAGCGTGACTGCCATCACCGCCACCATCATCCGTGTCATGCGCTCTCTCCTTCTTGTCGCCGCGCTGGCCGCGGCCGCCCCAAAGGTCATCGCCCAGACTGCGCCCGCGCAATCAGTGCCGACGCACGATGCACGACGCACGACGGCCGACTCCACGTTTCACATCGTCCCGCTGCGTCCGGTCGAAGAGCTCAGGCGCGAGGCGCTCCAGCAGACACCGCCGCCGCAGCCCGACTCGCTCCGCCAGCCCGACCTCGTGGACCTGGCGACGCTCGATCCGAAGATCAAGCTCGATATCCGTTACGCCACCAGCAACAACTTCATGAGCTCGCCGATGTATTCCTCGGCGCGGGCATTCATGCAACGGCCCGCCGCCGAGGCGGTGCTGCGCGCCCATCGCGCGCTGATGGCGCAGGGGTACGGACTGCTGATCCACGACGCCTATCGGCCGTGGTATGTGACCTGGATGTTCTGGCAGGCGACCGACCCGAGGTACCACACGTTCGTTGCCAATCCGGCGACCGGCTCGAAGCACAATCGTGGCTGCGCCGTCGACCTCACGATGTACGACCTGGCGACCGGACTTCCGGTGGGGATGCCGAGTACCTATGACGAGTTCTCGGACCGCGCGCACCCCGACTACGCCGGAGGCACGCCGCAGCAGACGGCCTTACGGGAGTTGTTGCGTCACACGATGGAAGCCGAGGGCTTCACCGTGGATCCCGGCGAGTGGTGGCACTTCGACTATCATGATTGGGCGAAGTATCCGGTGATGAACGTGACGTTCGAGCAGGTACGATAAGACGAGAGGATGGGAGGGGCGGAGCGGGATGGGGAAGGTTGGGGAGGGATTGATCAGCGCAGCCCTTCCCGCCGGCCCTCCTGAGCCCACCCCTCCGCACCCGTCCCCGTCCTTCCGCGACCCTCTTCGACCTTCCCCGCCCTTCTTTCTTCTTCCAGCATCGCCGCGGCGATCGCCGCGTCCTCGAGCACGGCGCCGGGCGCGCCCTGCGCCATCAGCCCCTTCCCGACTTTCTCGTAGTAGCCGATGTCGATCGCGCCCTGGACGAACGACGCCTCCCGCATCACCCGCTGGTGGAATTCGCGCGACGTCGGCACCCCGGCGATGATCAGGTCGTCGAGGGCGCGCCGCATGCGCTTGATGCACCGCTCCCGCGACTCGGCCCAGACGATGAGCTTGCCCCGCAGCGAATCGTAGAAGAGCGGCACCGTCACGCCCCGCTCGATCCAGCCGTCCCAGCGCACCCCCGGGCCCGTGGGAACGCGGAACTCGGTGATCAGGCCGCCCGCGGGCAGGAAATCGTTGAAGGGATCCTCGGCCGTGATGCGGCATTCCATCGACCAGCCGCGCGGCGTCAGCGCCCGCTCGGGGAGCGAGAGGTGGTGACCCTGCGCCACCTTGAGCTGCATCCGGACGATATCCACGCCGTAGACCAGCTCGGTCACCGGGTGCTCGACCTGGAGCCGGGTGTTCATCTCGAGGAAGAAGAAATCGCCACCGGGCATCAGCAGGAATTCGCAGGTACCCGCGCTCACGTAGCGCACCGCCTGCGCGGCGCGGACCGCCGCCTCGCTCATCGAGCGGCGGATCGCCGCCGTCATGGCCACCGACGGCGCCTCCTCGATCAGCTTCTGGTGGCGCCGCTGGATGCTGCACTCGCGCTCGCCTAACGAGGTCGTGCGGCCGTGCTCGTCGGCCAGCACCTGGATCTCGATGTGGCGCGGCCCCTCGAGCCAGCGCTCCAGGTAGATGCGGCCGTCGCCGAACGCCTTCTCGGCTTCGCTGCTGGCGGCGGTGAAGTTCGACTCCAGCTCCGCCTCGCTCCTGACCACCCGCATCCCGCGCCCGCCGCCGCCCGCGGCCGCCTTGAGCAGAACCGGGTAGCCGACGCTGCGGATCGCCTTGACGGCATCGGCGACGGTGCGCACCGGCTCCACCGTCCCCGGCACCACCGGCACCCCGACGTCGCGCATCCGTTTCCGCGCGCTGGTCTTGTCCCCCATCGCGGCGATCGCCGCCGCCGGCGGACCGATCCAGGTCAGGCCGGCATCGGTGACCGCCTTGGCGAACTCGGCACGCTCGCTGAGGAATCCGTAGCCGGGATGGACCGCGTCGGCCCCACTGGCCTCGGCGGCAGCGAGGAGACGATCGATGCGCAGGTACGACTCCGAGGGCGCGCTGCCGCCGATGTGTACGACATCGTCGGCCGCGGCCACGTGGGGTGAATCCATGTCGGCGTCGGAGCAGACCGCGACCGCCTCGAGATCCTCTTCCTTGCAGCCGCGGATGATCCGCAGCGCGATCTCACCCCGGTTGGCGACGAGGACGCGCTTCACAGCGGGATATTCCCGTGCTTGCGGGCGGGATTGCGATCGCGCTTGGTCGACAGCATCGCGAGGGCGCTGATCAGGCGCGGACGGGTGTCGCGGGGGTCGATCACGTCGTCGACGTAACCGCGGCCCGCCGCGATGTAGGGATTGGCGAAGGTCTCGGTGTACTCAGCCTGCTTCTTCGCCAGCGCCGCCTCGGGGTCCTTGGCGCCCTCGAGCTCCTTCTTGAAGAGGATCTCGACCGCGCCCTTGGGACCCATCACCGCAATCTCGGCCGTGGGCCAGGCGAGATTGAGGTCGCCCCGGATGTGCTTGCTGCTCATCACGTCGTACGCGCCGCCGTAGGCCTTGCGGGTGATCACGGTGAGCTTCGGCACGGTGGCCTCGCAGTAGGCGTAGAGCAGCTTCGCGCCATGCTTGATGATGCCGCCATGCTCCTGGCCCACGCCGGGCAGGAATCCGGGAACATCCTCGAAGGTCACAATGGGGATGTTGAAGGCATCGCAGAAGCGGACGAAGCGCGCCGCCTTGAGCGATGCGCCGATATCGAGCACGCCGGCGAGCACCGCCGGCTGGTTGGCGACGATGCCGACCGAGCGGCCGCCCAGCCGCGCGAAACCGCAGATGATGTTGGCCGCGTAATCCCGGTGAATCTCGAAAAAGCCGCCGTCGTCGACGATCAGACGGATGACGTCGTGCATGTCGTAGGGCTTGTTCGACTCGTCAGGCACCAGGTCGAGCAGCGCCTCGTCGCGCCGGTTCTGCGGATCGGCCGATGGGCGGACCGGCGGCGGCTCCAGGTTGTTGAGCGGCAGATAACTCAGCAATTCGCGCACCGCCACCAGGCTCTCGGCCTCGCTGGCGTGGACCACGTGCGCCACGCCGGAGATCCCGGCATGCACCGCCGCCCCGCCCAGCTCCTCGAAACTCACGTCTTCGTGGGTGACCGTCTTCACCACGCTGGGGCCGGTGACGAACATGTGGCTCGTCTTCTCGACCATGAACACGAAATCGGTGATCGCCGGGCTGTACACCGCGCCGCCGGCGCAGGGGCCGAGGACCACGCTGATCTGGGGGATGACGCCGGAGGCCAGGGTGTTGCGCAGGAAGATCTCGGCGTAGCCGCCTAACGATGCGACGCCTTCCTGGATGCGCGCGCCGCCGGAATCGTTGAGCCCGATGACCGGCGCGCCGTTCTTCACCGCCAGGTCCATCACCTTGCAGATCTTCTCGGCGTAGGCCTCGCTCAGCGAGCCGCCGAAGACGGTGAAGTCCTGCGAGAAGACATAGACCCAGCGGCCGTCGATGTTGCCGTAGCCGGTGACGACGCCGTCGCCCAGCACCTTCTGGCCATCGAGGCCGAAGGCGTCGGAGCGATGGACGACGAAACGGTCGAGCTCCACGAAGCTCCCCTCGTCCAGGAGCAGCTCGAGGCGCTCGCGCGCGGTCAGCTTGCCTTTCTTGTGCTGCGCCTCGATGCGGGAGGCCCCGCCGCCCAGCTTGGCTTCGGCGCCCAGCGCTTCGAGGCGGCTCAGCTTGTCCTTCATGCTCATCCGGAAGGTCCCAGGTTTGGATGGCCTTCCGGAAAGTAGCCGAACGGCGCGCCGCTGTCTTGGCCTCGCGATGTGGTCAACCGTCACAATCCCCTTCAATAACGAGGGACGCCGGGATCGACCTCCTCGCTCCAGCGCGTGATCCCGCCCGCCAGATTCGCGACCCTGCCGAATCCCCGATCCGCCAGCAGCCGGGCGGCCCGGGCGCTTCGTGCCCCGCCCTTGCAGTGCACCACGATTTCGCGCGACGGATCGAGCTCGCCGACCCGCCGTTCAAGCTCGCCCAGTGGAATGAGTTTCGCCCCGGCGATGCGCGCGATGGTCCATTCGTGCGGCTCGCGGACGTCGATCAGATCGAAGACGTCGCCCCGCCGGATGCGGCTGTCGAGCTCGTGCGGCTCGATCTCCGCGACAGGCGTGGCCTGCGCGACCTGCGCGCCTTGCGCGGGCTGTCCCAGTCCGCATAACTGCTCGTAGTCGATCAGCTCGCGAATGACCCGGGTGCCGCAGGCCGGGCAGGCGGGATCCTTCGAGACCTTGAGCGTCCGGAACGACATGGTGAGCGCGTCGACCAGGAGCAGCCGGCCGACGAGCGTCTCCCCGATACCGGCGATGAGCTTGATCGCTTCGGTCGCCTGGACCACACCCACCAGGCCCGGCAGCACCCCCAGCACGCCACCCTCGGCGCAGCTCGGCACCAGTCCGGGCGGCGGCGGCTCGGGATAGAGGCAGCGGTAGCAGGGGCCGTCGGAATGGGCGAACACCGACGCCTGGCCAACGAAGCGGAAGATGCTGCCGTACACGTTAGGCACGCCGAGCAGCACGCAGGCGTCGTTGACCAGGTAGCGGGTGGCGAAGTTGTCGGTGCCGTCGACGACGAGATCGTAGCCGCGGATGATGTCGAGGGCGTTCGAGGCCGTGAGCCGCGCGTCGTGCGTTGTGACTCGGACGTTCGGGTTCATCTCCGCGATGCGGTCGCGCGCCGACTCGAGCTTTGGCCGCCCCACGTCGCTGGTGCCGTGGATGATCTGCCGCTGGAGATTGGTGAGATCGACGACATCGAAGTCCACGAGGCCAAGGTGCCCGACGCCGGCCGCCGCGAGGTAGAGCGCCGCGGGCGAGCCGAGCCCGCCCGCGCCGACGAGCAGTACGCTCGCCGCCTTGAGCTTCCGCTGCGACTCGATGCCGAATTCGGGAAGAATGAGGTGACGGCTGTATCGCAGAATCTCCGCCTGCGACAACCCTGCCTCTCCTGTCTCTCCTGTCTTTGTCATCTCACCCACCTGCCACCGCCGGCACGACGATCAGCTCGTCGCCATCGGCAATGGTTCTGGCGAAGCCACCCGCGAGGCGGATGTCTTCGTCATTGAGATAGAAGGTCACGAACGGGTACGGCGCGCCCCGCTCGTCGCGCAGCCTGGGACCCAATGCCGGATAGGCGGCAGCGGCCTGCTCCACGGCCTCGCCAACCGTCGCACCGCCGGCGGAGATGCTGCGCTTGCCGTCGGCAAGGCGGGCCAGCTGGGATGGGAGATGGATCGTCACGGGCATGCGAATTCCCTCACGATGGATGGTTGAATGGCGATGGCGGTGACGCCGCAGCCGGCCCAGGCCAGGCGCATCGCCTCACCCGCGGCCGCGGCAGTGGATGGATCGAGCGCGACGGCGACGATCGACGAGCCGGAGCCGGAAAGCGTCGCGCCGATCGCGCCGGCCTGGATGGCGGCGGCGGTTACCGCGGAGTAGCCTCTGACCAGTCGCCGGCGAAATGGCACGTGCAGCAGGTCGTCGAGGCCGGCAGCGAGCAATCCCGCGTCGGCGCTCGCCAGGCCCTGCACCAGCGCGGCGGCGCGCGCGGCGGCGCCAGCCGACACGCGATGCGGGACAAACTCGGGAAGCACGGCGCGGGCGCGCCTGGTCTCGATCGCGAAATCGGGAACGACGATCACCAGCGCGATGCCCGGATGCAGATCGATTTCGCGCACCAGGTAGCCATCGTCCGCCGGTCGAGTGGTGGGGCCCGCGACTCGCGTCCCGCGTCTCCCAACCACCAGTGTGCCGCCGCCCAGCAGCGCGGGCGCGACATTGTCTGGATGCCCTTCGATCTCGGCGCAGATCTCGATGAGGCGCATCTCAGCGAGCCCGAGTCCGAGGAGCTGGTTGGCCGCCAGCGCCCCCGCAACCGTGGCAGCCGCCGATGAACCGAGTCCGCGCCCGACCGGAATTTCTGAATCGGCGCGAAGGTGAACGGTTGGCGGATGGGCCAGTCCAACTGCCGCCGCGGCTCCGTTGAAACCGAGAATGAGCCGGTCCTCGGAAAGGCCTATACCTAGTCTGTCTAGGTATCCAAGCCGCTCGATGGTCGGCGGTTCCGGGGCCACGCCAAGCGATGCCTCGAGGCTGAGCCACCGATCGATCGCGACGCCGATGCAATCGAAGCCGCCGCCGAGGTTCGAGGTCGTGGCGGGAACGCGGATCGTAATGGAGCCGCTCATGCAGCCGCCTCGACCAGCGCGGTGACATCGCGCAGCCGCGGCGCGATCGGCGGCGCCAGATCCTCCCGCACCGCTTCGATGGTCTTGAGGCCGTTGCCGGTAATGCAGATGACCAATTCGCCGGCCGCCGGCAGCTGGCCACTGGCAACGAGCCTGCGGGCCGCCGCTACCGTGACACCACCCGCCGTCTCGGTGAAGATTCCCGTCGTCTCGGCCAGGAGCCTGATGCCGGCGACGATCTCCTCGTCGTTCACCGCCGCCGCGAAGCCGCCGCTGTCGCGGATCGCCCGGGCGGCCGAGGCACCGTCGGCGGGATTGCCGATGGCGATCGAGCGGGCGATGGTGCGCGGAATTTCCGGGACCACGGCATCGCCGCCGCGCTCCACGAGCCGGACGATCGGCGCACATCCCTCCGCCTGCGCGCCATAGATCCGCGGCGCCGTTCCGGAAACGAGGCCGGCGGCGGCAAACTCGCCGAAGCCCTTGCGCAACCTGGTCACCAGCGAGCCACCGGCCATCGGAGCGATCACCGCGCTCGGCAGGCGCCAACCGAGCTGCTCGGCGATCTCGTACGCGAGCGTCTTGGAACCCTCGCCGTAATAGCCGCGCAGATTCACGTTGACGACGCCCCAGCCGAAGCGATCGGCGACCTGGGCGCAGAGCCGATTCACGTCATCGTAGGTGCCGCGCACCCGGACCAGTCTGGGCCCGTAGACGGCGGTGCCGATGACCTTTCCCGCTTCGAGGTCGTCGGGGATGAAGATCCAGGCGCCGAGCCCGGCCCGTGCCGCATGCGCGGCGACGGCGTTGGCGAGGTTGCCGGTGGAGGCGCAGCCTATTGTTTCGAGCCCGAAGGCAACCGCGGCGTTGATCGCCGTGGCGACGACGCGATCCTTGAACGACAACGTCGGGTGTGAAACCGAATCGTTCTTGATCCACACTTGCGCGATGCCGAGCCGGCGGGCGAGCGCCGGGGCGTCGACGAGCGGTGTGCAGCCGGTGTCGAGCGAGACCGTCGGCGCGCCGGTGAAGGGCAGCCACTCGCGGAAGCGCCAGAGGTTATCGGGGCGGCGCGCGATTTCCTCGCGGCCCGGCAGCCGGCGATCCGGATCGTAAACCGGGTCCAGCGGTCCGAGGCACTCGGCGCAGATCGCGGCCGGCTCCGGCTCGAAGACGCGGCCGCAGTTGCGGCAGCGCTGGGGCAGCGGGCGCGCGCTCATACCGTCACCCCGCGCGCGCCGGCGATCGGCGTGTCTACGCCGGTGTCGATGCGCGCGCCACGGATCTGCGCCTCGGCGCCGGCGTCGATTCGCGCGCCGCGGATCTGCGCCTCGGCGCCGGGCTCGATCGGGTAGCACTGCTCCGGTCCCGGAAAGCGCCCCGCCCGGACGTCCTCGGCATAGCAGCGGAAGGCCCGCTCGATCTCCTCGCCTAACGAGGCGTAGCGGCGGACGAACCGGGGAGCAATGTCGCCGACGAAGTTGCCGAGGATGTCATGGGAGATGACCAGCTGCCCGTCGAGCTGCGGGCCGGCACCGATGCCGTACACCGGCACGCTCACCTGCTCCCGGACGAACGCCGCGGTCTCGGCGGGCATGGCTTCGAGGAGGATCGCGAAGACGCCGGACTCCTCCAGAACGCAGGCATCGTCGGCGATGCGCCGCGCCGCTTCAAGCGAACGTCCCTGGACCCGGTAGCCGCCCAGTTGCGCCAGGTTCTGCGGCGTCAGGCCCAGGTGGCCCATGACGGCGATGCCGGCATCGCTCATCGCGCGCACCCGCCCCGCGACCCGCGCCCCGCCTTCGCATTTGACCGCGTCGCAGCCCGCCCCGCCCACGAAGGCGCCGGCGCTGAGCACGGCGAGCTCGTCGGATGGCTGGTAGGAGAGAAACGGCAGGTCGCCGATGACGAAGGCGCGCTGCGCCGCACGGGCCACCGCGCGGGCGAAGACGAGCATCTCCTCGAGGCTCACCCCCAGGGTGGTGCGCAGCCCGAGCATCGTCATCGCCGCCGAATCCCCCACCAGCAGCAGATCCGCGCCGGCGCGGTCAGCGAAGGTCGCCGTGGGATAGTCGTAGGCGGTGAGGAACACCGCCTTCTGGTCTGTGGCCTTCAGCTCGGCCAGCGTGGTCACCGTGACTTTGCGCACCGCTCACCTCCCGAAACGAAAACAGCCGCCCGGGGTGGGCGGCCGCGAAGCACGCACTTCGACTGCTGAAAACAAAACGGCCCGCGAGGAAATGCCGCGGGCGTTCGCTTTTTAGCCTTTGTTTAACGTGGTGGCAATACGCGGCAAATGACCACGGGTCTTCGGTTGTCCGGGGAGTGTAGCGTCACACTCCCCGGTCCGTCAATGGGTCTACGCTTCGACCGGCGCTCCATCGGTTTCATCGTCGGGCGGCGGCGTGAACTGCTTCACTTCGCGCAGCGGCTCGTCGGGGAAGCTGATCGCCGCGAGCACGATGCGATGATGGATCGGATCGACCTCGAGCACCTTCAGCTCGGCGACCTGGCCGATCTTCACCGCATCGGCCGGCTGCTGGATGTCGGGAATCCCGAGCTGGCTCATCGGCACGAAGCCTTCGATGTCGTTGCCGATGTCCACCACGACGCCCTTGTCCATCAGGCGCACGACGTGGCCCTTGATCTCGCGGCCGACGGGATACTTCTCGCCGATCGCGAGCCACGGATCTTCCTCGGCCTGCTTGAGCCCGAGGCTGATGCGCTTGTTGTCGGCGTCGATGTTCAGGATCACGACGTCGACGGTGTCGCCCTTCTTCACCACTTCCGAGGGATGCTGCACCCGCTTGGTCCAGCTCATGTCGGAGATGTGGATCAGGCCGTCGATGCCCGGCTCGATTTCGACGAACGCGCCGAAGCTCGTCAGGTTGCGGACCTTGCCGGTGACGCGCGTGCCGACCGGATACTTGAGCGGCAGCACCATCCACGGATCCTGTTCGGTCTGCTTCATGCCGAGG
>DASXPG010000152.1:0-6812 GCA_036493755.1 Gemmatimonadales bacterium
GAGCTGGTCACCTGCGCCTCCCGAGTCCAGCAACGGCGGGCCGCCGGCGCATGATTTTCGGCCAGCGGTTCCGCCAATTGCTCCGGAGTCAGAAGGCCGGGACTCCCGAGAGCGACAAGGGCTGGAATCCGCGGGCCATCGATCTCACCCGGGATATCGAAGACTGGTCGAATCTGGCCGGTGCCGAGCGGGCGCTGCTGCTGCGATTGAGTGTGCTGCTGCGCGCCGGCGACGTCGGCGCCACACCGGACCTCGTTCCCCTGCTCACCCTGATGGCCGACAGCGAGCAGCTCGAAGAAGAGCTGCACCTCACCGCATTTCTGTGGGAAGAATCCAAGCACGCGGAGATCTTCAAGCGGTTTTACGAGGAAGTCGCCGGCGGCGACTGCGATGTGACCGGTGACCAGCTGCCCGCGTTCCGCCGCATCGTGGGGACCGAGCTTCCCGAAGTGCTCGACCGGCTCAAGAGCGACGAATCGCCGGAAGCCCGCGCCGAAGCGTCGGTCACCTGGAACATGATCATCGTCGGGCTGCTGGCCGAGACCGGGTATCGCGCTTTTTGCGCGGCGCTCGAGCGCCGCGACGTACTCCCGGGGATGCGGTACGCCGCCTGCTGTCTTCGGCGCGACGGTGCCGATCACGTAACCCACGGAATGATCCAGCTGGCCCGGCTGTTCGCGGCGCATGGTGAACCGGTCTGGACGGCAATCGAGCGACGGAGCGCGCAGCTCCAGGAATCGGCGGCCGGGGCCATCACCGAAGCGTTAGGCGACGAGTCCCTGCCCCTCTTCGGTCTCGCGCCGCATCGGCTGGTCGGCGAGGCGGTCGAGAAGCTCGGCGCCCGCCTCAACCGCATCGCCTCGGCACGGGGCCGAAGCGTCGAAGATGTCCGCCGGGAGTTCACCGCCGACCTGACGTAGCCTCACGCCGCCCGCAATGCCCGCATCGCCCAGAACTTCTTCCATGCCGCACATCGGTCGCACCCCATGCAACGCGTCAGGTGCTCGCCGAAATGGCGCAACAGCACATCGCGCCGGCAGGTCAGTGCGCTGACGTACCGCAGCAGCGGATCGAGCTTGCTGCTGTCCGGAACAATCCGTCGCGCCAGTCCCAGGTCATCGCGATTCCAGAGCATCACGCAATGCGCCCGCTTGCCGTCGCGACCGGCGCGGCCCGCTTCCTGATAGTAGGCCTCGAGGCTGGTCGATATGCCGAGGTGGATCACCGCGCGGACGTTGGCCTTGTCGATGCCCATGCCGAAGGCCGACGTGGCGACCACACAATCCACTTCATCGGCCAGGAATTCCTGCTGCACGTTCCGGCGCACGCTGTGCTCCAGCCCCGCGTGATAGGGCGACGCGCGCACCCCCGCGGCATGAAGCGAGCGGCTCCAGCGCTCCGCCGCCGAGCGGGTCGCGACGTAGATCACGGCTGCGCCGCGGTGTGGCTTCAGCATGGCAAGCACCCGGCGCCGCCGGTCGACGTCATCTCTCACCCGAATCACCGAGAAGGTGAGATTGGGCCGGTCGAATGATCCCACGATCGCTTCGACGGGCCCCAGGCGCAGCGATTCGATGATGTCCGCACGGACCGCCGGCGTCGCCGTCGCGGTGAGCGCCAGCGTCGGTGGACGCGCCAGTGCCAACCGGACGAACCCGATGCGCCGGTACGCCGGCCGGAAATCGTGGCCCCACTCCGACACGCAGTGGGCCTCGTCTACCGCGAGGAGCGATGGCCGCACGCGGCGCAGAAACCCGATCATCTCGCCGGTGATGAGCCGCTCCGGCGCGATATACAGAATCCTGATTCCACCGGCCGCGGCATCGCGCAGGATCTGCGACCGTTCGGCCGGCGACTGCGCGCTGGTGAGCGAGGCCGCCACAATTCCTTTGGCCTTGGCCGCCCAGACCTGGTCCTGCATCAGCGATATCAATGGCGAGACCACGACAGTCAATCCGCCCAGGACCAGCGCCGGCACCTGATAGCAGAGTGATTTTCCGCCGCCGGTGGGGAGCACGACGAGGGCGCTGCGGCCGGCGAGCGCCGCGCGAACCGCCCGCAGCTGCCCGGCCCTGAATGCGGTGTAGCCGAAGCGCGCGCGCAGAACCTGCGCCGCCCGGTCGAGTCGTTCGGCAAGATCGGTCATGGCCCGCGAGGATAGCGCGGGCGCGCTCAAGACATGGAAACGAAAATGCGCGCCGAGGCGCGCATTTACGCAGAGCTTACCGCGGCGCCCTTACCTCACGCAGCCGCCAAACCTGGTCCCGTTTCCGGTGAGTCCGGACCCGGCCGTCATCGACGCGGTGGTCGTCACAACCGTGCACCCCACCACCGGGCCCAGCGTCCAGCCGCCCAGGGTCGCGACACCGTTCGCATCGGTCACCGTGCTGGCGCCGCTGATCGAGCCGCTACCGGAGGTGATCGCGAAGGTCACGCTGATTCCGGGCATCGGCCTGCCCGTTGGCGTGCTGATGACCACCGAAGGCAGTCCATCCGCCGGACCGTTGGGTGAGCCGTGGAATTCGATGCGCGTCGCCGCCGTCATCGTCCCCAGCGTATCGACCGAGCCGAAGGGGCTGAAATTCCTGGTGGTGCCGCCGACGCCGCCGGCCGCGAAGAGCGGACCGGCCGCCAATGCCTCCGGAAGCAGGAGATTGCTCAAGCGCCGCTGCAGGCGGGTCGCCAGATCGAAGTGCCCGGTGGACGGCGCGGCGGCAAACGGTGCGTTGGTACAATCGATGAACGGAGCCGGCGCCAGCGGCAGGATGCCGATGCTCCCCGGCGTGAAGGGCGCGATGTTGTGGGCCACGCGCAGCCGCGAGAGATCCGGCGGCGTGACGTTCCCCGCGAGACAGACCCCGACGACCACGTCACTCGCCAGCACCTGGACGGGCGTGACGGTCACCTCGTAGTAGATCGGATACTGATCCAGCGGCGTCAGGAGCGGACCGGGAAAATCGGGAAGCCTGGTGATGGTGACGATCGACGGCTGCCCGACGCTTCCCGTCGGCACCTCGACCCCCGACAGCAATGTCTGCGTGACCACGATAGTGTCCGGCGTCACCGGATAGATGAACGCGGCCGCACCGTCGCTGCCTAACGAACCGATGGTAAACACCTGGGGGAGGCCGGCGGCGCACAGGATACCGTTGAGCACCTGCACCAGCTTGATCTGCGTCTCGGACCCCTGCCCGCCGGTGAGCGCTCCCGCGCGGTACTTGCCGATCAGGAAGGCCGCCAGACTGACCGCCTGGCCGTGCGCGGCCATGGTGTCCGGCTGCTCCCGTCCCATGATCGTCACGATCTGGCCGTAACGCGACAGCACCATCGAGCGGTCGGCGGCGCCGGGAAGGAGCTGATTGACGAACTTTTCGACGGTAGCGCGGGGAACGCACGGCGGGGCGGCAACAGGCTGAAACTGCGCCGGCGCCTCGATCGGCTGCGTGGGACGATCGGAGCACGCTGTAGCCGCAAGACCACAGGCCAGTGCCGTAATGGTGCGTAGCCGCATCGGTATTGACCTCTTGGAGGATAAGGAGGGTTGCCGCACCAAACCGCAGCAATTCCCATTCCCAGGGCTGGGGGTTCCCCTAAGGTCACCGCACCGGGCGCAATTGGCTAGTGCGAGGATGCTCCGACGAGCTGGCGGAAGGCAGCGGCATTCTCGATCGGACGCAGCCACCAGCCTGGATCGCTCGCGAAGGTCCTGGCCTTGGGCGGATTGGCGCTGATGTACGTCGCGAGCTGGGTGACGGCCGCCGCGGTATCGCTCAGCAGCCCATAGACGAACGCCGCCCGGTAGGTCAGGTCGCGCGACGGATCGACGCTCGCGTTGCCGAGCGAGCGGCCGACTACATGGCGCGAGCTGTCACGCAGATTGGCCCGGGCCAGTACGGCGGCCACGTACACATTCGCCGACAACCGGCCGAAGACCGAGTCGGCCCCCGACTCCATGCGCGCCACCGAATCGGCGAGCCGCCATGCCATGCGCACATCGGGCTGCTGGGCCCGCGTCGTCAGCATCATCAGCCGGCACTCGGTGAAGCGGAAGTTGGCGGGAAAGCGCCGCAGTCCCTCGTCGCACCAGTGCTGCGCGTCGGGAAACTGTTCGAGGTCGTAGGACGAGAGGAAGAGCCGGTCGAGAATCACGTCGGCGTTACCGAGAAAGGCATCGGCCTCCATGGCCCGGCGCGCCGCGGTGTTGACGTCGAGACCGGTACTGGTGGGCAGCTGATAGTAGAGATGCGACAGCGTGGCCCATGCCCCCGCTTGCGAGGGATTCACGGTGGTCGCGAGATCGAGATCGGCCTTGGCATCCAGCAGCAGCTTTGCCGCGCGCTGCGGATCGCGCTCCAGCTGGTTCAGCCACTTCCAGTAGCGCAGCGTCCCGCGGGTCTCGAGAGCATCGGGATCGTGGTCGTCGAGCGCCAGCGCGCGGTCGGCATGCCCCAGGCCGGTGGCAATCCATTGGCCGACGACGGTGAGGTCTCCCGCAAAGCGCGAGCGGCGATAGGCAAGCTGGGCCCGCAGCACGATCGGGTCGGCCCAGTGAGGATCGAGCGCCTCGGCGGCGGTGAGCAGCGAATCACCTTGCGCCCATGCCCTCGCGATGGCCATCGTGTCGCCGGCGGGGCCGAGCGAATCGAGCTGGCGCAGCGAGCCCTCACCGCGCTGGAACAGAACCCACGCTTCGGGCCGGCTCGTCCCCTCGCGCTTCGACTGGAGCCTCACCGTCTCGCCCACCCGCTTACG
The DNA here is from genome assembly GCA_036493755.1 of Gemmatimonadales bacterium. Taxonomy (GTDB): domain Bacteria; phylum Gemmatimonadota; class Gemmatimonadetes; order Gemmatimonadales; family JACORV01; genus DASXPG01. The sequence continues at coordinate 4,753 of DASXPG010000152.1, forward strand.
CACCATTTCCGCCACTTCGGCGGAGAGCGAATCGCGAATGGCCAGCGGGTTGCCCGCGGATTTTCTGAACGAGGCGCGGTACAGCTCGATCGCGCCGTCGAGCACGCGCACGATCACCCGCACGTCGCCGCTCCCCTCGGGCTCGACGCTTCCCCGCACCAGGGTGCCGGCGCCCAGCGCATGGGCGATACTGTCCAGCGGAAGCGACGAGCCGCGATACTGCGCCGAACCGCCCCTGGACACCACGTGCAGGCCGTTGACTTCGCGCAGCTGCCCGATGAGTCCTTCGGTCAGACCATCGGCCAGGTAGCCTAACGAGTGCCCGGTGCTCAGGTCATCGAAATACAGCACCGCGATGTTGCTCGGGTCCGCGCCCGTGGCGTTCGGGGGAGCACGGTGGCGGCTGCCGAGCTTCCAGGCCATCGCGCCACCAAGCGCCAGCACCAGGACGGCGGCGGCGATGAACCCCGGCCGCTTCCAGATCGGCCGATGCGCCAGGTGCGCCGCGGTGAGCCGGCGTGGCGTCACGGTGACGCGGGACCTGAACGCCGAGCGGCGCGTCGCCGTCGCCGTCATCGGCATGGCGAGCGCTTCAATGAGCTGGGCCGCGGTCTTGGGCCGGTCGGCGGGGACCTTGTTGAGCGTCCAGAGGATCGCTTCTTCGACTTCTTCGGGCACCGTGTCGCGCACCGTTCGGATTCCGGGCGGCGCCTCGACGGTGTGTCGAGCCATGATCGCCCGGGCATTTGCCCCGGTAAAAGGTGGCTCTCCCGTCAGCAGCTCGAAGGCGACACAGGCCAGGCTGTAGAGGTCCGCGGAAGGGCCGACCTCATCGCCCATCGCCTGCTCGGGGCTCATGTAGACTGGAGTGCCGACGGCGGTCCCGGTCTGGGTGAGCTTGTTGTGTTCACCCGCGCTGACCGCTCGGGCGATCCCGAAATCCGCCACCAGCGCATGCCCGCCGGAGAGGAGCACATTCTCCGGCTTGATGTCCCGGTGCACGATCCCCATCGAGTGGGCGTATCCCAGCGCCTCGGCGATCTCGATGACCAGCCCGATCGCTTCGTCCACCGAGAGCATCTTTTCGCGGTTGAGTTTGTCGCGCAGCGACTCGCCCTCGACGAAGGGCATGACGTAGTAGAGCAGCCCGCCGGAGCCGCCCGAATCGTAGAGAGTGAGGATGTGGGGATGCTGGAGCTTGGCGGCGACCCGGATCTCGCGCTCGAACCGCTCGGCGCCGACGCTGGCCGCCAGGTCGGGATGCAGCACCTTGATCGCGACGCGCCGGTCGTGGCGCAGGTCGATCGCCAGAAATACCGTCGCCATTCCGCCCTGGCCGACCTGGCGCTCGACGGTATAGCGGCCCTCCAGAAGCGCGCGCAAGCGCTCGATCGTGCCGGTGTCCTCGGGGGCGGTCATGGCAGCGTCAAACGTAGTCCTTCAGGACGGGTGTCGCGAGACGCGGAACGCGAGGCGCAGGAAGAATGCGATGACGATCAGCGCGAGCCCGACGTAGCCGACCCAACGATGGCCGAGCCGGTCGGCCGAGACCACGAGCGCCACGCCGGCAATGGCGAGGACATACTTCGCGAGCGTCCAGGGACTCACTTCTTGAGGAACTGCGCGATGGCGCTGCGGAAGTCTGGCGTCGCGCGGGCGACGGCGTTGACCTTTGCGCCAAGCCGGATGCCCGCTTCGAAACCCATTCCGTCAAGCTGATAGAACTGCTGCTTGGTCAGAGCCAGCGCCGATACCGAGAGCGCCGCCGTTGCCGCCAGTGCCTTCGCGGCCTCGGCATCGAAGGTCGCGGCATCGAGCACCCGGGAAATCAGTCCCAGCCGGAGCGCTTCCGCGGCGTCGACCACCCGGCCGGTCGCCGCGAGATCGAAGGCCACCTTCTCGCCCACCAACCGGCGCAGCATCGTCATCACCATCGCGGGGACAAAGCCCCGGTTGATCTCGGGATAGCCGAACTGCGCCTGTGAGCTGGCGATCACCAGGTCGCAGGCGGTGGCGAGGCCGCAGCCGCCGGCCATGCACCGACCCTGGACGACGGCGAT
>DASXPG010000153.1:0-12341 GCA_036493755.1 Gemmatimonadales bacterium
CAATCCTTAGTCAACTCCCGACCCTCGAGAACGACCATGGTCCTCAACTCGGCACGCACCCGCTCTAGCTCAGGTTGGTCCATGCGGAAATGCTAGCGCTCTTCTCGCGCAGGACATAACCAATTCATTGCACGACAAGCCGAATCCATCCGGCCTCTTCCAGGTTCCGTGACAATCCGCCGACTTAACAAATCGACACCACTCCGTTTTTCCCGATCATGGGAGATTTGTCTCACCCTAACGATTGTGTGGCGCGCATCACCAAGTGATACGACTCACACGACCGATTCGCGCAACGAATTAACAGTCGCAATCGTACCGCGTCTCTTTGCACAGCGACCTCGGTGACTCGCCGAGCGCAGAACATCAGACCCCCGTCAAGGAGATGCACATGAACCGCCGCCTTCTGATGCTCCTCGGAGTTGCGTCATTTGCGGGCCTCGCCGCCTGCCAGGACAATACCGCCGCGACCGCCAACGCCGACCTCGACGACAGCACCATCACCGCCGACGTCGCCCAGTCCTCCGGCGACGCCATCGCCAGCTCGGTCTCGGACATGGTGGTCTCCGAGAACAGCGCCGCGCTCCCGACCAGCGGCCCCAGCCCCGTGGAGCAGAACAGCGACAGCGTGATCTACAACCGCACCCGCACCTGCTACGACAGCACCGGCACCGCGATGCCCGGCTGCACGCCGGTCGCCAACATCCGCACCGTCGCGATCCACGTGCAGCTCGACGGCACCCGCACCGGCCCCAACTTCTTCGGCGCGGTGCACCGCCTCCGCGACGACACGGTGAGCCGTAACTACACCGGCGCCACCGAAGTCTCGCGCACCCACAACGCCGTGGGCACCGCCAAGGACACGTCGAACTTCGATAACGGCACCCGGAACCGGCTCTTCGCCGAGAACGCACAGGACTCGGTCGAGGCCATCACCTGGACGTTCCCGCGCATCAACAACCCGTTCCCGGTCTCGGGCACGTTCGTCCGCAACGTCGCGGTGCACGCCGAGTTCCACGGACCCAACAGGGATGAGACGCGCGACGTGACCCGCCGCGTGGAAGTGGACTTCCCCGCCGACGGTCAGGGCAACGTGGTGCTGAAGATCAACGCGAAGACCTGCAACCTGAACCTGGTGACGCGCGCGGTGACGAACTGCCAGTAATGCGGGTGACTACTCCGACTTCAGGGCGAGCACCGCCCTGACCTTCTTGAGCAGGACTTCCATGACGAAGGGCTTGGCGATGAAGCTGGGCCCTTCGTCACGTACGGAATCGTGGAGCGCCGCGCCCCCGGTATAGCCGCTCATGAACAGCACCCGCAGCTCGGGCCTCCGCTCCTGCGCCGTCTCGGCCAGCTCGCCGCCGTCCATCTTCTGCATCTGGATGTCGGTCAGCAGCAGATCCACATTCTTGTCCTTGTCGAGCGCCGCGAGCGCATCCTTCCCCGACGACGCCTCCAGCACCCGATAGCCCGCGCGCCGCAGCCCGTCAGCCGCGGCCTGCCGCACCGCGCGGTCGTCATCGACGACCAGGATGGTCTCGCTCTTCGTGGTCTCGCTCTTCGCGGTCTCGCTCTTCTCGGCTTTCTTCACCCATCTAAGTTGCACCTCGCGGCGACTCTTCGATAGCCGGGGCGCTTCAGCGCCTGGTACGCCGAGAGCGCGCTCAGCGCGCGGGGAGCACGCGAACAGCATCGGGCCCGGCCAACGTTACGGCCATATTCTGCACGACCAGGGTGACCACGTCAGGATCCACGAGATACGCCGAGTCCGCGCCGAGGCGCCGCTCGAGCACAACGCTCCCATCGAGGCTGCACCGTAGCGTACCATCCGCATAACGAACCCGCAGCTCGTGCTGGCCCGCGGCCAGCACCCCGCTCTTTCCCATCTGGATCAGCGACAGCCCGGAGCGAGCATCCGGTTTCCCCCACTCGGCGGGCGCTCCCGGCCAGATGAAAGCGACGCGGCAATCGCGACCCTCTCCCTGGCACCACGCCAGGCCGATGCCCGCGTGCTGGGCGAGATTCGACGCTCGGAAGCGAACCGAATACTCGAAGGCCGGCGCCACGGTCTTCGGACTCTCGGCGGGAAACCAGCAATTGTCGCGAGGAGCACGATCGGATAGCCGGAGCGTGTCGGCATGCTCGGCAAAAATGCAGCCGGGAGTCACAGTCGCGGATAAGTGGATGCGTCCGGCCGCGGCAGATGCAGGGGCAGAAGGCGCAGGGACAGAAGCAGGAACAACCGCCGCGACCTTGCGTGCGTTCCACCATCTGGCGATTGGCCACGGAGTGGCGGCGGCGATCAACAACAGGAACAGCAAGGCCGCCATCATGGACGAGCGGCGCTTCGGAGCGGCTCGCGACGAGCCGGAAGTCCGGCCGGCGCCCGAGGTCCGCGGGCTCGTGGCGGCGGCGGCCACCGCCGGTGGCGGAGCGCCGATTTCGCTCAGCCGCGGCGCGCCGCCCACCAGCGCGCGGGCGAACTCCTCCGCCGATTGCCAGCGCTCCTCCGGCAGCTTGGCGAGGCAGCGCATCACCGCGGCGGCAATCGAGTCCGATAGCCGGACGTGGTCGCCGATCGGTTGCGGGGTGCTGAGCACATGGTGCGCCAGCACTTCGCGCGGCGTCTCGGCATCGAAGGGGAGCCGGCCCGCGAGCATCCGGTAGGCGACCACGCCTAACGAGTAGATGTCGCTCCGGGCATCGAGCGCCCGGCCGGTGGCCTGCTCGGGGCTCATGTACTCCGGCGAGCCCAGGACGGTATCCGTCTCGGTCAACCCTTCTTCGCCCTTGCCGGCCTGCGAGTCCTCTATCTTGGCGACGCCGAAATCCATCAGCAGCGCCCGGCGCCGCGGGCCCTCCAGCATGATGTTCTCGGGCTTGAGGTCGCGGTGCACCACGCCATGATGGTGCGCCTCGCGCAGGGCGCCGGCGGCCTCGATCAGGATGCGCACCGCCTCATCCGCGCTCAGGCCCGCGGGATCCGCCAGCGCCGCCTTGAGCGTCACGCCCTGCACCAGCGGCATCACGAAATAGACCAGCCCCGCGGCTTCGCCCACGTGATAGATCGGCACGATCCCCGGATGGCGCAGCCGCGCGATGGCGCGGGCCTCGCGGCGGAAGCGGGCGCGAAACTCCAGGTCGCTCGACAATTCGGCCCGCAGCACCTTGATGGCGATCTCGCGGCCGAGCTGGCTGTCGATCGCCGCCCAGACCTCGCCGAATCCGCCCCGGCCGATGAGGCCCTGGATTTCGTATCCCGCGCCTAACGCACCCTGCACCGCGGTCAGCCGGCTCTGGATCGCCTCCTCGCTGAGCGAGTGCCGCACCACCTCACGCCGGGTCGCGCTCGCCGGCGACGCCGGCACCGGCGTCGGCCCCAGGCTCCCCGCTTCCGCGATCTCGGTCGGCGACGACGACCCGCACGACAGGCAGTAGAGTGCCCCGGCTGGAATGGCGGCCTTGCAGGTGGTGCAGAGTTTCGGGGGGCTCACAACTAAGAGGATAGAGGCGAGGGGAGAGAAAAGGCAAAGGCCCCGAGGCAATCCCGGGGCCTTTGCTGTGGCGTCTGCGGCGTCTGTGAACTGATCCTATTCGGACCAATCCCGCCGAGGCCGGCCTCCGCCTCCGCGGCGGGGCTCGCCCCCTTCGTCGTCGAACTCCTCGTCGAAGTCGTCGTAGCCCTCTTCTTCGTCGTCTTCCGGCGACTCCTCTTCACCCTCTTCGTCATCCAGATCGGCGTCGTCGAACTCTTCGTCCTCTTCGAAGTCTTCCAGCCCTCCGAAGTTCTCGTTCTCGTCGTCCTCGTCACGGCGGCCCCGCGACTCGAATGGCGACGACTCCCGCGCCTTCATTGGCTCCTCCACGAGGCTGGACGTTGACCGACGCTCACACCATCTCCCATGCGGCACGTTTCCCCGCCCGCCGCAGCTTCTCACGGTCCTGCATCCCCAGAGCGCGCTTGCGCAGCCGCACCGCCTTCGGGGTCACTTCGATCAGCTCGTCATCTTCGATGTATTCGAGGGCCAATTCCAGGGTAATCTGCCGCGGCGGTTCGAGCAAGACGGCATCATCCGAGCCGGAAGCCCGCATGTTCGTGAGCTTCTTGCCCTTGCTCGGATTCACGTCGAGATCGCCGGTGCGGCAGTTCTCGCCGACGATCATCCCCTCGTACAGGGGCTCGCCGGGATTCATGAACAGTACCCCCCGATCCTGCAAATTGAACAGTGCGAAGGCCACCGCATCGCCCTGCACCATGCTCACCATCACGCCACGCGAGCGGCCGCTGATCGGCCCGGCCCACGACCCGTATTCGAGAAAGCGGTGGTTCAGCATCCCCGTGCCGCGGGTGTCGGTCATGAAATCGCTCCGGTAGCCGAACAATCCGCGCGCCGGAATCTTGAACATCATCCGCACCGAGCCCATGCCGGGGTTGCGCATGTCGACCATTTCGGCGCGGCGCGGTCCCAGCTTCTCGTGGATGACTCCGACATACTGCTCGGGGACGTCTACCGTCAACTCCTCGTAGGGTTCGAGCAGCTCGCCGTTCGGGCCTTCGTGGGTAATGACGCGGGGGCGGCTCACCAGGAACTCGAATCCCTCGCGCCGCATCGTCTCCATCAGGATCGAGAGATGCAGCTCGCCGCGTCCCGAGACCTTGTAGGTGTCGGGACTCTCGGTGTCCTCGACCCGCAGCGCGACGTTCTTTTCTGTTTCCTTGTAGAGCCGGTCACGGACCTGCCGCGTGGTGACGTACTTGCCGTCGCGGCCCGCGAAGGGGCCGTTATTGACGATGAAGTCCACCGAAATCGTGGGCTCCTCGACGGCGATGCCCTCCATCCGCTCGGGCATGTCGACCGCCGTCAGGGTCTGGCCGATTTCGACCCCTTCGATTCCCGACAGCGCGACGATGTCGCCGGCGCTCGCCTCGGGAAGCTCGACCCGGGTCAGCCCCTCGAAGGCATTGATCTGGAGCACCTTCTGCCTGGTGAAGAGACTCTCGTCCACCATGCCGGGTCCGCCATTCGGCAGCACCGCGATGGTATCGCCCATCTTCACGATTCCGCGCTCGATCCGGCCGATCGCGATCCGCCCGGTGTAGGGCGAATGGTCGAGGGTCGAGACCAGCATCTGGAACGGCCCTTCGGCGGTGCTCGGCTCCGGCACGTACCGGACGATGGTGTCGAAAAGCGGCGTCAGATCGGCCTTGAGATTCAGGACCTCGGTGGGCGTCGCCTTCGGCAGCTCGGTCCAGGACAACCCGTGGCGGCTCACACTATAGAGGAAGGGGGCATCGAGCTGCTGATGGGTGGCCTCGAGGTCCATGAACAGCTCGAGGACCTCTTCGTGGACCCGCATCGGCTCGGCGTCCTGCCGGTCGATCTTGTTGATCACCACGATGGGACGCAGCCCTAGCGCCAGCGCCTTCCGGGTGACGAACCGGGTCTGCGGCATCGGGCCTTCGGCGGCGTCCACCAGGATCAGCACCCCGTCGACCATGCGCAGAATCCGCTCGACTTCGCCGCCAAAATCGGCGTGGCCGGGCGTATCGACGATGTTGATCTTCACATCCTTCCAGCGAACCGACGTGTTCTTGGCCAGGATGGTGATGCCACGCTCGCGCTCGAGCGGGTTGGAATCCATGACGCGCTCCTGCACCTGCTGGCCTGCGCGAAAAACGCCGGCCTGCCGGAGCATCTGATCCACGAGCGTGGTTTTCCCGTGGTCGACGTGCGCGATGATGGCGATGTTACGGATCGACACTGCTCAAACCTGCTTTGAGGGCTCCGGACTGCGGTTCATGCTGCTCTTCTTCGAGCGGGAAAGTAGGGGGCCGGTAGGGCAAAAGACAAGGGACGGGGAGGGGCGAGAGGGGTGGGGATGGATTGGGAAGGTTGGGGATAGATCTGGAATAGAATTGCGTCGGAGTGCGTGGAAGATGGATGGAGTATTCCGAATCCCTCTCCATCCCTCTCTATCCTTCCCCAACCTTCCCCATCCCTCTTCGCCCCTCGTTTGTGTCTTCGCACCCGACGCAATCCCCGCTGCCATTTTCGAGCTGGACCGTGACGTGGCCGATGCCGAAGCCCTTCACCCGCCGGGTGATCTCGTTCAGCGCGCTCTGCGCCTGCGCCGGATCGAGGACCACGCAGTGGCCGCTCATGGCCACCATCCCGCTGGACACGGTCCAGACGTGGACGTCATGCACCCGCTCTATCCCGGGAACCGCCGCAAGGGTCGTCTGGAGCGCCTCCACGTCGATATGCCTGGGCGCCGCCTCGAGCAGAATGTCCACCGCCTGCCAGAGCAGCCGGCCGCTCGACACCAGCAGCAGAATCGACAGCAGAATCGAGAGGAGCGGGTCGGCCTTCACAAAACCGGTATAGCGGATGATCACCGCCGCCAGCATGGCCGCCGCCGCGCCGGCCAGGTCGCTCAGCACGTGCAGATAGGCGCCGCGGATGTTGAGGTCTTCACCGCGCGACCGGAACAGCATCGCGGCGGTGCCGAGTCCGGCGACGAGCCCCGCGGTGGCCACCCAGAACATCACCACCGGCTCGACCGGCTCGGGGTGCATCAGCCGCTGGACCGCTTCGTAGATGATCCCGATGGTGACGACGAAGAGCAGCACCGCGTTCACCAGGGCCGCGAGGATCTCGGCCCTCAGCCACCCCCAGGTGCGGCCGGCTCCAGCGGGACGCCGGCTGACCCAGGCGGCGAAGAGGGCGAGACCGAGAGCCGCGGCATCGGTGAGCATGTGGGCGGCGTCGGCGAGCAGCGCCAGTGAATGGGCCACGAAGCCGCCGACGGCCTCGATGAACATGAAGGCGATGGTGATCCAGAGGGCCCAGAAAAGTGCCCGCTCGCTGCCGCCGTGGTGATGGCCCAGCCCATGGGCGTGAGTGTGGGCCGCCTCGTGGCTGTGCGCGTGTCCGGGGTCGTGCGTATGATCATGTACCGTCATGATGACTGATCCTGGCTTCCTGGGCTTCCGTCTTCTCGCCGTCTTTCTGCTCGTACTGGCCAACGCTTTTTTCGTGGCCGCCGAGTTCAGCCTCGTGGCATCCCGGCGCACCCGTATCGAGGCGATGATACGCAAGGGCGACAGGAAAGCCAAGCTTGCCCGGCGCGCCGCCCTTTCCATCAATCGCATGATCTCCGCCACCCAGCTCGGCATCACGCTGGCGAGCCTGGGACTGGGGTGGCTGGGCGAGCCGGCGGTGGCCAGCGCGCTGCGCATCGTCTTCGACGCTCTCCCCGCGCAGGTCGCCCGGATCGCGACGCACGGCCTCGCCAGCCTGATCGCTTTCCTGGCGATCACGTTCCTGCACATCACCCTGGGCGAGCTGACGCCCAAGGCGCTGGGGCTGGTCTGGCCCGAAAAAATCGCCGGCTGGACCGCCGGGCCGCTCATCGTCTTCTCGTACGCTACGAATCCCTTCATCTGGCTGCTGAACAAGAGCGCCAACCTGGTGCTGAAGCTCTTCGGCACCCAGGCGCCGAGTCAGCTGGACCGGCTCCATTCGGCGGAAGAGCTGCGGATGCTGGTCGAGCAGAGCCGCCACGCCGGGACCATCGAGAAGGACGACGCCCGGCTGCTGGCCGGCGTCTTCGAGTTCAGCGAGAAGAACGCCCGCGAGGTGATGACGCCGCGGACCCAGATCATCGCGCTGCACGAGAGCGACACGCTGGCCGAGGCGGCCGACGCGATCGCGGCCGCGGGCCGCTCACGCTATCCGCTGTACGGAGAATCGCTCGACGACATCACCGGCATCGTGCACGCCAAGGACGTCCTGGCGGCGCTGCGCGCGCCGGAGCCGCGCACCCTCGCCTCGCTGAAGCGGCCGCCGCAGTTCGTCCCCGGCTCGCGCGAAATCGAGGATGTGCTCGCCGACATGAAGCTGCGCAAGACGCACATGATCATGGTCCTCGACGAATTCGGCGGCACCGCGGGACTGGTCACGATGGAGGACCTGCTCGAGGAGATCGTCGGCCCGATCGAGGACGAGTACGACCGGCCGGCGCGCACGCGGGCGACGCCGCTGCCGCAGCCGGCGGGCTCGATGATCTTTGCGGGCAGCGCCGAGCTGGGGGAGGTGGCCGAGAAGCTGAAGCTGGAATTGTCGAGCGCCGATTACACCACGTTAGGCGGTTACCTCTTCGGCGCGCTGGGCCGGCTGCCGAAGGTGGGCGATCGGGTGAATCTCGACGGCGGCGCTTTTGAGGTGACGGCGATGGATGGCCGCCGCGTCGGCGAAGCCCGCTTCAGCCGAAAGACTTCCGCTTGACGATCTCGGCTGCCACCTTCACGGCCTCCCGCATCGACGAGGGATCGGCGACGCCCTTTCCCGCGATGTCGAGCGCGGTGCCGTGGTCGGGCGCGGTGCGCGGCACCGGCAGTCCCAGCGTCACGTTCACGCCCTTGCCGAAGCTCGCCACCTTGATCGCGGTCATTCCCACGTCGTGGTAGGGCGCGAGCACCGCGTCGAACTCGCCGCGCATCGCGCGTACGAAGACGGTGTCGGCGGGAAAGGGGCCGAGGATACCGGCGCTCTTCGCCGCGGGCTCCAGGACCTGCTGTTCCTCGTGGCCGAACATCCCGCCCTCGCCCGCGTGCGGGTTCACCGCGCACAGCGCCAGTCTCGGCGACTCGATTCCGAACCACTCCCGCAGTCCGGCGCGCGCCACCTCGGCGGTCTGGGTAATGCGTTCGGGGGTGAGGATCGCGAGCGCGTCGCGCAGTGCCAGGTGGGTGGTGACGAGGACGACGCGCAGCTTGTCGGAAGCGAGCATCATCGCGACCCGGCTCGCGCCGGTGAGACCCTTGAGAAGCTCGGTATGGCCGGGAAACCGGTATCCGGCGGCGTTGAGGGCCCGCTTGTCGCCTGGAGCGGTGACGATCGCGTCTACCCGGCCGCCTTTCCATAGCTCGACGGCTCTCTCGACGGCGCGGCCGGTAAGCCTCCCGGCGAGCTCGAGGTCATCGTCGTTCCCCGTTCCCCCGTTCCCCCGTTCCCACGTTCCCACGCCGGATGTCGGAATGCCCTTCGGGTAGCCCTCGATCAGATCGTCGGGGCCGATGATGGTGGCGTCGAAATCGTCAGCGGGGAAAAGCGCCCGAACGATTTCGGGGCCGATGCCACGGGGGTCGCCTAACGTGATGGCGAGGCGGGGAAGCAACGCTTACAGGTCGACGGTTAACGGTTGACGGTTAACGGTCTCAGAGTCTCGTATCCACGTACGTCTCGCGCCGCAGATCCGCGATCAGATTCTGGATTCCTTTTTGCTCGACCATGCGCCCGCGCACCAGCTCGCGGACATCCTCGAAGGCGGGGAGGCGCTTGGGGAGCAGCTCGGTCACCTTGGCGACGAGGTAATGTGTGCGCTCGGGGCTCTCGGGCGACAGCGCGACCGGCCCCACGATCTCGCCCACCGTGACATTGGCGAGACTGGCCGCGTAGCCGGGGGGCAGCTGGCTGCGGTCGGTGGGACCGACCACGTGCTGCTCGCTCGAGTCGCTGTAGAGTCGCGCCAGCGAATCCATGTTGGCCCCGGCGCGGACCAGCACCACCATCGAATCGGCGAGGCGCCGTGCGGCTCCGGCCTCGACCGCCGTGATCACCGGAGCGAAGAGGATGTGCCGGGCTTTCACTTCACCGGGCTGGACCCGGTCCACCATGATGAGGTGATAGCCGAATTCGGTGTGCACCGGCGGCGAAACGATGCCGGGCCGCAACGAGAACGCCATTTCCTCGAAGGGCCGGACCATCATCCCGCGGCGGAAGAAGCCCAGTGCGCCGCCGCTGTCCCTGGATCCGGGGTCGTCGCTGTAGCGGCGCGCCATCGCCGCGAAATCGGCGCCCTTGTCGATCAATGCCTTCACCGAATCGGCGAGCCGCGCCGCGGTGCTCATCGCGCTGTCGCTGGGGCGCGGGCCGATGACGATCTGCCGGAAAGTGATCGTCGGCGGCACGCTGTCGAGCTGGCCGCTGCGGAGCGCGGCATCGAAGAAGGTGCGCATCTCGCGGTCACTGATGGTGCCGGAGCGGAGCTTTCCGTCGGTGCGCTGCTTCTGGAGGAACCGGTCGCGATACGCCTCGCGGCGCGACTGCTCGGTGAGGAAGCGCCGGTATTCCTCGGTGCTGGCCCAGCCGGCGCCGTGCAGCGCGGTCACCATGTCCTGGTCGGTGCGGAAATTGGTGCGCACGTTGTGGTACTGCTGATCGACCGCGCTCTGCACTTCGGTATCGGTGACGTTGATCGAGGTGTCACGCTTGGCCTTCTGGTAGAGCACCTCTTCGTCCACCATCTGCGTGAGGACCTGGCGCTGTAGAGCCAGCAGGCCGGCGCTGTCCTCGGGAATCTGCATCCCCGAGCTGCGCGACTGCTGCAACCGCTCGTTGACCTCGGAATAGAGGATCGCCTGGTCGCCGACCACCGCGACGACGCGATCGATCAGCTCGGGACTGGTGGCCTGCGCCGGACCGGGCGCCGGCGCGGCAGGCGCCGCCGCCGGTGTCTGGGCAAGGACTGGTGCGGCAACAAAGAGAAGGGCGGTAAACAGCGCCTTCATCTTAGTGCGGCCTCCCTGACGGACGAGGAGCCGGACGCGCACCCGACGGCGGGCCGACCGGCATACCGCCGACCGGCGGGCCTCCGGGCGCGGGCTGGATCGGCGCGGGCGACATCGCCGGCGGGGTCTCCGGTCCGCGCAATTCCTTGGCGCGCTCGAGGGCGCGATCCACACCCTGCTCGTTCACCTTCCAGCCGCCGTGATCGCGAAGCACATCGGCGAGGAAGGGCGAGACCGCGAAGTACTGCCGCGATCCGGGATGATTGGTCAGATCCGAGAAGTAGGAATCGATGCGACGAGCCGCGACGGCCGGCTTGCCGATCCGGTGCGACGCGGTGTCCGCGGTGAGCGACTCCGCCGTGACCCCGATGCCGGCCAGGGTGGCCGTCAGCTCGGCGCGATAGCGGGTGAAGATCGAATCCATCGCGGCCCGGGGAACATTGATGTGGATCTGGCGCACCGTGTTGATCAGCATCTCGTTGCGCGCGATGCTCTTGATGAAATCGTTGACCTGCGAGTCGGGCGCCTGCGCGACCATCCCCGGGGTCTGGGGCGGGAAGGCCTGGAGCCACACGGCAAAGCGTTTTTCGGTCAGCTCGCCACCCCGCCAGGTAGCCAGGACGCGCGAGCGTTCTTTCGCGGCCCGCAGATCGCCCGCCGCGGCCTTGGCGTACTGGGCGGCGCGGGTCCGCACCGCGATGCCGCTCTTGTTGGTGAGGCTGTCGAGGAAGAGCGAGTCGGCACGGCCGGCCCAGATATTGTTGATCTCGCCGGTGAAGGCGTCGCGAATCTGCTCGAGGGTGGGACGCCAGAGTATGTGGTAGCCGAAGGCCGTCTCGACCGGCGAGCTGCTGATTTCGCCGGGCTTCAGCGCAAAGGCGGCGTCCTCGAACTGCTTGACCATCACCCCGCGGCGGACCAGGCCGAGGCTGCCACCCTGCTGCTTGGAGCCGGGATCTTCGGAGACACGGCTGGCGAGCGCCGCGAAATCGGCGCCGTGACGGACCTGGTCGAGGTAGGCCTGCGCGACGCGCCGCTTGGCGGCCTTGTTCGCCGCGCTGGTATCGACGACGCGCACCAGGATGTGTGAGACGTAGCGGTAGTCGTTGCCGTTGTAGGCGCTGTCGATCTGCGCCTGGGTCGGATGGGCCTTGTTGACGACCGAATCGTGATAGATGGCGATCTGCGCCTGGACCACCGACGGCCAGCTTGCCGCGAGCACCGTGGCGCTGTCGGTCAGCGTGTCGCCGCGGGCGACGGCCTGGGCGAGCAGCTGGTAATCCACCCACATGTCGGCGACGCGGTCGACGACCTCGCGGCGCAACGGCACCGACTTGGCCGGGGCGATCATGCCGGCGACGCGCTCGACGGTGAGCTCCTGCCCCGCCGCCGTCGCGACCACATCCTGGTGGCCCGACAGGACGTCCTTGCAACCGCAGAGCAGCGCCATCACCGCGACCATCGCGAACCGCTTCGTCATCACGCGTCTTTCCCCAATCATCATGAAGGTTCTGCCGCGGCGCGCGACAAGGCGCGAACCAGTCCCGCGAGCAGGTCGATACCACCGAGCCGCTGGAGGCGCAGCACCAAGGGCTGCGTCCGGCGCACCTCGGCGGCGAACTGGACTTCATCCATGGCCACCGTGAGGCGGGCCAGCCGCGGTGCGGCGCCGGCGCGGAAATTCAGCCGCGCATCGTCGCCCCGGGCCACAATCGTTTCGAGGCCGAGTCGCGCGCCAATCACCCTCAGCTGGGTGAGCGCCACG